>NZ_SOAW01000003.1 GCF_004364645.1 Naumannella halotolerans | reverse complement strand
ATACGACTTCCGCTTCTTCGACGCCATAACAGACATCCTCTCCGGCAGACCCGCAGGCCCGCCAACAAGGTGTCCGTCAAACAGGGTCAACCCCATGGTGACTGCCAGTGGCGTGGCGTCTCTTTGGCCTGGTCGCCGCCCGCTAGTTCAGGTCGGTGTATTTGGCGGCGGTGCCGCGTGAGAGTTCTACGGGATACCGTTCAGCGTTGGTCGCGAGCTTGGTCTGAGCTGCGGCGAGCAAGTCGATGCCGGTGATGTCACTGAGGCGTAGTAGATATATCAACACGTTGGCCATCTCGGCAGCGAACCGATCTTGTGCGGCCCCGGTGGTTGTGGTTGCAGCCCACGCTTCGGCGTCAGTTAACCATTGGAGCTCGGCTGCTAGCTCGCCAGCTTCGCCTGCCAGCGCCATCGTCAGATTTTTCGGAGTGTGGAACTGTTCCCAGTCGCGGTCTTCAGCGAACTCGCGAGCGGCCCGTGCGACGGCCTTCAGATCGGTCACAGCACGACTCTAGGCCGCATGGTTGTGAACAAGACCGATCGGTCCCAATTGGGCTCCGGTCTCGTGGCGCCAGCCGAGGGCGTACTGGGCCGTGTGGCACGGTTCCGGTCAAGGCCGGCTGCTGACCTCCTCCCCTGAGATTCGGGCAGTGACCGTCGGCACGCCATCGCCGCTGAGACCATCTAGTCCTACACGCCGTCCGGTCAGGGCGAGCAAGAGTGAATCGGAAGTGCCGGTGACCGACGGGCCAGATCCGTGGCTCCAGTCGAGGTCGGTGGTCTGAAATCGCAGGCCTTCGAGTGTGCCGCGCGGGACGATTCCTTTGGGCGCGTTCATCAAGGAGTTGAGGACAACGATCAGGCGCTGCTCGGGTGCTTTGTAGGGCAGCTGCAGCGGCCGACGAATGTCGAGGCCGTGGATAATCACGTCGGTGAGGGGCGCTTCAGGGCCTTCTCCAGGTGGCGTGAACTTGACGCTTGCTTTGGCTTTCAAGATCTCCACGAGTTCATTGAAGGGGCGTGAGGCCTGCTGTGCTGTCAAGCGCTGGTTCGCTCGATCGAAGTTGCCACCTGCCATCAGCATCGCGATCACGAACTTGTAGATGGGGACTTCCATCGGCATGACCAGGTGCGCGACTACGTCACGGACGGTCCATGCGTCGCACAGGCTCTGGGTTGCCTGCTGCGCGGTCGTCAACGCGGCGAGTTGATCCGCCAGAGTGACTCTCTCGTCAGCAATCTCCTCGAAAAGGTCCATGCTCCATGGTCTCTCGACATGATCCGTACCGCTTGCAGGGAGTGTAAGGAGATCGGCATCAGCGGCTCTTAGCTTGCAGTCTCCACCCCTTGGTTACTGAAGGAGCCAAATGCGTACTGTCCCACGTCGCTTGCGAGCGGCGACCGCCGTAGTCTCTGGTATTGCACTGTTCGCGCTGTCCACAACTTTTGCTACTGCAGCCCCGTCTGAAGAACCAGCCGAGTCCAACGATTCCTCATCTGAATCCAGTCTTGGGTCGGGTCGGGTGCAGCACCTGGACCTGTCTTGGACCCGGGTGCACGCCCATTTCAACGACGTCGCCCCGGAGGGGACTTCGTCGGGAGACACCGTGCAGTTCTCCAAGAAGATCACTGGCCGTGTGAAGGGATCCGCGGACTACACGTGCACTGTTGTACAGGAGAATTTCCTGTGTGACGGGATTATCCACCTTGCCAAGGGTGACATTTATGTCTCGACTGGACCCCTTGACGATGATGTCGAGCCCGCTGCGATTTTGGGAGGAACAGGATCGTATATGGGCATTCGCGGTCAGTTCACGAAGACCAACAACTCTGATGACTCACAGGGGACCTACAGGCTGCGCTTCGTTCAGTAGCCATCTCGAGGTCGGCCGTACTCGCCGGGCTGGCCATCCTCGATCTTGAGGATGGCCAGTCCGTGCGTTCTGTTTGATTGAGTAGCGGTACGGGTCTGTGGGGTCGTCTCTCGTCCTAACGATGCGCGAAGGGCCGAGGCCTGGTGGTGCGGGGCTGACCTAGCTAGGTGCACCCGGGCGTCATCTTCTGCTGGGCTCGGACCGTCAGCGCCGCTACTTCCGCTTCTTCTTCTTTCCAGACCCTTCGGCGTGAAAGCTCATTGCTGCTTGGATCCAGTAGTCGAGGTCTTTGGCCTTGGCCAACGCCTTCTTGTCCACGGTGATCCATCCTTCACCCATGGATCGGCCCTTCCCCATCTCTGCACGGACTGCACCTGCTCGTTTTAGGTGTTTGGCGTCACTTTCAGGAGACACCCGCACCAGGAGGTCAGATCCTCCGCCAGATACGCAGACCACCATCCGCTCGTCGACCATGAAGGCCAGACCGCCGAACATCTTGACTTCGCGAACGTTGTCGCGGTCAGCGAGCGTTTCGCGGACACGATCGGCGACTTCTGGGTCGTACGGCATTTCGATCACGCTCCGATTCTCGTGTTGGGGGGTATGCACCGTGACACGTGGTCGTCTCGTGGCGCTTACAGTCATTGCAATTTAAGCGACTCGCGAGCGGATGTGTTGCTGGTCGAGGAGCTCCTGTGCCAAAGCGTCACACACAATGGTGATCTGTTGCCGGGTCATGTCCGGACCAAACGGCAAGGTGAGCACGGCGGCGCCGGCCCACTCCGCGTTGGGAAGCGGACGCGTGTCGTAGACCTGGAACGCTGGTTGGCGGTGGTTCACGGGATAGTGGCGACCCACTCCGATACCGCGGGCCCTGAGGGCCTGGACGAGATCATCACGGAGTGCAGGATCGACAGTCACGGCGCAGTTGAACGGCACTGTGTGATCGATGTCGACGTCGTAAATATTGGCACCTTCGATGGCTTGCAGGCGTCGTCGGTATTCATGCCATGCTCGGCGCCTATCAGCTGCGGTGCGGTCGAAGCGGGCGAGTTGTGATCGGCCTAGAGCGGCGTTCATCTCTGCCAGGTGAGCGCGTATGCCGTGCATGGTTACTATATAGTCGCCCCGCCTGATGTCGGTGTTCTCGCGATCTACTCCGAGGGCCCTCAGCAATCGGGGTGCCGCCCCTGATTGGGACTTAGGGGGGATGATGGCGCCGCCTTCCCCGCAGGTGATGTTTTTGATGGCGTCGAAACTGAAGCACACCCATTCGGCCCCGGCGGTCATCGGTGAGCCGTCGGCGCGTACTGATCCGAATGAGTGTGCTGCATCGGCAATGACTGCAACGCCACGACGGTCGAGTTCGGGCATGATCGGGCTTAGGTCGACATGCCGTCCGGCGTAGTGGACGGGCATGACCGCGCGGGTTTGTGGCGTCAGAGCGCGTAGGACGTCGTCTACGTCGAGGGCCAGCGAGCTGGGCGCATTATCGATGAAGATCGGTTTAGCGCCGATCGCGATGATCGCCTGGATGCTTGCGCAGAATGTGAACGAGGGGACCCCGACCTCGTCGCCAGGGCCAACTCCTGCTGCCATCAGGGCCAGTTGGAGGGCTACGGTCCCTGAAGCGACGGTGACAACATCAGGTGCTTGGAGGTAGTCACCAAGTTCTTTCTCGAAGGCTTCGCCTTGGGGCCCGCGTCCCAGCAGTCCTTCGTTGAGGGCTTCGATCACGCTGTCGTGGTCGGAAGAGTCAAGGGTGGGCCGCGCGTTCATTGCGACACGGATCAGGTCGTCCATGGTTAGCTCACCTCGAGGCGATGTTGGTGACTCGTGTCCGAAGGAGTTCTTGCACGACCTCGACTACCTTGTTTGTGCCGGCAAGTTCGTTGATCTCTCTGGAGAGCTGTCTGGCGGCGTGGCCGAATTTCGGGTCGGCGAGGACGTGTTGAATCGATGTGCGCATGGTGTCAGCGCTGGGCTGGCCCGTTCGAAGGTTGATCCCTACACCGGTCCATTCGACTCGTGCGCATGATTCTGGCTTGTCCTCGGTGTCTCCTGCGGTGACGATGGGTACGCCGTACTGCATGGCGAAGTGGATGCCTCCGTAACCGCCGTTAGTGACGTAGGCGTCGGCGTGTGGCAAAAGCTCGTGGTATGGGAGGAATTCCGCCGCTCGTACATTGTCTGGCAGTGGACCAATGTTGGCGACGGGGCGACCGCCAGTCGTCACAACAACGAGGACGTCTTCGTTCTTGAGGCCCTCGATGACGGGGAAGATGACCTCGCTCAGGTCGATGTTGCGATAGGTGCCTTGTGTGGCGACGACGACTGGTCTGTCGCCTTTGAGTTCTTCCCACCACTCGGGGAGTTCGCGTGACGTTTGTGAAACCCGGTTTGCTGGTCCAGCGAAATGGATTCCTACCGGGGCGTCTGGTCGAGCGTACTCGAAGGAGGGGACGGTGAACTGCACTATCGCATCGGTTGTGGCGTACCAGTCGAACGCGAATCCTGGAGGGCGACGGCCGTGCACGGATTCGTACACGTCGCTGTAGGCCTGCTGTACGCGCCTCAATCCGACCTTTTGGACGAGAGTGTTCAGGAGTACGTTTCGTGGGACGTTCAGTCCTCCGGTGAGTGGGGGGCGACCTAGCCCGAATGGTGGGGCGTAGCGCGAGGACAGCATCAGCGGCAGGATTCCTCCACCGATGATCAAGGGGCGCTCATGTGCGGGGTGAGCAGCGAGTAACGCTGCACCGAAAAAGGTGGGGTCTGCCATGACCACGTCTACCGGCCGCTCTGCGATCTCTGCGCGGAGTGCGTCATATTGTGACCGGGCGGGATCGATGCAGGCCTTGATCACGTCCTCACGAATCTCCTTGAGCCCGCTGAGGCGTGGTCCTTGCTCTGCGAGTGTCCGGTCATCGAAGTCGGCATCGGGTGGGAGGGGAACATGGGTTGCTCCGGCTTTCGTTACTGCCTCGGCGAATCTCTGTCCGGTCATGTAGCGAACTTCGTGTCCGTCTCGGACAAGCTCTTTGATCACTGTGAGTACGGGGTTGACGTGTCCGTAGAAGGGCGGCCCGGCCATCAGGAATGAATACATCCAAGGTCCTCTCTGTGGAGCGGTGCGCGCTCGCCTACTGCGGGCGTCGTCATCTGTTGTGAGGGTTTCAAGCTCGCCTTCCCCCCCACTTACGGTGGAGGTAACACCTAGGGGTGTTGGCGTGGAGATCGTTAGTGCATGACATTGGCTGTTGATGATCGTGACCTGACCTCGCTTGCTGGACGATCGGTTGTTCTGACCGGCGCGACTGGGGGTATTGGCAAGGTGGTCGCGCGCCGGATCGGTGATGCGGGCGCCGCTGTGACCCTTGCTGTGCGTGACCAGGTTAGAGGCCGGGAACTCGCTGCTCAGATACCTGGGGCCGAGGTTCGTCACCTCGATCTGGGGGATCTTTCGTCGGTTCGCCGGTTCGCAGATGAGTGGCGTGGACCGATCGACGTTTTGATCAACAACGCGGGATTGATGATGATCCCTCAGGCCACCACGGTTGATGGATTCGAGAAGCAGCTAGGCACGAACCATCTCGGCCATTTCGCGTTGACGAATCTCCTAGCACCCCACCTAACGGGCCGTGTGGTAACGGTGGTATCGAAGGCGCACATGTTTGGGCGTGTGTCGTTCGACGATCCTCACTGGCGCCGGCGCCGCTACTCGCCTATGGGGGCATATGCCCAGTCGAAGCTGGCGGGCCTTCTTTTCACACAAGAGCTACAGCGCCGGTTCAGTGCCACGGGGAGCCGCTTAGCTGTAGCGGCTGACCCCGGGTTCGCGGCGACTGGCATTGCACGCCATACCGAGCGGCCGTTGCTAGATGGACTTCTTGCTGTGGGGACGAGGGTTGCTGCTCAAACCCCTGAGGACGGTGCTCGGCCGGTGATCGCGGCTGCGGTTGCCTCGGTTGCCCCCGCGGCCTGGATCGGTCCAGGCGGTTTGTTCGGTATGCGCGGGAGTCCGGCGTTGGTCAGCTGGCCGCGGTCGGCGTCCGATGTGAACGTGGCCCGAAGTCTGTGGGAGTTGTCGGCTGCTGAGACTGGTGTCGACTATACGACGGTCGAGTCGGCTCGGCGCCAGGGTTAGCGGGTGCGGCCGTTTTTCGCATCTGGTGTCTCGGGGTTCAAAGTCGAGACGTAGTGGCGCAGCCATGCGAACGTGTCGTGCCGAATAACGTAGAAGACGGCTGACCCGCGGCTGGAACGTTCAACGAGTCCGGCACCTTGAAGATAGCGCAGATGGTAAGAAGCGACCTGATCCGATAGTTCGAGCGCGCGAGCGACTTCACTTACCGAAGATGTCTTCGCAGCGATGTGACCCAGCACGCGACGTCGCGTGCTGTTTCCCAGTGACAGGAAGAGCCTGTCGATCTTGACCGATTCCAGACGTCTCCTGTTGGGGTCTGGCTGTGAGTCTGGGTCGGGTTGAAACATCTGAGATCGCCGTCCTAGCTCTGCGGGGTACGTTCCTCATGAGACTCGGTCGTTGTTCGTGATCCTGGCCTCGGTCCCGCGATGACGACAACCGCTGCAACTGCCACGAGGAGGGCGGCTGCGGTGAACACCGATCCTTGGTAACCGATGTAGAACGCCTCGCGGACCATCGCTAGAAGTTCGTCACCCTGCTCTCCCATGGTTGCGATGACCTGGGTCGCCGGGCCGAATCCGTCACGTATGGCTTCGGCCGCGGACGGGTCGAGGGATCGTGTTTCGACTGTGATCTGTGCGCGGTAGCCGATGTTGAGGATCGTCCCGAGTAGTGCGATTCCGATGGCCGCACCTACTTCACGGAGGGCATCATTCAATGCTGCGGCTGTCGAGTTGTCTTCTCCTGGTATTGCTTCGATGATCATCGTTGTCGCGACCGTGGTGGAGAGACCGAAGCCAGTGCCGAAGACTGCTAGTGCGACCCCGAGGAACCAGAAACTTCCGTACGGTCCCTGTAGACCCAGTCCGGCGAAGGCTAGTGCACTGACCAAGACACCTCCCCCGACGGCGGTTCTCTCTCCCAGTCGGCCCTGAGTCTTTTCGGCGACCTGGCTTCCGATTGCGATGCCGACTGGGAGTGGGATGAGAGCGAGCGCTGCGATGAGCGGGTTGTACTCACGAACGTTCTGCAGCATCTGGGGCAGGAGAAGGAAGAGACCTATTGTGGCGGCGAACTGCAGCACGATCGTCAGCGACGCTGTGGACAGGGCTCGTGACTTGAACAGTCGCACGTCAAGGAGAGGGGCGCGTAGCCGCAGTTGCGCGATCACGAACGCTGCCATAAGCACGGTGCCGGCAATGGCTGATCCGATGATCGCTGTGGACGCCCATCCAGCTTCGGGGCCCTGGATGAGTGCGTAGACCAGAAGGCCCAGCGCACACGCGAATAGAACGCTTCCAAGGATGTCGATCGGTTCGTCGGTGTCGCGCCTGTATGTCGGGACCACGATGAACGAGGCAATGCCCACGAGGATCGCGACGATCCCTGTAGAGGCCAGAACCGATCCCCACCAGAAGAAGAGTATTAGCACGCCGCCAAGCACCAGACCGAGCACTGCGCCCGAGCCGGATACGGCGGCCCAGATGCCGACCGCTTTCGCGCGCCTCTCCGCTGGGAAGGACCGTGTCAGCACACTCAGGGTCGCTGGAAGTACGAGTGTTGCGCCCAGGGCCGACACCACGCGCAGGGCGATGAACCAAGCGGCGTCGTCGACGAATGCCGACACCAGGCTCGCAAGGCCGAACACCAACAAACCTAGTGATACGGCGTAACGAAGTCCCATACGGTCGGCAACGGCACCAGCAGGCAGGAGCAGCGCTGCGAAAGGCAGAGTGTAGGCATTCATGCCCCATGAAAGCTGGCTCTGTGTCGCACCTACTGCCTCACCGAACTGAGGCAATGCGATGTTGAGCGATACGTTCGCGGCGATCGTCATGGCCAAGCCCGCGCACATCAGGATCAGGAGAGCCGTGAGATGCCTTTGTGTGAGCTGGCGCGTGGGTGAGGTGGAGGTTGCCGACATAACTACTTCTCCTGAAACTGCTCGGGCGGGCGAAGCAGGAGTCCGCCCGCCCGGGCTATGGAACTTGGATCACTCGCTCGGGGGTTCGTAGGACTGGCGGTCGAACAGCAAGTAGATCTCTTTGATCTTGCCGTCGCTGAGGGTGAAGCGTTCTGCGACGGGAACTGTCTTGGTTACCGGCGTGTGGGGGAAGTAGACCAGGACGACTTGTTCGTCGTCATGGACTTCGGCCAACGGCGTGTGCCCAGTCATGATCTCCATGAATCCGCCGAGGTACTCGCGGTAAGCGTCTTTACCGACCAGTTCGTATCCAGGGGCGTGTACGACCAGGTCGTCGGCGAGCAGGTCGCTGGCAGCATCGAGATCGCCACCAGTCCAAGCCGCGTGATAGGTCGAGACCACTTCGAGGGGCGTATTTGTCTGTGTCGTGGTACTCACATGCACTCCTTCGTCGTTGATGATGTCTTCAGCGTGCCGCGGTCGACTTCGCCATCACTTACAACTGCCGACAGACTGCGTGTCCTCACCGCCTGGGTTGGGTCAACGCTGGTAGTGGGCGGCGTTGATCTCGATGTAACTTTGCATGCTGGCGGGCACTTCTTGATGGGCGAAGATCGCGTTGACAGGGCAGGCAGGTGCGCACGCGCCGCATTCGATGCAGGTGAGCGGGTCGATATAGAGCTGCGGATGAGAGCCGAACTCGGCCTCGTCTTCTGAGGGATGGATTGCGTCTACGGGGCAGGCATCGACGCATGAGCCGTCACGGCTGCTCTCACAAGGGCTAGTGATCACGTATGGCATGGCGGTTCCTTTCTGGGGGTTCTGGATTTACGAGGCCAGACGTTGGGTGTCGTGCTCGAAGAGCGATGTCAGGTACGCGGGTGAGAAGAAGTCGGACCAGGCGACCGTGTTCTGGATGACGCCGAAGAAGTGGCTGAGACCTGCGGGGTTGGTTCGCAGTGACGCCAGGACGTCTTGGAAGACGTCGTCGAAGGGTTCCATGGTGGCGTGGTCGATGATGAAGTCGTAGAGCGGTTTGAGCGCGATGTTGCGTCGCTGCTCATAGAGGTCGAGCTCGGTCTGCATCGCAGCACCACCCGAAAGGGAGCCGTCGATTGCGTTGGCGAGTAGTTCTGCGTCACGGAACGCGTCGGTGATCCCTTGGGCGGTGATGGGGTCTTTGTGCGCTCCGGCGTCGCCGACAAGCGCCCAGCCGGGACCGCCGGGTTTGCGGAAGAAGTTGGGCCGTTTTCCCACTCCTTTGAACGGATGGGCGAGGGTGCCTTCGTCGATGCGTTCGGACAGTCCGGGGGCTGCCTGCGCGACCGTTTGGCGGTAGCTTCGTTCGACGTCTTTCTTGAAGGAGCTGAATTGTCGCTCGGGCCGTTCGACGAAGACTGCGGCCTGCTCATCGTGAGTTGGGAACGCAATGATCGTCATGTCTGGCCTGGTGTAGAACTCGAGGCTGTCAATCGGTACCCCATCCCAGTAGGTGTAGTAGCCAAACGCCTTAGGCCCGGCGTAGTGGTACTTGGGGGCGTCTACTGCATCTGCGACAAGGCTGCGGAAGCCATCGGCGCCGATGACGATGCGCGCCTTTTCCACCACGGCTGTGCCGCTGCTGTCATGGCCACGGATGCCGGTCACAGTGCCGGCATCGTCGATGAGGACTTCGTCAACGGTGAACTCTTCTCGGATCTCCGCGCCAGCTGCGGAAGCCGCTTCGACGAGGAGGTGGTCGAGCACTGTCCGCTTTGGTGCGTAGATGGCGGCGAACCCGTCGTCTACCGGCTCTGGGAAGCCGCTGAGCACAAACTTTCCGTACCGCGGAAAGTCAAGATCAAGGTTGATGTTGGTCACCGCTGGGCAGCCTGTTTCTGCGACCTGATCCAATAGACCCCAGCGTCGGAGTTGGGCTGCCCCTCCGACTGAGATCATGTGTGTTGAGACGGTGTCGCTGGGAAAGCTTGCCCGGTCGACACACAGCACTTTGTAGCCTCGCCGAGCCAGGAGCATGGCGGTGGAGGAGCCAGCGACTCGGGCTCCCACGATGATTGCGTCATACATGTTTAGTCCTCTTCTCACAGTTCTGAGCCGACTAGGTCTTGCGTTTGTTCTGGTTTGGTCTCCGGGCCTTGTGATATCGACAACGTCGATCCGAACGCGTCAGCGATTCCGAGGCGCCATAACTCCATTGCCGAGGTACTTCCGGTGATGCTGGGGACGTTGTCGCGGGCGCGGCTTGCGATGCGAGCGGCCTCGTCGAATGAGGTATCGGCGAAAACTTCGCAGGCGGTCTGGGTGTGCGACGCCGGGCTGGCGGCTTCGGCTCGACCCCATGCGGCGATGGCAGATCCGACTGCGAGTTGGGTACGAAACGGTGCGGCGTGAACAGTGACCTTCTTCAGCTGCTCCCGGTTCCCGCCGCAGTAGGAGCCGGCGAGGGCAACGCCAGTCCACAGTGCTTCGTGGCGGTGAGGTTCAAACCCTCTGATGTGAAAGTTGACGAGGTCTGCATCAGCTCCCAGGGAGAACCACAAGGCCCGACCCACGCCCTGGTCGAACATCTGTTGGGAATAGCTCGTCAGCGCGTCCGGTACCGGAACGTAGGGGGCGTGGCGTTGGCGGCGGAAGAACGTTTCGTGGAATCCGTATCCGTCGGCGATGACCCAGCCAACGACGGGGTCCAGCTGTGGGAGGGACCTCTCAGGAGGCCGGCGCAGCCGGGCCAAAGCCATCCCTACTCCGATGTAGAAGGGGTAGAGGTGGTTCTTAGCGGCACCGTTTCCGTACTGCATCACCCACCTCTGGGAAGGGTCTACGCTGTCCAAAGCTCCCAGCCCCATACCGGCGCCTTCCCAGGCGATACCTCGCAGCTCGTTCGGGGTTGTGGCCAGCTCGGCTGTGAGTCGTGCTGGTCGTGGATCGCGGAGGGCTGCGTGGTATCCGTGAACGAGTGTGTTTGCGACGTGGTTGAACTTTGTCCACGCCATTGGCGAGAAGCCGTCACTGCTGAATACGGCCGCTGCTGAGGAGACGCCAAATAGTCGGCGCCTGATGAGTCCTAGAGCCGTCATGGTTTGCTCCTTGTTGAGGCCAGGTTGGGCACCGTCTGTTGCCATCGTTCGGCTATGGACTGCCGCCACTGTTGGTAGGTGTGGTCGTCGGGCGAAGTCGAACCAGGGAGTAGCTGTTCGAGCTGGTCCGTGACGGCTTGTGCCAGTTCGTGGGCGTCCGCGGCCCACAAGACCTGGCTGGCCAGGTCAGTGTGCGGCGCTGCTGTCAATTCACTCTGGGACCTGAACACTGCAGCGACTGCAACGCCAGTCGCGACGTCGCTGGCATATGGTCCCGCGACCTCGGTGAGGTCTTGAATGGCTCGCGCGTCGAGCACGCCTGCGGCGTAGGCGCAGGCTAGTCCGACACCGCTCCAGAGGTCTGCTTGACGTGACGAGGAGAATCCACTGACTGTGTGGTGGATCCGGCCTACATTCGCGCCACTGGAAAACCACAATGAGCGGCCGACTCCCTGGTCGTAGGCGTTGAGTGCATATCCGTGTAAACGTGGTGGTGTCCGTTTCGCGGTGACGACCTGTTCCCATCGAAAGAATCCGTCGAAGAACCCGTAGCCGTCTGCGACGAAGTGGCGCATGAGTGGAGCTTGGGCGTTGATGAACTTCATGGGGTCATTGGGAAGTCGTGCCAGGACCAGTCCTGCACCGATGTGGATGAGGCATCGGTATGCCGCGCCCGGGCCGTGGATGAGTTTGTGGAGCTCGTTGCTCCACGGAAGCAACGAGTCGCGCAGCATCAGTCCCATCCCTGCTCCTTCGTAGGCGATGCCGCGTAGCTCTTCGGGGTACTTGTCCATGGCATCTGCGACCGTTCGGTGGTCGCCGATGTCCAGGGAGAGGTAAAAGGTGTCGACGAGTGTCGCTGCGACCGGTTCGAACGACGTCCATGTGGCGTGCATGTCGTCGTGATCACCCACTCGCTGGGCGGCGAGCTTTGGGAACTCATCTGCGGAGAGGCCTAACAGCGCTCTAGCGATGGTTGACAGCTTCGGCGTCATCATTCCTCCTGTGGCTAGTGGCAGCGCCGGCTGCTGGAAGTTCGAACGTGGCAGTGGGCTTGACCACTTTTCGATCGGCTTCATGGTCGGCGGGTAGGAATCTCCCGTAGAAGTAGTTGAAGAGGGGCGACGCCATCAACGTTGTCACGATCGCCATCAACACGAGAATGGTGAACAGTGTTGGTGTGATCAGTCCCGCGCTTAGGACGATGTTCAGCAAGATCAGTTCCATGAGCCCGCGGGCGTTCATCAAGCTACCGATCGCCATCGCCTCGCGGCGAGGGACCTTGCATGCGCGGGCGGCGGTGTAGCAAGCGACTCCCTTGGCCAGTACCGACGCGACAAAGACCAAGGCGGCTACTGCCCACAGCGTTGGGGTGTTGACGAGCCCGAGCTCAGTGTTAAGGCCGGAGTAGACGAAGAACAGTGGTAGGAGTAGCGCTTTGACTGCCGGCTGGATCTTGGCTCGGAGCCGCTCGTTGAGCTGGTGCTTCCTCGGCATGGCAATGCCCAGAACGAACCCCCCGAAGATGGAGTGGATGCCGACAGTGTTGGTGTAGAGCGCGGCAACCACGATGAGTACCAGAACGCAGATGAGTGTTGCGTCGTTGACTCGTGGAAAGTGGCTTGCCGCCAGGTTCAGTGCTCGTCGCCCGAAGGTGATCATCACGACGACATAGATCAAACCTCCGACAACTGCAGTGATGGCGACCAGGACATTTCCGCTTACGATTGCTAGAACTACGGCCAGGAACAGCCAGGCGACAGCGTCGTCGACAGCCCCAGCTGATAGGGCGAGCGTGCCGAGCGGCGTTGCTCCGAGTCGCCGCTCCTGCAAGATCCGGGCGAGCATTGGAAATGCCGTCGTTGCCAGAGCCGCGCCGAGTATGAACATGGCTACGGGCAGTGGTACCTGGCTTGAGAAGAACTGCCCGCCCTGGGCGACAAGCGGGATAGCCACCAGTGCTCCAAGGAGCATGGGCGCGGCCAATCCGGCCACAGAGACGGCTACGCCTGCTTTTGCCTTCTGTTTGAGCAGGCTTGTGTCGAACTCTAGGCCGATCGTGAACATGAAGATGACCAGCCCAAGTTGACTTAGCACGTAGATCGTCGACATGAGGTCATCGGGAAAGACCTGCTGTTGGGCGTCGGGGAAGAATCGGCCGAACAAGGAGGGGCCCAGGGACACGCCGGCGATCATCTCGCCTACCACCCGCGGCTGGCCCACGTACCTCGCGAGGCTTCCGCACACGGCGCACACGAGCAAGATCACTGCTAGCGCCAGCCCGAACTCGAAGAAGATTGTGTCACCTTTCATGCTGCTACTCCCCTGTTGAGGTGGCGTAACCTGCTCCGCCAAATTCCGTAGGCCGGTTCGGGCCCGTCTGTCGGGAGCTCGTTGAGAGCTTGGTTCGCGTACTGGCTGACGATCGTGGTGTCGGCCCCGCAGAGCGCTTCGACCGCACTGTGGTTGTGGCTGGACGCGTTGGCGGGGTCATGTCTGTTCTTTGCTGCCACCGCAGCTCCCTCGGCTACGCGGTCTGCATACGCCCCGGCATAGCCGAGCAGGGTTGCGATCTCGGCAGGATCTGCGCCGCCTGTATAGGAGCTGGCCAGACCGATTCCTGCCCACAGGTCGCCTCTGCGCGGTTGGGGAAAGGCGTTGATCGTTGCCGCGGCTGTGGCGACGTCAGCTCCAGTGCCGAACCAGATCGCTCGGCCGAGACCATGATCGAACACTGACAGCGTGAAGCCTCCGATGCCCACCGGAACATGCCGCTCCTGTACATGGCGGCGGTAACCGAACAGTCCCTGGTGGAATCCGACGCCATCCCAAACGACCCATCCGAACACGTCGTCGCGCAGGCGCCGAATGAAACGGTCGGGCCGTCTGCGGACACGGGCGAGTCCCATTCCGGCACCGAGGTAGATCGCATACTTGTAGTCGGTGGCGTACTCGTTGGTGAACTGCCGTGTTCGTGAGTACCACGGGAACGCCGTGTCGATTGCTGCTAGGCCCACTCCGGCGCCTTCGTAGGCGAACCCGAGGAGCTCTTCGGGATATCGGTCGAGCTTTCGGCAGAGCATGGTGAGGTTGGGGGTTCTCAGTGCGAGGTGGCAGCACTCCGTTACTACTTGAACTACGTGGGTGAGCCGTTGCTGATCTGCCTGTGTTGCTGCAGGGAGGTCGCGAGGGGTGACCTGATACAGCGGAGTGAGTAATGACGCCACGGTTGTCATCGCAGAGCCTTTCCCGTGGAGGAGGTTGTCGGAGCGATCCAGCCGGCTAGGACTTCTTGCAGATCGGCGTAGGCACACGGTGAGTGTGTGTGGGTCACCGCCGCGAAGCCGGCGTCGACCATGGCCGCTGCCTCGGCCGCCGACTTCCCGCATAGGATCTCGGCAGCGGTGGCGGTGTCTGTGACGAGGTTTCCTGCCTGAATTCGCCCTTTAGCGACGAAGGCAGCGCCCACGCCGAGTTGGCGCTCGTACTGGCCGCTGTGGTGCTGCAGTCGGCGAATCTCCTGTTCGCTGATTCCTCCCACGTATCCGCATCCGACGCCTACGCCCAGCCACAGGTCTGAGTGGCGGTGGGCTGGGAAGGCATTCAAGATCGAACTGATGTCGTCGACGTCAGCACCGGTGAGGAACCACACCGCGCGGCCGATGCCTTGGTCGAAGACACGACGCGCATGTGCGGTCAGGTAGTCAGGTATCTTCTGGCCGATGATGTGGCGGTCCGGACGGAAGAAGCCTTCATGGAAGCCGAAGCCGTCCATCACAAGCCAGCGCAGTACCGGATGTGGAAGCTTGTCGATGAAGTTCTGCGGTCGACGGCGTAGTCGCGCTAAGGCTTCGCCGGCTCCTATGTGAGCCATGTAGGCGTGGTGTCGGGCTGGGCCTTCGACGTAGGCGAGGAATCGTGACTTTGTCGGGAGGAAGCAGTCGAGGCCCGTCAGGCCCATTGCGGCTCCCTCGTAGGCATAGCCACGCCAATCGCGGTTGACTTCTTCAAGTCGAGGGACGAGAACGTCGATTCTGCTGTCGTCGAGCACTGTGTGGTAGCCGCCCACAGCGGTTCGCACGGCGGTTTCGAGGTGTGTCCACTTTGGTGTTCCGCCGCGGCTGAAGCCCACGGCTTCGGCGTCGGAGACACCCATCGATTGTCTCTTTGCCTTCTGCAGAATTGTCTTGATCATGGCTGTTCATCTCTCACGACGCTGAGGTGGGGGGCTTCTCCGGAGGGAGTCGAGTCCGCCTCGCTCAGGAGTAGCGCGATGTCCTCATCGGAGATGTCGGCTATCAGGCGGGCGAGTTCTTCATCGACTTGTTCGTCATCGAGGTCGGCTTCGTGGATTGGTGCGTCTGTTGCTGCGGTATCGCCGCCGGCAAGGTCGTCGGCTGTCGAGGTTCCTGCGCCAATTCGATCGGTGAGCTTCACTGCGAGGTCACCGATGGTGACGCCGTGCAGTAGGTCCAGGACGGGCACGTCCACTTCAAGGGCTACCTGAAGTCGGTTACGGATCTCGATGGCCATCATCGAGTCCAAACCGAAGGTGTTGAGAGACTCAGTGGTAGATGTCATCTCAGGGTCGAGGGCCAGCACAGTTGCGGTGATGTCTCGAAGTACCTCAGTCACGCGGGCTGTGCGTTGCTCTTCAGGGGCCGCGAGCACGGTCGCCACGAGTGATCCTGTCCGGTCTTCGTCATGGTCGTTGTCGAGCCGTTGGAACAAAGCGGGCAGTTCACCGGTCGGTGATGACTTTCGTGCCGTGGTCCAGTCTGCCGAGACCACGACGACGTGGGCCGCGTCGGAATCAATGAGGTAGCGGGCCATCACTGCTTCACCCATCTGAGGGGTGATCAGGTCGATGCCGAGGCGGCTATAGAGACTCTCGAGGTGAAGGTCTTCTACCATCCCGATTGACCATGGTCCCCAACCGAGGCTCACGGCTGGGCGGCCTTGCGAGCGCCGCAAGTGGGCCAGCGCGTCGATGAACGCGTTCGCTGAGGCGTAGTTGATCTGTCCTGGTGAGGCGATCACTGCCCCCGTCGATGAGAACATCATGAAGAAGTCGAGGCTGCTGTCGTCGAAGACCTGGTGAAGGTTCCATGATCCGGTGATTTTGGGTTGAAGGACTCGATGGAACTGCTCGTGTGTCATGTGTTGCACAAGGGAGTCATCAACTACCCCAGCAGCATGGATGACGCCGGCGATAGGGGCGCCGGAGCGGCTCGTTTTCCACTGGCGCAGCGCTTCTTCGTCGGTCACATCAACCGCAGCGACCTCTACCTGACACCCTGTGTCGTCTTCGAGCTTGCGGATTCGCTCGACCGCGCCGGCCCGTGGATGGTTGGGGTCGAGGTCAACCCATTGGCTCCGATCAGGCAGCCCATTTCGGCTGATCAAGGTGATGTTGCGCGCTCCGCGCTGTGCAAGGTAGCGGGCCACGACACCTCCCAGGGCTCCGAGGCCGCCTGTGATCAGGTAGCTGACGTCGGGTCGAAGGCTCAGCGGAAACGGGGTTCCTTGGTGTGGGACCTTGTCCAGGCGGGCGACATACCGAGATCCGTTCCGGAAGGCGTTGTGATCTTCGGTGCCTTCGGTGGTTGCGGCGAGGATGATGTCGCTGACGTCTTGAGCAATTGATTCACCATCAACGTCGATCAGCCCTCCCCAAGACGATGGCATCTCTTGGTGACCAAGGACTCGTCCTGCTCCCCAGATTGCTGCTTGGGTTGGTGAAACGGTATCGCTGGCACTGATGGCTTGGCCGTGGCAGCTCACCAGCCACAGTTTCCATTCTGCTGTTTGATTGGCTGTCAGCATTGCTTGGCTGAGTCTGTACACCGAGCCTGCAGCCAGTGTCTGTTGTTGCAGGATCGATGCGCCGTCAATGTCAGTGTCGGCCGTGGTGTCGGTTGCCCAAAGATGGATGATGTGGTCGACGTTCTGTTCGAACAGATAGCGAGCCAGGCTGGTGTATTGGTCTGCGTCAGCGGGATTGAGGCGGACCGAGGATGCCTTGTCGTCTATCTCGATGGCGACCGTCGGTTCGGCGTGGATCTTGATCACGGTCTTTCCAGCGCCTGTCAGCTCATTGGCCAGGCACTCCCCCACGCCTCGCCGATCAGCGAACACCGCGAACGTTTCTCCCGGCCAATCCTCGGCTGACGGCATCGGGGCTGGTGGACTGGTCACTTCTTGCCAGTCGACCCGGTAGAGCGCCTTGTTGGCCTTGTCCGGCGAGCCTCCTGTTGTGGCTTCCAAGGATCGTGCGGTGTAGCCGGTGATTTCCGCTACAAGCGCTCCTTCAGGATCGCGCAGGATCACGTCGCAGGTCACTGCCTCAGAAGTGGTCGAGGTGATGTAGGCGGTTGCGTTCATGATGTTGGTTGGTCGCTGGTGGACGGTCACTGACTCGATGCCAACGGGCAGGAAGGGGGTGGAAGAAGCCTCAGGTGAAGCGGGCAGCCCGCGTACCAGCAGGAGCTGTAACGCGGCGTCGAGCAGGACCGGATGGAAGGTGTAGTTGTCGATCGCGCCTACAACGTCGGCTGGTGCGAGCACGGTGGCGGTTACAGCGTCGCCGCGGTCACAGATGCTGGTGATGGTCCGGAACATGGGGCCGTACTCGAATCCAGATGCGGTCAGTCGGTCGTAGAACTCCTCACCGTCGATGATCCGAGCAGGCGACGATGCGGGGTCGCCGACCAGGGCTTGGCTATTGTTCTTGCTCGCGCGGCTGATCCGCGCCCTCGCGTGGACAGTCCATGTGCGGTCACCATTGGGGAGTGCTCTGAACCCTGCGATCTCGACCGTCGCCTCGGCTGGGTAAAGGGTGGTGCGTAGCCGTGGGTCGTTAGATGGGTCCAGAGCTATAGCGTGGAGCAGCTCAACATCATGCACCGCGTACTCGCCGGGTACGTAGGTGTCAGTGGCCGCGGCGTGGAACATCTCGATCAAGGCTGCGCCCGGCACGATAGTTGTGCCTTGAATCTGGTGGTCTGTTACCCCAGGCAGCCATCGTGATCCCACTTCAATTTCCCACGTGGGGTTTGGGGCGTTGATGCGGCTACCTAGAAGCGGATGGATGTGGGCGTGGTGACGGTCTTCGAGTGCCTCACGAGATTCGTTCCAGTAGCTCACCAGCTGCCACGGGTACGTTGGCAGGCCAGTTGGCGTGGTTCGGGGGGTGCACACCGTTTCCCATGCGATCTCATGACCCGCGCAGTGCAAGGCTCCCAGCGCACTGTAGAACGTCGTCTGGTCGTGGGCACCACGCCTCATGGACGCCACGACGACACCTTCGGTGTCGTGTTCGTCGAGCACTTCCTTCATCGAACTGGCCAGAACAGTGTGTGGTCCAAGTTCGATGAAATGGGTGTACCCGTCGTCGATCATCTCGCTGAATGCGGCGGCGAACAGGACCGTCGCACGCACGTTCTGCCACCAGTACTGGGAGTCGACGGCCGCGCCATCAATCCGGGTCCCGGTGACCGTGGAGTAGAGCGGGATGGTCGCCGAGTGCGCCTCGAGGTCACTCAAAGACGTGACGAGTTCATCTCGTAACGGTTCCATGAGATGGCTGTGGTAAGGAATCTTGACCTGGAGGAACTTGTGAAACACTCCGAAGGTTTGGAGCTGCGAGGCCATATTCTCCAATGCAGCAGCATCGCCTGACATCGTCACAGCCGAGGGACCATTGACTGCTGCCACCGAGACCCCCGGACCTGCCTCGTCGACGGCCTTGTCCAGAGTTTCAGGCGACAGGCCCACGGCGAGCATCCGACCCGTCCCTGTAGCGCGCTGTTGTAGACGGCTGCGGTGGTAGGTGACGCGAATCGCTTCGCGCAGGCTTAGCACCCCGGCCAGATACTGGGCGGCAAGTTCCCCGGTTGAGTGTCCGACGATTGCATCCGGCTCGACTCCGTGCTGCTTCCACAGTTCGGCCAATCCCACTTGGATGGCGAAGTTGGCTGGCTGAGCTACTTCCGTCTCGGCCATGCGTGAGACATCTTCATCGGCGAGCAGCTCATCCACCAGTGACCAGCCCGTGTACTTTTCCAGTTCGTCTGAGCATCGCTCGACCGCGGCGCGGAAGAGAGGCTCACTTTCAAACAACTGTCGCCCCATTCCCCACCACTGAGGCCCCATACCGGTGCATACGAACGCCACCTTCGGAGATCCGGCCGGGGCAGTTCCATAGGCGACGCCTGGAGCGGAAGAGAGATCGGCGACGCTTGAGAACCGTTCGGCGGCGACGCTCGCGGAATCAGCCACCACAACTGCCCGGTGCTCATGATGAGTGCGTCGCAGGGCAGCTGTGTAGCTGATCTGATCGAGTTCGTCGTCATCAGCATCCTGGACACGTTCGGTCATGCGTGAGGCCAGCTTTGCGAGCGAATCGGCATGCCTGGCAGAGATGGGGATCAGCCACGGTGTGGACCGCCGCTTGGCGGGTTCGGTAGGGATCCGGCGCCTCGTGGGAGCTTCTGACACCACAACGTGAGCGTTGGTTCCGCCGAAACCGAAGGAGTTGACGCCGGCAATACGTACACCACCGTTCTTCGGCTGCGGCCACTCCATTCCCTGAGTGGGTACCAGCAGGTTGTATTCCTCGAAGGGAACGTCGGGGTTCGGGTCAGTCAAGTGCAGGTGTGGGGGGATCGTCTTGTTTCGCAGCGCGAGGGACGTCTTGATCAGCCCCGCCACACCGGCGGCAGCCTCCATGTGGCCGATGTTTGTCTTGACCGATCCGAGGATGATCGGCTCGTCCGCGCTGCGCCCTTCACTGAGCACCGCACCGATAGCGGATGCTTCGATTGGGTCGCCAACGGGCGTACCGGTGCCGTGGGCTTCGACATACTGGATCTGGTCGGGGCGGACACCTGAGACCGCGTGGGCTGCTTTGATCGCCTTTACCTGTGCATCACCGTTAGGCACGGTGATCCCGTCGGTACGTCCATCTTGGGAGACAGCGGTTCCCATGATCACCGAGTAGATCGAATCGTTGTCTTCGAGTGCCTGCTCGAGTGACTTAAGGACGACGACTCCTGCGCCTTCAGCACGTCCGTACCCGTCGGCTGACGCATCAAATGTCTTGCATCGACCGTCGGGGCTGAGAAACCCTCCCTTGGACTCGGCGATGGTCATGTTAGGGGCCAGCATGACGTTCACCCCTCCAGCGATGGCCATGTTGCACTCGCCGCGCTGAATTGCCTGGGTTGCCAGGTGTACGGCAACTAGAGAACTCGAGCAAGCGGTGTCGATCGACATGCTGGGGCCGGTGAAATTGAATGCATGCGACAGCCTGTTCGACAGCATCGTCATCATCATTCCGGTCGCTGAATGCGCCTGGAGCTCGTATCTGCTTTGGATGCCGTAGTTCTGCAGCAGCTGATAGTCGAGGGTGAAGCCACCCATGTAGACACCGACGTCGCTGCCGGCTAGGGCGTTGAGGTCTTGTCCCGCGTCTTCGAGCGACTCGTAAGCGACCCGGAGCAGGAGTCGCTGTTGGGGATCGAGCCAGACTGCCTCACGGGGCGAGATGCCGAAGAAGTGCGCGTCAAACTCGTCGACCCTGTCCAGGAAGCCGCCACGGCTGACGTGCGTTTTTCCAATCTTGGACCGTTCGGGGTCGTAGAACTTGTCTACCTCCCACCGATCCGCAGGGATTGTGCGGGTGGCATCACTGGCCTCAGTTAGGAGGTCCCAGAACTGTTGCGGATCAGTGGCGTGGCCGGGGAAGTGGCAGCCGATTCCGATGACGGCAATGTGGCCGCTGGTGTCGCGGGTGCGGTCGGTCGTTGTCATGCGACGTCACCTCCGTGGATCGGTGTTTGGGTGTGGAATGAAGAGCTGAGGCGCAGCCGTACGTCCTTGACGAGCTCATCCATAGCGGGCTGAAGGTAGAAGTGATCGCCTGGGTATGTGGTCAAGTCGAATGTTGAAGTGGTGTGTTCACACCAGCCGGCGAGGTCTTCGGGGTGGACCCGAATGTCTTGTTCTCCGCCGTATGCAGATATCGGGACGTCGAGGGGCTGCCTGGGGACGTGTTCGTAGGTGTCGCAGAGTTCCAGGTCCGCGCGCAAAGTCGGGAGCAGTGCTCGCATGAGTTCCTCACTGGCCAGCACGTCGGGTGAGATGCCGTCTTTTGCGAGAACGATCTTCAGAACTTCATCGGGTAGGTGATAGATCTTGATGTTTGCCGAAGGCAGGTGTGGTGCACGGAACGCACTCAGCAGCAGGCGTGCGGGCTGGGGCATGCCACGGTCGCGAAGGGCGCAGGCGACCTCGTAGGCCGTGAGTGCCCCCATTGAGTGCCCGAAGAACGCGAACGGTTTGCTGATCATTGGGACCATCGCATAGATGAAGTCGTCAACAAGATCGGCCATACGTCGGTAGGGCTGCTCGTTGAGCCGGTTTTCTCTACCCGGTAGCTGGATCGGGACTATCCGGAACCGACGATCTCCGCCGGCTGCACGCTGCCATTGGCGATAGATTGAGGCCCCCGCTCCGGCGTAGGGAAAGCAGAACAGATCCATTTTCGGGTCAGCGTGCAGCGCTCCTGATGGGAGAAACCACAGTCCCGAGTCGCGATGGCGACGGAGTCGCTGGAGTAGGCGTCGGCGTGCGGTCGGGTCGAGCCCTGCGAGGTCCGATGGGGGTGTGCGCACAGTGTCGGTCATCATGTGTCCTTGCTGCAGAGCTGCCGTGACTTATGCCCGGTGATCCAACCTGGATCGATCATCACTGTGTCGCGGAGACGTTCGAAGGTTTCCAGCAGTGATGTCAGCAACGGCGACTCCTTCCACTGCGTGACCTGTTCACGTTGTTGCGTCGTGGCGGAGCTCGAAGTCCATTCCTCGAACACGGTGGCGATGAGTTGTCCCGACAGGAACTCGACGAGTTCGACGTTCTCTTGGAACTTCTTGGTGAGCTCCTCATCGGGGTGTTCGGCCGTCATCCCGCTGTGCAGTGGAGCCATGAACTCGAAGTCGTAGAAGCTCAGGAAGGGTTCGCCCTGGTCGTGGCTAGTTGGATCAGAGTGGGCTACTGCTGCCCATTGCCGGAAGAACGCTTGGATAGCCTTGCTGGTGACGCTGAACTGGGCGAGTCCTGTCACGATCTGTGGGTGGTCGACGAGTCGTTTGAACAGATCGTGAAAGTAGAGCAGTCCGGGCACCGCCCAGTACGCTGCGGTGTCCCAAACGATCTTCGCAATCATGATCCGGGAGTTCCCCATTGTTGGGTACTGTCCGGCGTAGATCTGGATCCACCCGTCGGTAATGATCTTGAACATCTCGTTGTGGATGGCGCATGTCTCCTCGATGTTTTCCCCTCTGTAATCTCGGTCGATGAGGTCGACGATGAGGCCGTTGCTGATCGCGATGAGATCCATCCCGGGCGAGTACAGCGGATCGAGGAAGATTCCAGCATCGCCAGCCAGGCACCACCGGTCTGCCGAGAAGACCTGCGATGCGCCGAATGCGTAGTCATGCATCACGCGGAAGTCGAGCACTCTCGATAGCTGGGACCTGACCGCTGTAGCGCACTGGGGCTCATGGGTGTCGAGCCAGGCAATCGCCTTCTCGAGGCTGTTGAGGTCTGCGAACTTGTGGATATCGGGATCTGTGACGATTCCGATGCTGGTGGCGCCTGAGGCGAGAGGGATGATCCACACCCAGTAGCCGTGGCCCATGAGATGGTTGGTGGACAGACGCCGGCAACTCTCACGGATACGGTCGTGCCATTCGGCGTCGCTCGACCAATCATCGACGTCGATGTCGGTGGCTACTCTCAGCCAGACTGCGTTCGCGCGATGACCTACCTTCTCTGATAGGCCCAGTTTGCGTTTGATGAAGGCTGCACGCCCGGTTGAGTCGATAACCCACCGCGATCGCACCTGGCGGTCGGCGGCTCCTGAGCGGAGCGTCACTACATGGTCGGCTTCGTCGTCCATCAAGACTTCGATAGCGGTGGTCGCATTGAGCATGGTCACTTGGGGAAGCTCGGAGACCATCTGAGTCAGCGCGTTCTCAATTCGGCCTCTGTCGATCTGGAAGGTTCCCACCTTCTGCGGCGGCGCTACGGCGTGCCCAAGTTCGCGGCGGCGGGAGATGTCGGTGTTGTCACCGTCGCTGAAGAACACGCGCAGGCCAAACTTGTTTAGGTGCTCTTGGTCGAGATGGTCTGCCAGCCCCAGTACGTCCCGTAGGTAGTGCGCAGCGATCTCAACGGTGGACTCCCCCACCTTGTGCGCAGCCTCAGGGATTGGGGGGGTGACCTTCTCTGCGACGACTACGCTCAGTTGGGGACGGCTCTGGCACAGCTGAAGAGCCAGTGTGAGACCCGCGATTCCGCCGCCTAGAATGACGACGTCTACGTGGGCGTTGACCAACGACAGCGGTGAGCCGGCTCCTGCCGTATTCATCATCCTGCCTCTCGTACCGTGTCGGTGTCGTATCCGAGGGAGACCCAGGATGGGTTGATCGGATTTGTCTCGTTGAGCTTTCGGTGTTTCGCAATCAGTTCAGATGTCGTGGGCTCGGTACGCCATGCCTTTGCCTGGGCATGAGCGCGAGGATCTGCGAGACCATCTAGCCGTGCGCTAGCGACGGCGAACAGCTGGCCGGACAGTTGCTCGAGCAGGGTCACGTTCTTCACGACCTGCTCGGTCAGCTCGTCAGGTGGCAGGCCCGCATCCATTCCAGTGTGGAGATCAACGAGGAACTCCATGAGGGAGTAGGGGTCTGCGAAGACGTCGCTTGCTTCCGGGTTATCGACTGCGTGCCACTCGCGGAAGAACTGCTGCACTCGGGTGTGTAGTTCCCATGTGCGGTAGAGCGACTCCAAGGATCCAAGGTCCTCAGACAAGGTCTTGAGTCGATCATGAAAGTACAGCAAACCGGGCACGGCCCAGTAGATGATCGTGTCCCAGATGACCTTCGCCACCATGACTTGGGCGTTGCCCATCACCGGGTACAGATCCTCGTAGGCGACTAGCCAGATCTGGCTGAGTAGCAGGTAGACCTGGTTGTGGATGATGGAACGATCCTGGCCGCCATCAAGATCGTTGAGCACGAGATCAGTGATCAGGCCGTTGCTGATCCCCATCAGGTCGCCGCCTGAGGAGTAGAGCGGATCTATCGATACTCCCGCCTCGCCGGTCAGGCACCAACGGTCCGCGGAGTAGACTTGCTGGGCGCCGTAGGCGTAGTTGGCCATCACCCGGAAGTCGAGCACCTGGTCGATGTGGTCTCGGATCTCTTCGGCGCATTGTGGCTCTCGCTGGCTTAGCCAGGAGATGGCTTTGTCGAGAGTGTTGAAGGTGGCGTGTGGGTGAATGCGTGGGTCAGCAACGATCCCGATACTGGTTGCGCCCGATGACAGCGGGATCAGCCATACCCAGTAGCCGTGTCCCATGAGATGGTTTGTCGACAGTCGGCGCAGGCCGGACGGGACCCGCTCCTTCCAGCTGGGGTCTTGCGACCAGCTTTCGACGTCGATCTCGGCGTCGATCCGTAGCCAACTCGCGTTCATTGTGTGGCCTACGGGTCGTTGAAGGTTCAGTTTTCGTTTGAGGACCGAGGCTCGACCAGAGGCATCGATCAGCCACCGTGGTGCAAAGTCGATCTGGTGGCTTTCTCCAAAGACTGTCACCTGGTGGCGTTCTTGGTCGGGAAGTAGGTTGATCTGCCGCACCTGCTCTCCAGTCAGCACAGTCGCACCTAGTTCTTCAGCGTGCTTGGCGAGATGGTTCTCTAGCCGCCCACGATCGATCTGGTAGGCCGGCAACGGAGCATGGGTGATCTGCCCGTATTCCACGCGTCGGGCGATGTCGGTGTTGTCACCGTTCTCGATGAAGATTCGGAGACCGAACTTGTGGAGCTGTTCGTTGTCCATGTGTTGTTGTAGTCCCAGCACAGTCCGCAGGTAGTGGGCTTGCATCTCGACGCTGGACTCCCCGACCTTGTGGGCAGCTTCTGCTACGGGATGGAACTGGCGCTCGATGACAGCGACATTCAGTGTGGGCCGCTCTCGAAGGAGCTGGATGCTGAGAGTCAGTCCGGCGATCCCGCCGCCGATGATTAGGACGTCGACCTCATGCTGCTCCTGCTTCATGAAGGTCCCCTTTCTCTTGTGTGTTTCGCGAAGTCCTTATCCAGCCGTCGGAGGTGGGTGATCCGTTGCGGCGGGCGCGATGGGTCCGCCGCAGCGCTGAGACCATGGGGTCTCGTTGCCACCCTTGGACTGTGGCAATGACCTGGTCGGAGCTGTCTTCTGCGTGCTCTCGAATGATCGTGTCGACTAGCTGCCCTGCGAGTTGCTCGAGGACTGCTCGGTTCTCTGCCAGTCGCTTTGGAATGTCGTCGCAGTCTTCGGCCATGACGTGGTGCAGATCGACCATGAAGTTCAGTGGGGTGTACAGGTCGACGAAATCGCCAGCGGCGCCCCGGGGCTCTATGCCCTCCCACTCGCGGAAGAGCTGCTGCACACGGTTGGAAAGGTAGGTCAGGCCTTCCAGGTCGTTGATCATGCTTTGGTTGGTTCCTACGTTGAGGAATCGGCCGTGGAAGAACAGGAACCCGAAGACTGCCCAGTAGAAGGCGGTGTCCCAGATCACCTTTGCTGTCATCACCGAAGCGTTCCCAAGAAGCCCATACTGGCCCTTGTAGATGCCTAGCCAGATGTCAGCGACGGTGAGGTAGAGCTTGTTGTAAGCGGTTGCCGTCCCGGCTACATCGGTGCCGCCCAGGGACTTGGTGATCAGATCACAGGCCAGGCTGTTGCTGATCGCGACCTGGTCAAGGCCCGGCGAGTAGAGCGGGTCGAGGAAGATGCCCGCTTCGCCGGTGATTGCCCATCGTTCGGTACCAGAGAAGACCTGATCACAAGAGTAGGAGTAGTCGCGCATCACCCGGAAGTCGAGGATGCGGTCCCGATGCTTCTCGACAACTTCGGCGCATTGCGGTTCTCGACGCTCTAGCCATGCGAGTGCCTTGTCGAGGCGGTTGAATCCGTCGAACTCGTGGTGTTCGTCGGAGGCAACTATCCCGACGCTGGTCGCACCAGAGGCGAGTCTGATGAGCCACACCCAGTACCCCTCCCCCATCAGGTGCACAGTGGATTTGGAGCGGTCTCCGGCTTGGACTCGTTCTTGCCAAACGGTGTCGGCAGTCCAGAGGTTGATGTCGATCGGATGGTCGATTCGGAACCACGCTGCGTTCGCGTGATGACCGTTGGGAATCGATTCTTTTCTCAGCTTGCGCCGCAGGACGCATCCGCGGCCTGTGGCATCCACGACCCATTTGGCTCTGATTGCGGCGGCGCGCCCGCTGATCGTGATGCTGTGATCGTCTTGTCCGCTATTCAACTCGAGATCAGTGACGCGCCCGGTGATCATGGTGACGCCGGCCTGGTCGCACCGCCGGGCAAGCTCGTTTTCCAGGCGGCCTCGGTCGAGCTGGTAGGTGGCCAGTAGGGGGAACTCTGATCCGCCCAGTTCCCGCCGGTCCGCGATGTCGGTGTTTCCCTCGTGTTCAAAGAACATCCGCAGACCGAACTTTCGGATTTGCTCTTGCTCGAGATGCTCGTTCATCTCGAGTACGTCACGTAGGTAGTGGGCTGCGATCTCCACTGTCGACTCGCCCACCTTGTGGGCACTCTCTCGAACTGGGTAGCTTGCACGTTCGACGAGGGCGATGGAAGTTTCTGGACGCTCTTGTTTCAGTTGCAGCGCCAATGTCATCCCGGCAACGCCTCCTCCGATGATGAGCGTGTCGAGTGAGTCGTTCGAGATGGCTTGCGCCTTCTCGTTAGGCTCATTGGATGAGTGTTGGTCGCGTGAGGCACCTTCCGATGTCTTCTCGCGGAGCTGCTGCAGCAGCTTTCGCCGTTGATCGTGGGTAAGCCCGTTGATCTTGTGATGGCTTGAGTCGGCCATGACACCTCCAGCTGTTTGATGTCGCTACCTTGATCTCTCCCACTTCGGTGTCTCTTACTCGTCGTGGAATCTAGGCGAACGTTGCCCGGTCTTGGCGGTACCTGGCGATCTCTGCCTCGTGACGATGTGTAGCGGGTGGACCGGTCCCTGGTGTGGTGGCTGAGAAGGGTGGATGCTCACCTAGCTACGAGTCAGGGAAGCGGTCCTTGCTCATGTCGATATGGGATGTGATCGACGGCCGGTCTGGTTGCACGTACCTGCCTGTGTGACCCGCCGCTCGCGCTACTGTGACCCTCGTATCAGGTTGGTCGGTTGCTGTGGTTGGTGAAGGCCGGTGGAACATTGACGTTGTATACAGCTCGGATGTTCGGACCGTTCACGGTGTTACGTGACGGCGAGACGATTGGGTCGGGCGGGTCTGCGCCGAGCCTTACCGCGGCCCGTACGCTCTTGAAGTGGTTCTTGATCCACCCTCAGGTCAGCTTTTCATCCGATGAGCTTGCAGACGTGATCGCTCCTGGGAAGTCGAACCCCAGGAATCGTCTCAACCGCACGCTGCATGCCTTGCGTGACTATCTAGAGCCTGATCGTGGAGATCGGTCATCGGTGTTCATAAAGAAGACCGGTGCCGGCTACGTGTTCGACCCGGGCGGTAGCTGGGAGGTCGACTTTTGGCAGGCACGACGGCTGATCTCTGCTGCTCGGCAGGCTCGTCAGGCCGGCGACATTGAGGCGGCGATCCGTGACCTTGAGACGGTGGCCCAACTTGATGCGAGGGTGTTCCTTCCAGAGGACATATACACCGAAGCTTTCGCAGATACCCGAGCAGCTCAGGAGCGGGCGTGTCGCGATGCGCGGGTCTCTTTGCTGCGTCTGTACTTGTCCAGTGACATGCTCCCTCAAGCCTTGGCGAGCGCCTTAGCGATGCTTGATCAGGACCCGTATGACGAGGCGGCGGTTATGACGGTGGCTGTGGCCCATGCGATGGGTGGTGATCGTTTCGCCGGGATCCAGATCTTGCTTGAGTTCCGTGATCGGCTCAACGAGGATCTCGGTATCTCGCCATCCAGCGATGTGCATAGGCTGGTTGATCACCTGCGGTCGGGAGATCCGATCAGGGTTTCGCCGGCCCCTCGCTTACGGCGCGACTGATCTCGCGGAGACGGTTCCAGTCATCGGGAAGACCGAGGCTCTGGAAGGTTTCTCGCATCAAGACGAAGAACAGGGCACCCGAACTGATCATGGCCCGATCTATGAGACCGAAGACTTCAAGGATTACGACTCCGTAGAGCCGAGCCCAGGCAAGTTGAAACAGCCAGATCACACCGGGACCGCCCGAGCCCAGGTCGATCATCTCGCCAGAAGACCGCTTCCTGCCAACGATGAGCTCATACATTGAGTCGTCCGCGTCGGTGAAGTCGGGAACGTTGATCATGTTGGCGGCGGATAGTTCGATGAAGATGCCGGCGAAGTAGTTGGCGAACTGGTCGGATCCGTCATGGTCTCTGCTGGTAGACTCTGTGTGGCTTGGCCCGCCCATATCTGATTGCCCGGACAAGAGCCCTGCGAAGATGAGCTTGAACTCGGCAGCGTTCCTAAGGCCCCACTGCCGAAAGGCCGTGGCGGAGGCCGCCAACTTGGCAGACGGGTCTCCGTCGTAAGGGGCTGCGGCTTGCGTCATGGCTGTGATGACGTCTTCGTAGACGCTGCGGGCAATCAGGGCGTGAAGATCGGCGACACTTTCGACATACCGGTACAATGCCGATGGCGTCATGCCCATCTCTGTTGCAATTGCGCGAACCGACGCGTCATCGCCACGACGGAGTAGATCACGTGCAACCGTGACTATCTCGTCGTATGTCTCGAGGCGACGGCGATCCCGCCTCGTCATCCGCTCGCCATTGCTAGTTGACACCGAGCCCAACTCCCTAATTGACTGACACTAAAGTGAACAGTAGTCACTCAAGTGTCTTGACTGTACCCGGCACGCAGGGGTCACTCCAAGTGGGGGCTCATGCTGCAATCGGTGCTCCGAGATCGGACGAATGCCCGGGAGTCACCTCGCTGTTTGGATGGATCATCGCGGCGATGTGGTTGACCGCGATTGCTGCCTCGCCGAACCCGACAGAGATGAGTCGTACCTTGCCTGGATACTCCGAGACGTCACCTGCGGCGAAGACTCGAGGCACATTGGTCTGCATGGCTGGGCTAACTGGGATCCGGCGGTTCTGGATCTCGATCCCCCATTCGGCTAGCGGCCCGAGGTCTGCAACGAACCCGAGTGCGCAGACGAGAGCCTGCGCTGGGATGCGATCGGTGTGACCGTCGGTGGTGGTGATGGCAACTGAGTCGATTCTGGCGGAACCGAAAACGTCGCTGATCTGAGCGTTGGTTCGCACGTGGACGGTGGAGTTGAGCAAGCGACCCACACTCGACTCGTGTGCTCGGAATCGTGCTCGCCGGTGTACCAG
Source organism: Naumannella halotolerans (assembly GCF_004364645.1). Lineage (NCBI taxonomy): Bacteria > Bacillati > Actinomycetota > Actinomycetes > Propionibacteriales > Propionibacteriaceae > Naumannella > Naumannella halotolerans. The sequence goes on along the minus strand of NZ_SOAW01000003.1, from coordinate 325,286 downwards.
GGTCACGCTCTTTGCGACGGGCTCGAGGTGCAGCGCCCAATCCACCGCGCTGTCTCCGCCGCCTGTGATAATGACGTCGCGTCCGTTGTAGGAGGCGGTGTTGGTAACGAAGTACTCCATACCGCGCCCCTGCCAGCCCTCGGCCACGGGCAGCCGTCGTGGCTCGAAACGCCCAACTCCTGCGCAGACGAGTACTGCTTTGGCGGCGATGGCCGTGCCGTCGTTGAGCAGAATGTGTAGGTCCGCTCCACCGTTGTCGATAAGACGCGTGGCTGTTCGGCCCAGCAGGTAGAGAGGGTCAGAGGAGGAGGCTTGTTCCTGAAGTCTCCTTACCAGGTCACGGCCGGTGGTGGACGGGAAACCTGCGACGTCGAAGATGGCCTTTTCGGGGAATAGGGTGGCGATCTGGCCACCGATCTCGGTCAGAGAGTCCACGATTGCCACACTTAGCCCGCGGAATCCGGCGTAGTAGGCGGAGTAGAGCCCTGCTGGCCCTGCACCGATGACGACGAGGTCTCGATGATGGGCGGGCGCTGGATGTTCAGTAGCCATCGTGTTGTTGTCCCTTCGTTGTCGGCCGGGCGGCGACTGCAACCGCACCGTGGAAGCCGCGCGGTACGTCGAGGTCCGAGATCTCGAAACCCGGGGGCTGGTGTGGTTGGTCCGCGCCGCCGACGTGTGGGGCTCTGAGGCCGTGGGCTATCCCGATTCCTGCGGCCTTGAGTACCGCTTCTTTCCGGGCCCAGCATCGGTTCATCCTCGACGCAGATGTTCCGATCTGACGCTGCTCGACAGGGCTCAGCTCGTTGAGGAGTGAGTATGTGTTCTGTCGGAGCACTTGCACGTCGATACCCACTGGCCGATCGGCTACGGCGATCGCGACTAGCCAGTCGCTGTGTGAGATCGAGAAATGGATCCGGTGGGCCTCATCCGTCGCCAGGACTGGTCGGCCGCCTTCTCCTCCACACACAGGGCAGGGTCTACGCCCGAACTGCACTTCTGAGGGTGCGCAGCCGATCATGGCGGCGATCAATTGGCGCAGCTGAGAGTGAGCGCAGATCCAGCCGCGCCTGTGGGTCTGATTTCCGATCTTGTCGCACGTGGACCGCTCATGGGGCGAGAGACGGCGGAGTTGTTCGTCGATGTCGCACCGGCGACTGTCCACCACTTCAAGATGGCGGACGTTGATCATTTCTTCCGCGTCGCCTTCTCTGTGTCGCCGACGTGGGTTTCGAACCAATCGAGAAGTGGTTGTGCGCCGCTCCACACTGCCCCAATCCGGTCGACCACCTCGTCGGTCTGCATCCATCGGGCACGGTTGAAGGAGTGGATCACGATCGCGCCTTTCCATTGCAGTTCGGCAGATCGCGAATGGTCGGCAGGGTAGCCGCGTGGGACTCGCTTGTATTGTGGGATGTCGCCGGGTCCAACGTCGAGGCCCTCATCGCTCAACGCCCGTCGGATCTGATCGAACTCAGATCCTGCTTCCTGGTCGATCAAAGCGTCGCGGTAGCGAACAAGCTGGTCACTTTCGAGCATCATCGCGCCTGTCGCGATCTTCATCTGGTGGGCTGTGGCCTGCCAGAACGACCCGACGCCGCCCACTGCTCGGTCTGTCGTGGTCAGCCCAACCCAGGTCTTGTACGGCGACTTGTCCTTGCTGAACCGAACGTCACGGTTGATGCGGAAGCCTTTAAGCGGGCCGTAGTCTCGTTCGAGTTCACTCTTCAACGCATCGACGGGGGTCTTCACCTCAGTGTTGTATGTTTCGCGATTAGCGTCGAAGAATTCCTTGGAGTTGTCTGCCTCGAGGTTGTCGAGGAATCGGAACAGACCGGTGGGTAGTCCGGTGAACTGCACGCCCTCGTTCTTGGCTTTCGTCGTAACCATGGTTCCGCTCTTTCGTTAGGACCGCTGGCCGCGGCCGTCAGGGATGTCGGCTCGCTGACCGGTTCACACAGATACCTCGGCGTACTTCGGGAGCAGGGAGAGGAACTGGGGTGGGACCAAGAAAGGATGAACCTCGACTCGGTCCCACACCTTGTGGAGGATGTAGGGCTCCTCTTGGAGCCATTCGTCGATCTCTTCGCGGCTGTCGAAGTCGACGATCAACACGCCACCTGCGAGCTTCCCTGCCCCGTCGATGATGGCTCCGCCGAACAAGAACTGCCCGGCATCCATCATCTTCTCACCTTGCGCCATATGGTCGGGTCTGATCTTCATCCGGCGTTCGAAAGTGCCTGGGGCAGTCCCGTCGTGGGCGATGACTACGTGGAGCATGATGTGTCCTCTCTTCAGGCCTCGGGCTTCTGAGCCCAGACCGAGATGATTGTCGGCGTATAGAGAACTGTGGGGCCAGGTTGCTCCATCAGCGTGAAGGCCTTTTGCACCTCGGCTTCGGACATGAGCCCGACCTTGACGATCATGGGCGCCAGTTTGGCGAGACTGAGAGAAACCGACAGCATCTCTTTACTCCCGGCCTGCACCGCGGTCAGCTGACAGTCGGTTCCCTGTACCGTGAGTCCGGTGCTACGGACAGATGGCTGAAGGGTCATTGCATATGCGGGGTCGGCGCCCATCATGTAGAAGAAGGTTTCGAGCGCCGCTGCCGCACGGGTCAGGACCGGCTCGGCCGGTTCGACTCGCTGAATGCTGCGAACGTCCGCTTCTTCAACGAGGAGGTAGCCGCCTGGCTTCAGTGCGTCAGCGAACTCCTGGAGCACACGCTCGCGTTCCGGCAGATGCATCAGCAGGATCTTGGCGTGAATCAGGTCGTAGCTACCAGCCTCCAACGGCCGGGAGGTGATGTCTTGCTTGATCACCTTGAGGTTAGACGCTTGAAGCCTCTCGAGGTGGGCTGTCTCGGTATCGATAGCTTCAACCAAGCCGTAGTGCCCAACCCGGTTCGACAACCATCGGGCTACGGTCCCAGTTCCGGCGCCCACCTCGGCGCACCGCCAGCCCTCTTGGACGTGAATCTTTTCTTCGAGGTATCGGAAAGTCGCAGGGTCGGTGAGCCGTGCGATGTGGTCCATGCGCTCGGCCTCGGCCTGGAGCGTGTCAGTATCAGCCATTGCTCACCGCTCCTACCGGGAAAAACTTGGGCACCCTCAGTGCAAGCATCATGTCGCCTTCAACTTTGAGCTTTCCGGACATGAACTGGCGCATGGGATCCAAAGTTCCTTCGGCCACACCGATCCACGTCTCGCTGTCGGTCACGAACGTTGCGTCGGGGTTGTCGACGCCTCCTGAGATGAGATCACCAGATCCGTTGTCGATCTTGAACGCCCAAACTCCTGGGTCTTCATCAGTGATCTTCCACTGGATGGTGCGTTCGATCTTCGCGGCCTGCTCGCGGTCTAGCCGTCCGGCCAGGGCTTCAAACAGCTGTTGGACTCTGCTGGCCATAACACTCTCCTCGTCTCGGTGTGGTCAGAGCGCCGCTCCGACTCTTCGGGTTTGAACTTAAGTTGCTGGGCTTCGCGCTGCGTTACGTGCAGTGGAAGAGTCAGGCTGTTTGAACACGGTGAACCAGCGCGGCAATCTCGTCTGGCACAGGCACTCCGAGGTCGGCTTTCAGTGACCTGCAGTACTTGGCCAGTTGCTCGGCTGCAGCCGGTCTACGTCCGCTTCGCAAGCGATTCTCGATGATCACCTTTGTTGCCAACTGGTTGTAGGGATCAATCTTCAGCGTGAGGTAGGCGGCCTCGATCAGGTCGTGTTCGGATCCATCGCCGGCCTCAAGCATCATCAGCCGTGTGAGCGATTGTTGACACATCTGCCGGTAGCGACGCCGGTACGGCTCGATCCAGTCACAGACCTCCCCGTCGAGGAGCTTTCCTTGAGCAACGTAGCCAGCGACGCGTCTGTAACAGAAACGTGCGCGGGCGAGGTCTCCTGCGCGCTCTGCGGCATGGCCCGATCGATGAACCTGTTCGAGATCGGCGACATCGGTCCACCACAGTTCTCCTGGGTCGAAGCTGTACACCTTGTTGGAGTGCCGTCGAATATAGGCCGACTCTTGGCGCCGTCCGAGGCCTGGTTCGAGTGCTCGCCGCAACGCATGGAGGCTGACATGGAATGTGCTTGCGATCCGTTCAGGGTCGTCGCCGGGCCATAGCTGATCGGCCAACGCCTCTGCCATCGCAGGCTTGCCTGGGTTGAGCAAGAACCAGACCAGAATCTCCCAGGCCCGCCGACGGGCGACCCAGCCCTGCTGCGCCGGTTCACCATCGATGTACAGCCTCGGCGTGCCGAAGAGGTAGGCCCTGTAGCGGGCTTCATCCTCGAGTTCGCGTGGGTGCGGGCTCTGATCCATGTCACGACCCCCAGCAGGGATTGAACGGGCATCTCTAATGTCACATACGCTAAGAGATGATTACGGTGTTCACAAGAGAGATCTGGGAGAACTTTTGTTTAACTACCCCCTAAAAGTGAGGGTGTGCCTGCATGTTTCGCTGCCAGTAAGTAGCAGGTAAGCCCCTCGGGTCATCGTTGGTCACGGCACCATGCCGGTGCCACGACCGACGAACCGAGGACGACCATGGCTCAGGATGTTTGGCAGGCAGGCTTTGAGGAACGCCTTACCCACCTCATTGCCAGCGACTCTCAGGTCCGCGACCGTGTCCCAGACTCTCGCGTGGCGTCCAGCGTGCGCCCAAACATGGGATTGGCGCAGCTGGTCGACGCTGTAATGACCGGCTATGCCGATCGTGAGGCTGTGAAGGAACGGCGAGTCGTTATCACTCCGGGCGGTACACGCCAGCTGACCCACGACCACACGACGCTGACCTACCGGCAGCTGTGGTCGCGTGCTCGTGCGGTCGCGACATCGTGGCAGCGGGTGGAGCGTGGGCCCAGCGCGGCCGATATGGTTTGTTCGATCGGTACGGGTAGCAACAACTACGCCGCCCTGGAACTTGCGTGCATCGCGTCGGGTGTGGTTTCTGTGCCCTTGATCGCCAACAGCAGCCAGGCGCAGTGGCAGACCATCCTTAATGAAACCCGGCCGGCCGCTCTGGCTGTGGATATCGACTATCTCGACCCCGCAATCGCCGCCGTTCTAGCCTCCGAGGCTCACCCTAAGGCGGTCTACGTGCTCGATTACCGCGAAGGGGACCTTGCCGCAAAACACGCCTTGAACCGTGCGCTGACTCGCCTCAGCGCCGAAGGGATCGTTCTCGAGACCTTCGACAGTTTGGTCGATGCCGGCACGCAGGTCCCCCAGGCCCCCCTGCCAGTCTCGCCTGCTGGCACTCCCCCGGGTCTAGCTCAGATCATCTATACGTCGGGCGCCACGGGCACCCCAAAAGGTGCGATGTTTACGACTGCTCACCTGGCGGCGATGTGGTTCGGCCAGTCGCAATCCACCATGCCGACGATCGTCACTCACTACATGCCTATGAGTCATGTCGCAGGGCGTATGGTCCTGACCGGCGCTCTAGCGCGCGGGGGGACCTGCTTCTTCTCCACAGGTAACGATCCTGCCCAGATGTGGGATGACATTGCGCTCGCCCGCCCAACTGAGTTCTTCCTGATCCCTCGTGTCTGCGAGATGATCTTCGATCGCTATCGCAGAGTATTGGCGTCACTGCCAGCCGGGGACACCGAGCTCGAGCGGGAGAGTAACGCCAAGACACAGCTGCGCGAACAACTCCTCGGTGGCCGTATCGTGTCGGCCGTCAACGGCAGCGCCCCGCTTGATGTGAATCTGCATGCCTTTATGGAGTCAATGCTGAACGTTCCAGTTCACGACGCTTACGGGTCGACTGAGGCTGGTGGCGTTGTGATGTTCGACAATCGGATCCAACGTCCACCGGTGATCGAGTACAAGCTCGCTGACGTGCCTGAGCTCGGATATCACACGACCGATCGTCCTCACCCCCGCGGCGAGCTGCTCCTCAAGACGATGTCGATGATTCCTGGCTATCTCAACCGGCCAGACCTCAACGACGACATCCTCGACGCCGATGGCTTCTACCGAACTGGTGACGTCATGGCCGAGACAGCTCCAGATGAACTCCAGTTTGTGGAACGACGCAACAACGTCCTCAAGTTGTCCCAGGCGGAGTTTGTTGCCGTCGCGACACTCGAATCTGTCTACTCAACTAGCCCCGACATCCACCAGATTTTCGTGTACGGACGCAGCGGCCGCGCATCCATCTTGGCCGTCATCGTCCCTACGGATTCGGCAGCACGGGGCCGCGATGACAACGAGTTGCGTGACCATCTTGCCGGCACACTGCACCAGATCGCCAAGCGTGAGGGGCTGCATCCGTATGAGATTCCTCGCGATTTCATCATCGAACGCGATCCGTTCAGCGTCGCCAACGGGCTTCTTTCGGGTGTCTCCAAACCGTTGCGGCCCAAGCTCACCCAGCATTACGCAGATGAGCTCGAGCAGCTGCACCAGCGGCTGAGCGAGAACCAGGAAGCTGAGATCGCCGACCTCCAACGCAGCGTGGCCGAACGTCCTACGCTGGAGACAGTTCTGCGTGCGGCCAAAGCTCTCTTGGGAGGCAACACAGCAGTAAGCCCCTCCGCCAACTTCACCGACATCGGCGGCGACTCTATGACCGCCTACACGTTTGCGACCCAGCTCAGCGATCTGTTCGACCTGGAAGTGCCCGTCACCGTCATTTTGAGCCCGGCAAACGATCTTCGCCACGTCGCCGACTACATCGAACAGGATCGCGCGGGTAAGACCAGGCGCGTCACCGCAGCCGATGTACACCAGGACCCAACCAGACTCCTCGCCGCGGAGCTCACGCTCGACAAGTTCTTGCCCCCCTCCCAACTCGAGGCCTCGACGAACATTCCGGTTGCGGTCGGCGCTCCTGTCTACCTCGTGACGGGCGCGAACGGCTACCTTGGCCGGTTTCTCACCGTTGATCTGCTGGAATCTGCGAGTCAGACGGGGGGTCGAGTGGTCGCCCTTGCCCGGGGGGCTACATCCACCCATGCCAAGCAGAGGCTCGAGTCCTCCCTGACCTCCGCAGACTCCGAACTTGCCGAGAAGTACCACACCCTGTCTGAGCGGCTTGAGGTGATCAACGGAGATATCAGTCAACCGCGTCTTGGCGTAACTGATGAGACTTGGGCCCGACTTTCCGCCGACGTCACCCACATTGTTCATCCTGGGGCTCTGGTCAACCACGTGCTGCCCTACCAGCAGCTGTTCGGCCCTAACGTCGCCGGAACGGCCGAACTGATCAGGTTGGCCACTACGGCCACCACGAAGCACATCACCTACCTGTCCAGCGTTGGGATAGCCGATCAGATCACCCCGGGCACGTTCGATGAAACTGCAGATGTTCGATCGATGAGTCCCGCGAGGATCGTCTCAGATCAGTACGCCAACGGCTACGCCAACACCAAGTGGGCAAGTGAAGTCCTTCTACGTGAGGCGAACGATCAGTACGGCGTGCCGGTGTCGGTGTTCCGGTCCAACATGATCTTGGCGCACACCCGCTACGCCGGTCACCTCAATCAACCTGACATGCTCACCAGGCTGCTTTACAGCATTCTGATCACTGGTCTAGCTCCCAGCTCCTTCTACCTACCGAATGCTGACGGTAGTCCGAAGCGGACTCACTTCGACGGACTTCCGGTGGACTTCACCACGGTTGCCATCACTGCACTTACAGGTGGCCGGGGCCACACGACCTTCAATCTGGTGAATCCTCACGATGATGGCATCTCCTTGGATACCTTCGTCGATTGGCTTATCGAAGCAGGTCACCCAATCCAGCGGATCGACAACTACAGCGACTGGTACCGACGCCTAGAGATCAGCCTGCGACAAAAGCCGGCCGAGGTTGGTCAACAGTCGCTGCTCCCGCTGCTGCATGCCTTCAAAGAGCCCGAGACTCTGCCAGACATCGTCACCCCTGCTCCTCGGTTCCTCGAAGCTGTCACCAAGGCGAGCGTTGCTCAAGGGACGATCCCGTCAGTACGGCCCGAGCTCATCAAGAAGTATGCGGCAGACCTCCACCACCTGGGGCTCCTTTGACCGCTAGCACTCATACGCTGCCGCACGATCCTGCCGCTCAAACATTCTGGCGTTGTAACGTTAATGACTTTTGCCTCGCTCAGGTTTGCAGCGGCACCCGGCGCTGGCAGCACCCCTTACTGTCAACACTGTCAACGACGTTCCCTCGATCACACTCGCCTGCGGCCGACCGCTCCCCCGCCCGGGATTCGATCGGCGCGCTGCTTCAGAACCTCGACCACCGCGTCAGCCGTCATCTCGTTCCGTAGTCGTTCGAGGGCGTATCGGACTACTGCAGATCCGGAGGCGTCGACCTTGGGGCGGTGTTTTCGGGCGGAGAAAGCTACTTCTGCGAGGAAGTCGTCGCCGGCCACGTCGAGATAGATCGTCTTGCGTTCGAGTTGGTCTTTGTCGTCGGCTGTGGCGCTTTGGATGGGAGGGGTTGGCTGACTGGGCGCTGGCGGCGTATCGATAGTCGCGGCCGGCGCAGAGGCTGATTGCGGGGGTTTGGGTCGGTGCCGTGACGGCGGTACACGGCGGGAGCGTTGTTCGCGCTTTTGGTTCAGTGCTGCCAGACCGTCACTGCTCATTGACATACTCCTCGCGGTGGTGATCGTGGACGATCAGGAGATGGTCCGCGCCGGCTTCGGTGCCCTGCTCGACGCCCAGCCGGGGATCAGTGTGGTCGGACAGGCGGCCGACGGTGACGAGGTGCTCGACCTGGTCGATCGCACCGATCCCGACATCGTGCTGATGGACATCCGGATGCCCCGGATGAACGGGCTGCAGGCGGCCCGCGCGGTGGCCGCAGCCCATGGTTCGCGGCCGCGGATCATCATGCTCACCACCTTCGACCTCGACGACTACGTCTTCGAGGCCCTGCGAGCCGGTGCCAGCGGATTCCTGTTGAAGGACGCCCGGGCCGCCGATCTGATCGCCGCGGTGAAGGTCGTCGCGGCCGGGGAGGCGTTGCTCTCACCGTCGGTGACCCGCTCACTGATCGCCGAGTTCGTCGCCCGGCCCGAACGCAGCGCCCGGCCGCCGTCGATGGCGGGGTTGACCCAGCGCGAGCTGGAGGTGATGGAGCAGGTGGCGAAGGGGCTCTCGAATGCCGAGATCGCCGGCGAGCTGTACCTGTCGGAGCAGACGGTGAAGACCCATGTCAGTCGAATCCTGGCCAAGTTGGCACTGCGTGACCGGGCGCAGATCGTGGTCGCAGCCTACGAGGCCGGGGTGGTCGTACCCGGCTCCTGAGCCCGGACGTCACCCTGCCGTAGGGGGTCGGTTCCACCCGCTCGGGTGACGCGCGCGAGGGCGCGAGGCGGAAGTCTTGGCCCATGCCCCAACTCGATCTCCGGCCGCGGCGCCGCGACGGCCATCTCAGCGACTACACCGCGCTCAGTGCGCAGGTCAAGGAAGCCGGTCTGCTGCAGCGATCCCACGGTTACTACGTGGCCGTGACCGCTGCCTGGTTGGCCGTCCTGGCGGCATTGGCGATCGGCTCGTACCTGATCGGCGACAGCTGGTGGCAGCTGGCGCCGGCCCCGCTCTTCGCGATGGTGACCGCCCAGTTCGGGTTCCTCGGACACGATGCCGCACACCGGCAGATCTTCGCCTCGAACAAGCACAACGACTTCGCGGCCCTGTTCTACGCCAACCTGCTGGTCGGCATGGGCCTGAGCTGGTGGCAGCACAAGCACAATCGGCATCACGCCTCACCGAACAAGATCGGCACCGATCCCGACATCGCCCCCGGTGCGATCAGTTTCACCAACCAGGGCACCAGCGGCCGGAAGACGCCGCTGACCCGTTGGCTGACCCGGCACCAGGGAAAGTACTTCTTCGCCCTGATGACCTTGTTGGGCCTGCAGATGCAGTTGAACAGCCTGCGCCGGTTGTTCTCGACCGAGACGGTGAAGTACCGCCGTACCGAGCTCGTCCTGCTGCTGGTCCGCCACGGTGTGGCGATCGGTTTCGCCTTCACCGTGATGTCACCGATGGTCGCGATCGCCTTCCTGGCCTGTGCCCAGATGACCCTGGGCCTGTACTTCGGGCTGGCTTTCGCCCCGAACCACATCGGGCGCCCGATCGTCCCCGAGACGGTGAAGATCGACTTCCTGCGACGTCAGGTACTGATGAGCCGCAACCTCACCGGTGGCCGGTTGGTGGATGTGGCGATGGGCGGCCTGAACCACCAGGTCGAGCACCACCTCTTCCCCTCGATGTCGCGGCCGAATCTGCGACGGGTGGCGCCGATGGTACGAGCGCACTGCGCGACTGTGGGCGTCGAGTACCACCAGACCTCGCTGCCGCAGGCCTATCAGGAGGTGGCCGATTTCATCGACAACGTCGGCATCGGCGAGGTCGACCTGTGGCGCTGCCCGCTGGCGTCGTCGATGGGCCGCGCCTGAGACTGCCGACGGTACGGATGCACAACCGGCAGGCCTCAGCTCTCCAACCTGCCGGACCCATCGGTGTGCGGCCGCTCGCCCTTGGTGGCCGGCGTGTCTTCGAAGACCTCCTGCCGGGCGGTCTGCTCGACCGACGGCTCGGTCGCCTCGGCGGGCTGCTTGCCGAACAACCGGGCGAACCGGTCGCGCCATTTGCGGCGCTTGCGGACCTGGTCGCGTTTGATCCGTTCCGACTCGTCGGAGATCTGCCCGTTGTCGTTCCAGGTCTTCATGATCGCCCAGATCACCGCGGCGGCCGGGACGGCCAGGACGGCACCGGCGACGCCGCCGAGGACCGTACCGATGGTCAATGCGATCAGCACGATCAGCGGGTGCAGGCTCAGCGACTGGGCCATCACGACCGGCTGCAGCAGGTTCCCCTCGAGCTGGTTCACCGCGATGATCACGGCCAGCAGGATCAGCGCCTGGACCGGGCCGAGGGTGACCAGGGCGACCAGACAGGCGAGCACCCCGGCAGCGGTGGCACCGACGATCGGGATGAAGGCGAAGGTGAAGACCACCACGGCCAGCGGCAGGGCCAGCGGCACCCCGAGCACCAACATGCCGATGGTGATGCCGACGGTGTCGACGAAGGCGACGATGGCGGTACCGCGGATGTAACCGCCGAGCACCCGGTTGGCGGTCTCCCCCACGCGGACGAAGCGGTCGTGTCGCTCACCCTTGAACGGGGAGATCAGGAACTGCCAGATCGCCGGCCCGTCCTTGATGAAGAAGAACAGGATCACGATCATCAGCACCAGGCCGGTGATGAAGGAGCCCGCGGTGCTCACACCGCCGATCAGGTTGGTGCCGAAGCTCGAGCTGGTGACGAAGCTGACCACCGCATCCCGGGCCTGGGTGAGCTGATCCTCGGTGATGTTGAACGGCAGGTCGGAGATGAACTGGTCGAGCTGTTCGATGCCGGAGTTCACCGAGGCCGTCAGTTGGTCCATCTGGCTCATCACGTTCAGCACGATCACGTAGATGATGCCGCCGCCCACCAGCACTCCGCCGACCATGATGATGATGGTGGCGACGATGTTCGGCATGTGTGCCCGCAGCCGCCTGCTCAGCGGTGAGATCGCACAGGCCAGGATGATCGCGATCAGCACCGGAATCACCACGACCAGCAGCCGGGTGGCGGCGAAGACCACCAGTGCGGCCAGCCCGATCACGACCAGGATCTGCACACTGCGTACCGCCAGTCGACCGAAGGCATCGGTCCACAGGGACTTCAGCTCCGGGCGACCGTCGTTTTCCTCGCTCAGTTCGCTCACCCGCTCAGGGTAGGACCTGTCGCGCGGAACGGCCGCATCGACCACGCGTGGCGGCAGCCCGCTGCTAAGCGCTGTTGCTGCCTGGCGGCTGCGCCTTCGACGCCCGGCGGAAGGCGAACACCATGATCACCGCGGCGGTGCCGAGCGCGATCCACAGCGCCCACCGGTCGAGGGTCTCCAGCACCGGGAGCACCGGTTCACCGATCCGGTAGCCGAGGTAGAGGTAGAGGGACCGGTTCAAGAAGGCGCAGAGGAAATCCAGCAGCAGGAAGGTACGCAGCCGCATCCCGCCCATGCCCAGGGCACCGAAGATGATCGGCGAGGGGATCGGCAGGAACGGGATGTAGGTCAGCAACAGCATCGGCAGCGCCCACTTCTGCGCCAGCCGGTGTGACCACCAGGCGATCTTGGTCCGCCAGCGCGCCATCATCCCGGAGTTGTTGCCCAGGCCACCGCCGGTCAGCCAGTCGATCATGCCCTCGCCCCAGCGGCGTCCGGCCAGCCAGAACAACCAGTCGAACTTGATCAGGCTGAGCGCGGCCAGTGGGACCGCGATCGGCCACCAGAACTCCCCGAGATCGATCCGGGCGCCGATGCCGACCAGTGCCGGAGAGGAACCGGTCAGGCCGAGCAGGACATAGGGGACGTTGGTCAGCAGCCAGACCCGGAACGGCATCAGCGCGAACGAGTACAGCGCGGCCACCATGATGCCGAACATGCACAGGTAGTCGAGCTTCTCCGGCCGGGTGCTGAACGGCAGTCCGGGATACTCCCACCACTCGAGTTCTGCCTCGGCAGCCTCGGCTGTGGCACCCGATCCCGGGTCCGATTCGGGGCTGGAATCGGACCGTGAGGCCCGTACGGGGTCCGGAGCGACCCGGCGGTCGATCTCCTCCGGATTGGGGTCCGGACCGTCTGCGGCACTCACGCGCACCGATGATAGACCCCGGCGGGTCGGGACCGGACTGGGCTGGGACCGGACCGGGGCGAAACCCAGCTCGGCCGAAGCCGGACCGCGTAGTCGTCGACGGTGCGGACTGCCGGGACCGTTGCCCGGGCCAACTGCCGCTCCCGACCACGATGGGACAGGATGGGTTCATGGTTGTCGATCTGAAGGCGGTCCGTGGCGACATCACCACTCAGGCGGTGGATGCGATCGTGAATGCGGCCAACAGTTCCCTGCTCGGCGGCGGCGGGGTGGACGGTGCGATCCACCGCGCCGGGGGTCCGGCGATCCTGGCCGCCACGAAACAACTGCGGGCCACCTCGCTGCCCGACGGTCTACCACCGGGTGAGGCGGTGGCGACCACGGCCGGTGAGCTGCCGGCGACCTGGGTGATCCATACGGTCGGGCCGATCTGGGACCCCGGCCGGGATCAGTCGGGGATCCTCGCTGCCTGTTATCGCAACAGCCTGCGGATCGCCGATGGTCTCGGTGCCCGCAGCATCGCCTTCCCGGCCATCTCCGCCGGGGCCTATGGCTGGCCGATCGAGGATGCGGCCGAGATCGCGGTCCACAGCGTCCGGGAAACCGTCGCCGCCGGTGAATGCGATGCCGTGGCCGAGATCGTCTTCGTCCTCCAGCCGTCCTCGGTGGCCGAGGCGTTCGAGAAGGAACTGTCGGCATGAGGAAGCCCGCTGCCCGCTCCGCGGTTCCCCCGTTCCAGGTGATGGAGGTACTGGCAGCGGCGGCCGAGCGCATGCGTACCCATGGTGACGCGATCATGCTCTGCGCCGGCCAGCCGTCCACGCCGGCGCCCGAAGCGGCCCGCCGTGCCGTGGTGGACGCGATCGAGGGCCAGGTTCTCGGCTACACCGAGGCCCAGGGGATCCTGCCGCTGCGGAAGGCGATCGCCGAGTACCACCGCCGCAGTGACGGGATCGAGGTCTTCCCCGAGGAGGTGGTCGTCACCACCGGGTCCTCCGGAGGGTTGACCGCCTTGGCGCTGGCCGCCTTCGACCCGGGCGCGGTGATCGCCATGGCCCGACCGGGTTACCCGGCCTACCGCAACACCTTGTCGGCGCTGGGATGTGAAGTGCTGGATCTGCCGTGCGGACCGAGCACGCGGTTCCAACCGACGGTACGGATGCTGCAGGAACTCCCGCAGGTGCCTGACGGGTTGATCATTGCCAGTCCCTCGAATCCGACCGGGACGGTGATCGATCCGGAGGAGTTGGCCCGGATCAGCACCTGGTGCCGGGAGCACGACTGCCTGTTGATCAGCGACGAGATCTATCACGGGGTCGGCTTCGGCCGGGAGACCGTCAGCGCCCGGAGGTTCGGTCCCGACGCGGTGGTCACCGGTTCGGTCAGCAAGTACTTCTCGATGACCGGCTGGCGACTGGGTTGGCTGTTGTTGCCGCAGTGGCTGCTCCGACCGGTCGAGGTGCTCAGTGGGAATCTCTCGATCTGCCCGCCCGTACCCTCCCAGCACGCCGCGATCGGGGCGCTGTCGACAGCTGCGATTGGGGAACTGGATGCCCATGTCGAGCGGTACGCGGGGAACCGCGAGTTGTTGATCAAGCGACTGCCGGAGCTCGGGGTCACCTCCTACGCGCCACCGGACGGCGCCTTCTACGCCTGGTGCGAGGTGTCCCATCTGACCGACGACTCCGCCCGCTGGTGCGCCGAGATGCTGGCGGCCACCGGGGTGGCGATGACCCCGGGGATCGACTTCGACCCGGTTGACGGTCACCGCTATGTCCGCTTGTGCTTCGCCGGCACCGCCGAGGAACTGAACGAGGCGATCGACCGGCTGGTACGTCAGCTGCACTGAGCCAGCGCTGCACTCCTACGTCGCTGTACTCGTACGAGACTGCGCTCGAACGCGGCCGTACTCGCTCGTCCAACACCGTGCTCGTCCAACACCGTGCTCGTCCAACACCGTGCTCGTCCGTGCGTATGCAGTGGTCACCGACGACAGCTGCCGCCGGTGACCACTGCGTACCGCTCAGACCCCGGACCGTCCGCGCCGCCCGTGCGCCGACCTGTGCCGTGCGGCGTGGCTCACTGATCCGATTCGTCGGTCTCCTCGCTGCGGCGACCCCGGTTGCGGAAGGCCGCCAACCCGCCGGCCAGGGCAGCCAGACCGACTGCTCCGGGGCCCAGCAGGTCGGCCGCACCCGTGTCGGCCAGCGGTGGCCGCCCGCCCGGCTCGGGGCTACCCGAGGCGCTGGGGCTACCCGAGGCGCTGGGGCTGCTCGAGGGGCTGGGGCTGCTCGAGGGGCTGGCGCTGCCTGACGCACCGGGGCTGGTCGAGGCACTGGAGGTGGGCGTCGGCGTCGTGGCGTCGGCCGGCCACACCGCGACCACGCCGGGGCGGGGGACCGAATCCCCACCATCGGGCCAGTGCGAACTCTGCTGTTCGAACGTCGCCTCGTCGGTCTCCCCGGGATGCTGCACCGCCACGCAGATCCGGCCGCTGCCGTCCCCGACGACCCAGGGACCGCAGGTCTCGGCACCGTGCGGGACGGAGAGGAACTGCTGCACCTTGCCGCGATCCTCACCCTCGACCGGCACCAGGAACAGGGCGTCGTTGTGGCCCAGGCTCGAGGGCTGCCCGTCAGTGGAGATCCACAGATTGCCGAGCGAATCGAAGGTGAGATTGTCCGGGCAGGAGATCGGCGAGACCTGCGATTTGTCGAATCCGCCGAAGTAGCTGGAGGGGTCGTCGGGCACACCGCAGACCAGCAGCAGTTTCCAGCCGAAGGTCAACGAGGCGGCGTCGTCACCGTCCTCGACCAGTTCCAGTACGTGTCCGTCCTTGTTCTCCGGCCGCGGGTTGGCCTCATCGACCTCGTCGGCCACCCGGTTGGTGTTGTTGGTCAAGGCGATGAAGACGTGACCGGTGACCGGACTCGCCTCGGCATCCTCGGGGCGGTCCATCTTGGTGGCGCCGACCGCATCGCCGGCCTGCCGGGTGAAGATCAGCACTTCCTCCAGGCTCATGCCCGGCACCTTCGACTCGCCGTCGACGACCAGCGGGATCCACTCCCCCGTACCGTCGAACTCGCCGTCGGCGGGCAGTTCACCGGAGCCGTCGATCTCACTCTGCGGGGAGTTGCCGACGAACTTCGCGACAAAGAGGTCGCCCTCGGCCAGGCACCCGGGGCCGGCCTGGTCGCGGGAGATGAACTTGTAGAAGTAGTCGAACCGTTCGTCATCACCGCTGTAGGCGACTGCCCGGCCGTCGTCGGCGATCCGGATGGTGGCCGCCTCGTGCTTGAAGCGGCCGAGGGCGGTGCGCTTCTTCGGGGTGCTCTCGGGATCCATCGGATCCACCTCGACCACCCAGCCGAACCGATTGACCTCATTCGGCTCCCTGGTCAGGTCGAAGCGGTCGTCGAAGTCCTCCCAGCGGCGCTCGCTGGCCCCCTCGGTGACGCCGTACCGAGCCAGCCGCTCGGCGGTCTCGGCATCGTCGACCTCGGCCGCATGGGCGAAGTATTGGTTGAAGTTCTCCTCCGCGGTAAGCCAGGTGTTCCACGGGGTGAGCCCACCGGCACAGTTGTTCAAGGTGCCGAGGACGAGGGTTCCGCTGGGGTCGGCGGAGGTCTTGAGCAGATCCGAGCCGGCCGCCGGGCCGGTGAGCTCGAACTCGGTGCCGGTGTGGAACCGCCGGTTCATCGGGTGGTCGATGATCGGCTCCAGTGGCCCGGTGTCACCCTGCGGCCGACGTACCGCAACCACCGAGAGCCCGTGCGCGGCCCAGGCGATCCGTACCTGTTCCTCGGTCGGGTTCTCCGGGTCGTAGTCGGGGAACATGATGTATTCGTCGGTGTACTCGTGGTTGTTCAGCAGGAGATCGGTGTCGTCGTCGTAGGACAGGAACCCGAGGTAGTCGCTGTTGTAACCGAACTGCTGGGCCTGGGCCTCGGCGGTCTGGTCGAGCGGATCGAAATCCGGGGCGGAGCTGAACAGCTTGTCACCCCAGGCCATCACCACCTGCTGCTCGTATCCCTGTGGCACCACCACCGCGTCAGCGGTGCTCGGTGAGATCGGGGTCCAGCCGAACGGATTGGCCGCGGCCGTGCGCGGGTTCAGGCCGGCACCGGTGGCGCCCAGAGCGGCTGCACCACCGACCACCAGCCCGGCCTTCAGCAGGCCCCGGCGGGACAACGTGCCCAGGATGTCACCCAGGTAGTCGTTGTCGGACTTGTTCGGCACATCGTGGAAACAGGCGTCCCCACAGCGCATCCGGCAGGTACGCGCGGAGCGGCGCCCGCCGTGCGGTTTGGGGGTGAGGAGCGTGAGGAACGTGCGCGTTGACTTCATGATTAGGATCCCTAAGCTAAGTTCTGGCCGGTGCAATGACCTCCTCACCCTTTCGGCGGTCGACAACGCCTCACCCAACCTGCGGTGTACGGAATGCAAACAGCGCCCGGCCGGTTGGTTCACTCCCCCGCTTCGGTGATCACCTTGATCAACAGCTTCCGCAACTGTTCGGCCTCCTGCTCACTGAGACCGGCGAAGAAGTCGGTCACCACCTGCCCCTGACGCATCTGCACGGCCAGCTCCCGCCCGGCATCGGTCAGCTCGACGACGGTCGCACGCCGATCGGTCTGACTGGGCAGGCGCCGGACCAGACCCTTGTCCTCCAACGCGTCGACGACCTCGGTCGCCGAGCGTGGCGCGATCCGCAACCGGTCGGCCAGCCTGGACAACCGCAATTCCTCGGCGTCGGCACCCCAGCGAACCACCACCCAGAACGCGTGGGCCTGATGGGCGGCGAGACCGAACGGTTCCAGCGCGCGGAGCTGGGCGTGACGCCAGCCGCGCCCGGCACGCATCAACAGCTGCCCCAGGGGCAGGTCGGCGAGATCGGGATCGGTGGACACAGGATCATCCTAGCCAATGTTGCGGTTTCCACATAATGAGGTAACCTCATTAATAGCCCCTCGCAGGAAAGGAGGGCCCGATGGTTGCTCAACCACCAGAACAACGTTTTGCCGCCGGTCCCGGCGGCCGCCCCATGCCACCCACCCGCAAGGACCCCGCGGATGTGGCCCAACTGGCCGAGTACCCGGTCAGTCTGCGCCGAATCCTGGCGCTCTTCCACCCCTATCGCTGGCGAATCGCCCTGGTGATGGTGCTGATCGCCGCCACCTCGGTGGTCGGCGTCGCCACCCCGTTCATCACCCAGCGACTCTTCGACTCCGCGATCCCGAACCACGACGTACCACTGCTGTTGCTGCTGGTCGGCGCGATGCTCGGTGTCGCCGTGCTGAGCGCGGTCTTCGGCGTGATCCAGACCTGGCAGTCCACGATCGTCGGCCAGCAGGTGATGCACGGCCTGCGGACCAAGGTCTTCGCCCATCTGCAACGTCTGCCGCTGGACTTCTTCACCCGTACCCGTGGTGGCGAGGTGCAGTCGCGGCTGACCAATGACATCAACGCGATGCAGTCGGTGGTGACCAATACCGCCACCTCCATCGCCACCAATGTGACCACCGTGATCGCCACGGCATTCGCGATGGTCGCGCTCTCCTGGCAGCTGTCGCTGCTGAGCCTGGTCGTGCTGCCGCCGGCGATCTGGTTCACCCGCAAGGTCTCGTCGATGCGTCGCCGGATCACCAACCAGGCCCAGCAGGCGCTGGCCGATCTGCAGACGCAGATTGAGGAATCCCTCTCGGTCTCCGGCGTGCAGTTGTCCAAGACCCTCGGCTCGGGGCCGCAACTGGCCGAGCGCTTCACCGCCTCCTCCCACCGGTTGACCGAGCTCGAGGTCCAGTCCCAGCTCGCCGGTCGCTGGCGGATGGCCAGCCTGAGCGTGATCTTCGCCGCCATTCCGGCAGCGATCTACCTGATCGCCGGGCTGCCCAGCACCGGTACCGGGATCTCCATCGGCACCCTGGTCGCCTTCACCGGTCTGCAGGCGGCCCTCTTCCGGCCGCTGATGGGGGTGCTCAGTGTGGCCGTCCAGGTGACCAGCTCATTGGCCCTGTTCTCCCGGATCTTCGAGTACCTCGACCTTCCGGTGACGATCGACGACCCGAACGAACCGGTCGAGCTGGACCCGCAGCAGACGGCCGGCGCCGTGCGCTTCGACCACGTCAGCTTCCACTACCCCGATTCGGAGAACCCGGCCCTGTCCGGGATCGACATCGACGTTCCCGCCGGCAGCAGGCTGGCGATCGTCGGCGCGACGGGTTCGGGCAAGTCGACGCTGGCCGGGTTGGTCTCCCGGCTGCACGACCCGACCGAGGGATCGGTCCGGATCGACGGGGTCGACGTGCGCGACCTGCGGCTGACGAACCTCGCCCAGTTGGTGGGTGTGGTCTCCCAGGACACCTATCTGCTGCACGCCTCGATCGCGGACAACCTGCGGTATGCGCGGCCCGATGCCACCGACGAGGAGTTGCTCGCCGCCGCCGAGACGGCCCAGTTGCACGATGTGATCGCCGATCTGCCACACGGCTACGACACCCTCGTCGGATCCCGTGGCCATCGATTCTCCGGCGGTGAGAAGCAGCGGATCGCGCTGGCTCGGACCATCCTGCGCAACCCGCCGGTGTTGGTGCTGGACGAGGCCACCTCGGCCCTGGACAACACCACCGAACGCGCCGTGCAGCGGGCTCTGGACGAGTTGAGTCATGGCCGGACCACGATCACCATCGCTCACCGGTTGTCGACCATCCGCAATGCCGATCGGATCGTGGTGCTCGATCACGGCCGGATCGTCGAACAAGGCCGCCACGACGACCTGCTGGCTGCCGGCGGTCGCTATGCCGAGCTGCTGCGATCGCAGCAGGACCCGGTGACGGCGGGCCACTGAGGAACGTGGAGGCCGTAGACCCGGGCTGCTGAGCAGAAACGGACACTCGATCGGCGATTTGCCCCTTCCTGGGGTGATTCGGCGATCGAGTGTCCGTTTCTGCTCATCCACAGCCTGTGCCCGGCACCAGCACCGTCCACAGTTTCCCGTCGGGTCTGCAGCTCACCGCCGATTCTCGCCACTGTTCCTCACGTGAGTCTCCCGATGGTTCTCGCCGAATGCGGCTTCGTCGATCTGCGGCACCACCCCAGCTACGGAGCGCCGCGCGCCGGGCTGGACTCCGACCGGTGCTGCCCGGGATCTGGGCACAACCGGACCCTCCTTTGCTGGTGCGGTTGCAGGCATTGATGGCATTCGACCGCGATGCCGTGGTCACCGGGCACGCCGCGGCCTGCTTGCACTTCGCCGCTCGACCACCATCCGGCGTCGTCGACGTGTCGTGTCGGCGGCGACGCGATCGACACGCCGGGTACACATTCGAGCGGCGCTGGATCGATCCGGAGTTCATCACCGTCGACAACGGGATGCGGTGCACAGGTCCGGCAATGACGGCGATCGACCTGGCGGCCACCGACGACGGATCGACGATCGACACCGCGCTGCGGCAGCGAGCAGTCAGCCTCGAGGAGCTGCATCGAGCCCTGGCCGCGACGACCGGCCGTCGCGGCCACCAGCTGCGCAGGCGAGTGCTCGCCGATTCCCGGGACCAACCCTGGTCGGCAGCAGAACGGCTCGCCCACCGGTTGTTGCGCCAGGCGTCCATCACCGGTTGGAGGGCCAACCATCGGATCAGCGTCGGTGCCCGCCACTACTTCGGCGACATCGTCTTCGCTGCTCGGCGGCTCGTGGTCGAGATCGACGGCTGGCAGAGCCACGGTTCGGCCGCGGCATTTCAGCAGGATCGGACCCGGCAGAATGCGCTGGTCCTGGCCGGCTGGCGGGTCCTGCGCTTCACCTGGATGGATCTGTCCGGCGCCGGGTTCGTCACTGCGGTCCGCGCGGCCCTCCGATCGCGCTGAACCACGGCCGGTGACGTGCTCGTCACCGGACCTGTCGGTGCTCCGTGGCCAGAACTCCGAGGCTGGACACTCAGCGGCCAGCCACCCCACGGAGCAGCCACTCAGCGACTAGACGCCCAGCGACCAGACACCCAGCGACCAGACACCCAGCGACCAGACGCTCAGCGGCCGGAGGCTCAGCGACCAGACGCTCAGCGGCCGGAGGCTCACCGGCCACCTGCTCAGAGAGCAAGTACTCAGAGACCAACTGCTCAGAGGATCGTCCGGGTGACGGTGTAGGCGCGGTTCCGGGCAACGATCGTGGTCCGGCCCACCGCTCGGAGCGCCGGGAGGTAGGGCAGATGGGAGTTCCACACCAGCCACGCCTGACCACCGGGTCGGACCACCGTCGGCAGATTCCGGATCAGCTCCAGGGTCGGGGTGCTGTCCTTGGCCGCGCCGCTGTGGAACGGAGGATTCGACACCAGCAGATCCAGTTGCGGCTCCACCGACGGCGGCACGCCGGCGACACCGTCGGCCAGCCGTACCTCGATCGACACGTCATTGACCCGGGCGCCCTGCCGGGTCGAGGCGACGGCGAATCGGGAGATGTCGCTGGCACTCACCCGGTGGCCACTGCGCGCCAACCAGAGACCGAGCACCCCGGTGCCCGACCCCAGGTCATGGGCCCTGCCCGGCGACGGCCGCGCTTGCGCCAGGGCCTGCAGCAGCAACCGGGTTCCCGGGTCCAGCCTGCCGCCGGCGAAGACTCCACCGTGGTGCACCAGGGTGAGATTGCCACCGGGGGTCTGCACGGTGGCCTCCCGCGGCCACCGGTTCGTCGCGTCCGGATCGATCGGTCGGGCATCGGTCGCGTGCAGCACCCGGCTGCGGTCGCGGCCGAGGCTGGCACGTACCTGCCGCCAGTGCCGTTCCAGCACCGCATTCATCGAGCGGGTCATGTGTTTCACCCGCGCGCCGGCGACGATCCTGGCTCCCGGCGCCCGCGCAGCCAGTTCTCGGCTGTACTCGTCCAACCGGTCGAGGGCGCGGGGCAGGCGGGCCAGCACCAGATCGGTCCCGGCATCGATCTCCGGCAGGGCGATCGACCCCGGAAGATCGGGGTCGTCCCGGACGTCGTCTCCCCACCACCGGACCTCGGCCGCCCCGGCTGCCGCCGCACCGGTGGCCAGTTCCGCGTCACGGTCGTCGAGCACGAACACCCGGGCTCCCCGCAGGTCACCGGCCTCGTCGAGGATCAGGCGCGCAACAGGATCGGTCAGGGGCACGCACCGATTGTGCCGTAGGCCGTTGTCGGTGCGCCGCGGCCGTGCCGGAGCTGATCCGACACCCAGCGCCGCGTTGCGCTGGACGCACGTACCGCGCGAATCTCGCACACCGACCCTGCGGCAGCGACTTATCGGGCAGACTGGCCGCGTGAGCGTCAGCGTGTTCGATCTGTTCAAGATCGGCATCGGGCCGTCCAGTTCGCACACCGTCGGCCCGATGCGAGCGGCTGCGAAGTTCGCCGCCCTGTTGGCCGAGCACGGTGAACTCGACCGGGTCACCCGGGTGCGGGCCGAGCTGTTCGGCTCCCTGGGCGCGACCGGCCACGGCCACGGCTCGGAGGCAGCGGTACTGCTCGGCCTGTGCGGGGAGGACCCGCAGACCGTCGACACCGACGCCACACCGGTCCGGGTGCAGGAGATCAAGGACCACAGAACCCTTGCACTGAACGGATCGCACAAGATCGACTTCGATCCGGATGCCGATCTGCTGCTGTACCGGCGCCGCTCGCTGCCCTTCCATCCCAATGGCATGACGTTCACCGCCTGGCACGACGAGACCGAGGTCCGGCAGCAGACCTACTACTCCATCGGCGGCGGTTTCGTCCTCGACGACGACGGCAGCGGCAACCCGCAGATCGTCCCCGACCCGACTCCGCTGCCCCACCCCTTCCGTACCGGCGCCGAGCTGTTGCAGATCTGCGAGCGCGAGCAGTTGCGGATCTCCGAGGTCGCCTGGGCCAATGAGTGCGCCCGGCGTCCGGCAGCGGAGGTACGCCGGCGGCTGCTGGAGATCTGGGCGGTGATGCAGGAGTGCGTGCATAAGGGCTGCGACACCGTCGGCGTCCTGCCCGGCGGCCTGAAGGTACGTCGTCGCGCCGCCGAATTGCACCGACGACTGGAGTCGGCCGCCGAGATCGATCCCCTGGCGGCGATGGACTGGGTGACCCTGTGGGCCCTGGCCGTGAACGAGGAGAACGCCTCCGGTGGCCGAGTGGTCACCGCCCCGACCAACGGTGCCGCCGGCATCATCCCGGCGGTGCTGCACTTCGCCGACCGCTTCCTGCCCGGCAGCGACGAAGAGACCATCCTGCGGTTCCTGCTGACCGCCGGTGCCCTGGCCTCGATCTACCAGCAGACCGCATCCATCTCCGGCGCCGAGGTGGGCTGCCAGGGCGAGGTCGGTACGGCCTGCTCGATGGCGGCGGGAGCCCTGGCCGAGGTCCTCGGTGGCACCCCCGAACAGGTCGAGAACGCCGCCGAGATCGGCATGGAGCATCATCTCGGTCTGACCTGCGACCCGGTCGGCGGGTTGGTCCAGATCCCTTGTATAGAACGCAATGCGGTCGCCTCGGTGAAGGCGATCACCGCCGCCCGGCTGGCCCTGCACGGCGACGGCCGGCACACCGTCAGCCTGGACAAGGTGATCAAGACGATGATGCAGACCGGGGCCGACATGAAGGTCAAGTACAAGGAGACGGCCCGCGGCGGACTGGCCGTGAACATCGTCGAATGCTGAATCCTCGACCCCTGGGTGGCGCAGGTCACAGTGAGGGCGTATGTTGTCCTCAACACGCTCCGGGTTCCACCCGGGTGACACATTGAGGCGGTCAACGGGGACCGTCACCATCCACTACGGATCGTCGGGCACGTACCTGCCCGTGGAAGGAACAGACAGGCAATGGCCACTGTCAGTTACAAGGACGCCACGCGTCTCTACCCGGGTGCCGACACCCCCGCGGTGGACAAGCTCAACCTCGAGATCGGTGACGGCGAGTTCATGGTGCTCGTCGGCCCCTCGGGCTGTGGCAAGTCGACCTCGCTGCGGATGCTCGCCGGCTTGGAGGAAGTGAACGCCGGAGCGATCTACATCGGCGAGAACGATGTCACCGACCGCCCGCCGAAGGACCGCGACATCGCGATGGTCTTCCAGAACTACGCGCTGTACCCGCACATGACCGTGGCGGACAACATGGGCTTCGCCCTGAAGATGCAGAACGTGCCGAAGGCCGAGCGGGACAAGCGGGTCGGCGAGGCAGCCAAGCTGCTCGGTCTGGAGGACTTCCTGAACCGGAAGCCGAAGGCACTCTCCGGTGGTCAGCGTCAGCGCGTCGCCATGGGCCGCGCCATCGTCCGCCAGCCCCAGGTCTTCCTGATGGACGAGCCGCTGTCGAACCTCGACGCCAAGCTCCGCGTCTCCACCCGTACCCAGATCGCCGATCTGCAGGGACGCCTCGGCGTCACCACCGTCTACGTCACTCACGACCAGGTCGAGGCGATGACCATGGGCGATCGGGTGGCGGTGCTGAAGGACGGCCTGCTGCAGCAGGTCGACACCCCGCTGACCCTGTACTACGAGCCGCGCAACCTGTTCGTCGCCGGCTTCATCGGTTCCCCGGCGATGAACCTGATCGAGGGCAAGGTCGTCGACGGCGGCATCCAGATCGGTGACTACGTCGCCCCGGTCGCTCGCGAGGTGCTGGACAAGGCCCCCGGCGAGGACACCCTGGTGCTGGGTGTCCGTCCGGAGACCTTCGAGGTCGCCGACCAGGGCATCGGGCTTGAGGTCTCGGTGGTCGAGGAGCTGGGCGCCGACGCCTATCTCTACGGTTCCGTCGCCGGTCTGGACGAGGCAGCCAAGCTGACCGCCCCGCGGATCGTCGCCCGGATCGCCTCGGGCAACACCCCGGCCCGCGGATCGGTCGTCCGGTTGGCCGTGGATCCCGCAGCCACCCACGTCTTCTCCAAGGCGTCCGGGGACCGGATCTCCTGATCCCGAAACCGGTGAAGGGGCCCGTCACCGACAGGTGGCGGGCCGCTCCGGTTTCCCATCCACCGGCACACCCAGACCTGTCGGGCGTACGTTCGACCGTCGTGCCAGAATGACCAAATGCCTCGGTTCCTGTCCGCCCAGCCCGACTCGCGGTTGCTGCAGCAACCGTGGGACACGCCGCTGACCGACTGGCCGGTCGACAAGCTGGTCGCCCTGCCCCGAGGCATCTCCCGTCACGTGGTCCGGTTCATCCGCGTGGGTGACGAGATCTACGCCGCCAAGGAGGTCATCGAACACCTGGCGCTGCACGAGTACCGACTGCTGCACGATCTGAACCGCCTGGAGACCCCCTCGGTCGAACCGGTCGGCGTGGTGACCGGGCGGGTCACTCCCGACGGGGAGCCGCTGGATCCGGTGCTGCTGACCAAACATCTGCGCTTCTCCCTGCCCTATCGGGCACTGTTCACCCCCGGTGTCCGCAGCGAGACCGTCGGCCGCTTGCTGGATGCGATGGTCGTGCTGCTGGCCAAACTGCACCTGGCCGGGGTGCTGTGGGGCGATGTGTCCTTGTCGAACATCCTCTTCCGCCGTGACGCCGGCGAGTTCGCGGCCTATCTGGTCGATGCCGAGACCGGTGAGATCCACGACGAGTTGTCGAAGGGCCAACGCGAACACGATCTGATGATCGCCAAGACCAACCTCTTCGGTGAGTTCTGTGACCTCGAGGCCGGCGGCATGCTGGACGAGGCGCTGAAGCCGATCGGCCTGGTGGAGACCATCGAGAACCGCTATCACGAGCTGTGGAACGAGCTCACCGGCGCCGAGGAGTTCGACACCTCGGAGATGCACCGGATCGACTCCCGGGTACGCCGGTTGAATGCGCTCGGCTTCGACGTGGCCGAGCTCGACATCACCACCGATCTCGCCGGTTCGACGGTACGGATCCAGCCGAAGGTGGTCGATGCCGGTCACCATTCGCGCCGGCTGCTCCGGCTGACCGGATTGGACACCGAGGAGAACCAGGCTCGGCGGTTGCTGAACGACCTGGACACCTTCCGGGTACGTACCGACCAGCAGGGCGCCGATGAGGCGGTGGTCGCCCACCAGTGGCTGACCCGGGTGTTCGAACCGGTGGTGGCCTCGGTCCCGGACGACCTGCGGGCGAAACGCGAACCAGCCCAGGTCTTCCACGAGGTGCTGGACCACCGGTGGTACATGTCGGAGGCCGTCGGCAGCGAGGTGCCGATCCTCGACGCGGCGAAGGACTACGCCAAGACGGTGCTGCGGGAGCTGCCGGACGAGGACATGTCGGCCGCCTCGGTGGTCCCGGTGGTCGAGGAGGGTGGCCGCCGGCTGGCCAACCCGTTCGATCCGTCGCAGGGATATCTGGACGAGAACGACACCGAGAAGCCCTACGACCCGTGGGAGGACGGGGTCGAGGACACCCCGGTGCCGGCGAACGAGTTCCTCGACGTCGAGGCCCTGCGACGGAAGAAGGGCTGAGCCCTCCGTCAGGCATCGGTCACGTTCGCGAGGTCAGGACCTGGCCAGTTGACGAGCGATCACCAACCGCTGGATCTGGTTGGTGCCCTCGAAGATCTGGGTGATCTTGGCCTCCCGCATGAACCGCTCGACCGGGAAGTCGCGGGTGTATCCGTACCCACCGAGCACCTGCACGGCATCGGTGGTCACCTTCATCGCGGAATCGGTGCAGGTCAGTTTCGCCACCGCGGCATCACGGGTGAAGTCCATGCCGGCGTCGCGCTTTCGTGCGGCCATCAGGTACGTCGCCCGCGAACTGTCCACTGCCGCGGCCATCTCGGCGAGGAGGAACTGCATTCCCTGGAAATCGCTGATCGGTCGACCGAACTGTTCGCGTTCGCGGGCATGGGCAACCGCATGATCAAGTGCTGCCTGAGCCAATCCGGTGGCACAGGCGGCAATGCCCAAACGGCCGGAATCCAATGCAGACAAAGCGATCCGCGCACCACCGTTGATCTCGCCGATCAGCCGATCATGATCGATCTCGACATCGTCGAGATGCAGCATGGCGGTCGGCGAACCAGTCATCCCCATCTTCTTCTCCGGCGCCGCGGCGCTGAGACCGGGAGCATCACCGGGGACCAGGAAGCAACTCAGGTCGTGATGAGCCTCCCCGGTCCGGGCGAACAGGGTGTAGTGATCGGCATACCCGCCATTGGTGATCCATGCCTTGGTCCCGTTGATCCGCCACCCGCCGTCGGTCTTCGTCGCCCGGGTGGTGATGGCCGAGATGTCGGAACCGGCCTGCGGCTCGCTCAGCGCGTACCCACCGATGCCGCCGCCGTTGAGCATTCCCGGCAACCAGGCGGATCGCTGCTGCGGCGTACCGACATGGGCCAACGGCCAGGCCGACATGGTGTGCACCGAGACGCCCACACCGACCGAGAACCAGGCCGCGGCGATCTCCTCCAACGCCTGCAGGTAGACCTCATAGGGCCGACCGAGTCCGCCGTCGGCCTCCGGATAGGCCATCCCCAGCACGCCGAGCTCGGCCAACCGCAGATAGGCCTTCTCGGGGAACTTCGCCGCCTCCTCGCCCTGGGCCGCGGCTGCCTCCAGCTCGGCGCGGGCGAAATCAGCCACCACGCTGACCATCTCGGCCGCGTCGTCGTTGGGCAGCAGCCGTTGAACTCTGGGTCGCATTCCTCGTCTCCTCCAGCACCGGTACTGCGAACGCTACGGCAGTACCGGTCCGAGTGCCAGTCATGGCGCCGGTGCTGTGTGCCAGCGGCGCGCTCTAGACTCTTGGCCCATGGCCCGTCTGCAGTTTCCGCGCGTGCGACTCACCGGTCGCCAGTCCGAGCTGCGCGACGAACTGCTCGAGCTGATGCTCGCCGAGGGGTTCGCGCACTTCACGATGGACGATCTGACGGTGCGGCTGGGGTGCTCGAAGCGCACCCTGTACGCGTTGGCCCAGTCCAAGGAGCAACTGGCGACCAGCATCGTTCGGCTGTTCTTCAAGGGCGCGACGGAGTACGTGGAGAAGCAGCTGCAACGGGCCCGCGCCCCCGAGCGTCGAGTGGTCGCCTACCTGACCGCGGTCTCGGAGGCGCTGCGCCCGGCATCGCGGGAGTTCTTGACCGATATGGCCGATTTTCCACCCACCCACGAGGTGTACCTGGCGAACACGGCCTGGGCCTCGATGCGGATCCGGGAACTGATCCAGGAGGGTACGGCCAAGGGCAGTTTCCGTGACGACACCAATGCGGCCTTCGTCTCCGAGATCGTCTCGGCGACGATGAAGCGGATCGGCAGCGGGTCGATGCAGGAGGCCACCGGCCTGACCGATTCCGAGGCCTATGCCCAACTGGCCCAGTTGGTGGTCGCCGCGGTCAAGCGCTGACCACCCGGGGCCAGATGTCCGCCGGGTGTCCTGAACTGAACCGTGTCGTGGGATCCCCACCTTTCAATCCCTCGGACTCCCCCGCTCCGGCGGCGCCCCGTGGAGGCTGCGCTCGTGTCGTCGGGCGGTCTGCGGCCGCCCCCACGACGTCGACGGCGGTCCTGCATCATCGGGAGCCATCGCGAGTACCAGGCCCGTGCCTGCGTGGTGAACTGGCCGACCGGGACGGCCCGCAGCGGTACTCGGACCCCTGCGGCGCGTACCGGCCAAAAAGGTGGACAATGGTGCAATGCCGGGAACTCGCATCGTCGCCACAGGTCATCATCAGCCCAGCCGGGTCGTCCCCAACTCCGAGTTGGAGACGATGGTTGAGACATCCGATGAGTGGATCACCCAGCGAGTCGGCATCCGCGAACGGCGTTGGGCCGGGCCGGAGGAAACCGTTGCCGACATGGCCCTGGCCGCGGCGCGGAACCTGTTGGCCAAGCATCCGACCGAGCTCACCGACATCGACATGATCGTGGTCGCCACCTGCACCGCCCAGGACCGTTCGCCGAACACCGCCGCCCGGGTGGCCACCGGCCTGGGGATGGAGCACAACCCCGCAGCACTGGACGTGAACACCGCCTGTTCCGGTTTCAGCCACTCGGTGGCGGTCGCACAGCAGGCGATCATGGCCGGCGCGGCCACCCGCGCCCTGGTCATCGGGGCCGAGAAGCTGACCGATTTCACCGACTTCACCGATCGCTCCACCTGTGTGCTGACCGCCGACGGTGCCGGCGCGGTGTTGATCGAGGCCTCGGAGACCGACGGGATCTCCCCCGTGGTCTGGGGTGCGGTGCCGACGTTGTCCGATGCGGTACGGATCGAGGCGGTGGACAATTACAAGTTCGCCCAGAACGGCAATGCCGTCTACCGCTGGACCACGCGTACCCTGCCGGAAATCGTGAAGGGCATCATCGTCAAGGCCGGACTGGAGCCGACCGAGCTGGATGCGATCGTGCTGCACCAGGCCAATCTGCGGATCATCGAGCCGCTGGCGGCGAAGATCGGTGCCCCGCAGGCCCGGATCGCCACCGATGTGACCGTCTCCGGCAACACCTCGGCTGCCTCGATCCCGCTGGCGCTGTCGAAGCTGCAGGAGTCCGATGACCCGCTGAAGCCGGGCTCGAAGACCCTGCTCTTCGGTTTCGGCGGCGGTCTGTCCTACGCCGGTCAGGTCATCACGATCCCCTGACCTCGGGCACTCGATCCGCATCCGCACCCGACCTCTGTCGACGGCGGCCGGTCACCCACCTGTCCGGTCGACACCAGCCCCGGCGGCCGTCCTCACCCCATCGTCTTCGAGCCGTCGATCGCCTCCCGGATGATGTCGGCGTGACCGGAATGCTGGGCGATCTCACCGATCAGATGCACGAAGACCCGTCGGGCGCTGCGCCGGGCTCCCGGTGGGAACCAGGGCGCCGCCGGCAACGGGTGGGAATGATCAAGGTCGGCAGTCCGTACCAGCTCATCGGTGGCCGCCGCGGCCCTTTCGTACCCGCTCACGATCTCGGCCAGCGTCTGCTGCTCAGCCATCACGAACTGATCGGCCCAGGCAGCCATGGCGGCCTCGTCCGGTTCAGCCTCGGGGGCCGGCCCGTTCACGATGAAGTCACACCACTCCCGCTCGACGGCGGTGAGGTGCTTGATGATCCCGCCGATCGTCAGCTCGCTGATCGTCGACCGTTCGCGCGCCTGCTGGTCGCTGAGCCCCGATGCGGTCTGCAGGACGAACTTCCGCTGGGTCGACAGGGATTCGAGCAGATCGAACCGCTCCTGGGTCAACGCTCCGTCGTCGGCATTCATGGTGTCTCCCTCACCTACGGGTGTCAGCCGTTCTTCGGCTGCAGAACCAGCATCGAGGTCGGTCCGGACACAGACTGTCCTCGAGCGCTGATCTGGCGAACGACACCGCCGCTGGCCAACACCGCTGACGTGGCTCCAGCTCCCGAAACCCGGCCGCTCTGCAAACCGATCTGCCCGCTCGCGCCACTTCAGCGGCGTGCTCGAGGACGGAGGGGGCGCCGAGGATTCGGCGGGCATCCGATTGCGGTCGTGGGTACCTGTCCTGTGTCAACGACGCAGTGCCGTGCGTACCGTGCTGATGAACGCCTCCGGGTGATCGTTCAGGTCCGCCCAGGTGAAGCGGAGCACCCGCCAGCCGGCGTTGACCAACACGTTCTGTCGACTTCGGTCCGTCTGGAAGGCCGCCGGGTCGGCATGGGTGCCCGAGCCGTCGATCTCCAGCACCAACCGCCGGGTACGGAAGACGATGTCACCGAAGTAGCGGGAACCTGCCACCACGATCGGGCCATTCGCGGCCCACCCGCGGATACCGGCGGAGCGGAGCAGTCGGTGTGCCAGCCGCTCGGCAGCCGACCACGGTTCGTCACGGGAGTCCTGCAGGACGGTCCGGCGCACGGCATTCCCCGATCGCCCGGAGGTCGCGGCCAATGCGGCCCACAGCTGATCCAGACGCGCCGCCCGGAGGCGGAGCGCGGTGTCGATGGCCTCACCGCCGTCGGTCGCGGCCAGTTCCAGGGCGGTGAACGCAGGCGAGGTACACCGCACCCCTTCGAAGACGAGGACGTACTCCGCCGGGATCCGAGCCTGGCTGAAGTCGAACCACCGGTTGCTGCCTGGCCATGGCGGGCCGGGCATCGACCGGGCCCGACGGGAGACGAAGCGACGACACCTCGTCCAGGAACGACAACACCGCTGACGCGGCTCCAGATCACGATCTCGGTGCCCATGGGCGCGATTTCGCGTTCTGGAGCCACACCAGCGGTGTGATGGGTTCGCGCCGGGATCACCGGCGGCGCGAGAGTCTGGGGCAGTCATGCCCAGAGACGCGGAACGATCAGTTCGCGTTCTCGAAGAACTCGGTGGTCTTCAGCAGGTCGTCGAACAGGTTCTTGGCCTCGCCGGCACGGCGCTCCTGCGGGGCGAACTTGCCGTCGGCGAAGTCGGTGAACAGACCCAGCGAGAGCTGTGTGCGGATGTCGTGCATGGAGAAGTTCGCCACGATCTGGCGCCACTGCTCCACTGCCCGGACGCCGTTGTCGGCGCCGTAGGAGACGAAGGCAATGGTCTTGCGCTGCCACTCACCCGACAGCGAGTCGAAGGCGTTCTTCAGCGCACCGGGTACGCCGTGGTTGTACTCAGGGGTGACCAGGATGAACCCGTCGAAGGCGTCGATCGCGTCCGACCAGGCCTGCACCGCCGGGTCGTCGTACTGCTTGTTGGCCATCCCCGGGATCACCGGGCTGGTCAGCAGCGGAACGTTGAACGCGGCGAGGTCGACGACCTCGAAGTCGGCACCCCCGTGTTCGGCGGCCTGTGCGGCCACCCAGTCGACGACACCGTCACTGGACCGGCCTTGGCGGATCGATCCGTTGATGATCGCGATCTTCATTCCACGAACTCCTCAAGCAATAGACAGGCGGCCGCGGGGGTTGCGACCGCTTCCGGTGCAACGATTGACCGTTCAAGGGTCATTCCGACCGGCATGTGAGCTCGCCCACGATCGGCCGCGATCGCCCAGCACCGATAGGCTGGTCCGGTGACCCTGCGCCTGTATGACTCAGCAACCCGTGAGGTACGAGACTTCGTCCCGCTCGAACCGGGCAAGGTGTCGATCTACCACTGTGGGCTCACCGTGCAGTCGGCGCCGCATCTGGGTCACATTCGCAAGGAGGTCGTCTTCGACGTGCTGCGCCGCTGGCTGGCGGTGCAGGGGTACGAGGTGACGGTGATCGCCAATGTCACCGACATCGACGACAAGATCCTCAGCAAGTCCGCCCAGG
Source organism: Naumannella halotolerans (assembly GCF_004364645.1). Taxonomy (NCBI): domain Bacteria; kingdom Bacillati; phylum Actinomycetota; class Actinomycetes; order Propionibacteriales; family Propionibacteriaceae; genus Naumannella; species Naumannella halotolerans. Next base: position 293,504 of record NZ_SOAW01000003.1, on the reverse strand, counting down.
CGGGTGTGCCCTGGTGGGCGCATGCCTATCATTTCGAGCGCGAGCTGCACGACGCCTACGCAGCCCTCGGATGCATCCCGCCCACCTACGAGCCACGAGCCACCGGGCACATCCCGGAGATGTTGGAACTGGTCGCGGCCTTGATCGAGCGCGGTCATGCCTATCCGGCCACCGACGGCTCCGGGGATGTCTACTTCGACGTGAAGTCCTGGCCGGCCTACGGCGAACTCTCCGGGCAGAAGGTCGACGACATGGAGCCGGCGGCCGATGCCGATCCCCGGGGCAAGCGGGATCCGCGTGACTTCGCCCTCTGGAAGGGGCACAAACCCGAGGAGCCGTGGACGGCGTCGTGGCCCTCTCCGTGGGGTCGCGGACGTCCCGGCTGGCACCTGGAGTGCTCGGCGATGGCCGGGAAGTATCTCGGCGACACCTTCGACGTCCATGGCGGCGGCCTCGACCTGCGTTTCCCCCATCACGAGAACGAACTCGCCCAGTCCCGCGCCGCCGGCAAACCCTTCGCCCGGTACTGGATGCACAACAACTGGGTGACCGCGGCCGGGGAGAAGATGTCGAAATCGCTCGGCAACGGTGCGCTCGTCAGTGAGGTCGTGAAGCACTACCCACCCCGGGCGGTGCGGATGTATCTGGCCGCCCCCCACTACCGGTCGGCGATCGAGTTCTCCGACGATTCACTGTCCGAGGCGACGGCCTCGCTGGAGCGGATCGACTCCTTCCTCGACCGGGCTGCCGATGCCCTGTCCGAGGATGTCAGCGCAGTCGTCCTGCCCGATGCCTTCGTCGAGGCGATGAATGACGATCTGGGAACACCGAAGGCCTTCGCGGTGCTCTACGAGACGATCCGGGACGGCAATTCCGCCCTCAACGCCCGCGATCTGTTGACGGTCTCGCTCCGCCTTGCCGAGGTACGGGCGATGCTCGACGTCTTCGGCCTGAACCCGGCTGATCCCATCTGGGACCGGGCTTCGGGTGGCGGTGATCAACTCGAACCGATCGTCGACGCACTGGTCGAGCGGTTGATCAACGACCGCGCCGAGGCTAAGCAGGCAAGAGATTACAGCCGCGCCGACGAGATCCGCAACCAACTGTCAGCTCTGGGGATCGAGCTGACCGACACCCGCGACGGCACCACCTGGTCGCTGTCCAAGCAGGCCTGAGGGCCTCGCAGCACAGAGAGTTCTTGATCACATGGCAGGAAATTCGCAGCGCCGAGGGGCAGTCCGCAAGAAGGGCAAGGGCAATACCGCCGGCTCCGGCGGCCGGGTCCGCCGTGGTCTGGAGGGCAAGGGGCCGACTCCGCGGGCGGAGGATCGGGTGTACCACAAGGCACACCGGACGAAGAAGGCCGCCGAGAAGCGGGCGGCGAGTTCGCAGCGGCGGACCCCGAAGGCCACGGGGGCGGAGTGGATCGTCGGCCGGAACCCGGTACTGGAATCGCTCCTGGCCGAGATCCCGATCCGTGCCGCCTATGTGGCCGAGGGGCTCGAACGCGACGACCGGTTGCGGGAGATCTTCAAGTTCACCGCCGACAACGGCATCTCGATGCTGCAGGTGACCCGGGCAGAACTGGATCGGATGACCGGCGGCGCGGTGCACCAGGGCGTGGCGCTGCGTCTTCCCGAGTTCACCTATGCCCATCCCGAGGAATTGCTGGACTCGATCATCGCCGGTGACAGCCCCGGGCTGGTCGTGGCACTGGATTCGATCACCGACCCTCGCAACCTGGGCGCGATCGTCCGATCGGCGGCCGCCTTCGGCGCCGAGGGCATGATCATTCCCGAACGCCGCTCGGCCCAGATGACCGCTGCCGCCTGGAAGACCTCCGCCGGCGCTGCGGCACGACTGCCGATCGCCCGCGCCACCAACCTGAACCGCACCCTGGCCGCCTATGCCAAGGCGGGGTTCACGATCGTCGGGCTGGCCGGTGAGGAGGATTCGACCGACATCTCCGAGGTCGCCGGTCTCGACGGCCCCGTGGTGCTGGTCGTCGGCAGCGAGGGCGACGGTCTGGCCCGACTGGTACGCGAGCACTGTGACGTACTGGCCTCGATCCCGATCGCGGTGGAGGTCGAGTCCCTCAACGCCGGTGTCGCGGCCGGTATCGCGCTGTACGAGGTCAGCCGCCACCGCAGCTGAACCCACCTCCCGACAGCATTCCGGTCGACCATCTCGAGACCGGCCACGCTCGTACCCCGATCCATGCTGGGCGAGGATTCGACACGACCACGGGCCTCACCTGATAGTCTTCCTATCGGTTGCCGATCCCGTCCGCTTCGCACCTCGTGGCGAATCCGGTACGGCCGGTGACTGCCGGTCACTCGCCGGCCGGATGAGATACCGATTCGAGGAGCCCCCCATGCACACCCACTTCGGCACACCCGCAGTCAGCCACCCCAGGACCGAGGCCTGCGGCCTTTCCGAATCCCCCGCGGGGATGATCGGCGGAAAAGCTCCTGCGCCGCTGATGATCATCCCGATTCCGGGCCCGTTCGGCACCGGCCGCACCCCGGCGGATGGGTTCGATGCTGCGGTGGTCGACCATGTTCGCAGTTCCTGATCTTCGGGGTACGCACCGATCGGGGGTCGTCGATGAGCAGCGTGATGATCATCGACAGCGCGAATGTGGTCGGTTCGGTTCCCGATGGCTGGTGGAGGGATCGGGCAGCGGCTGCGTACCGACTCCATCGATGCCTGGTCGATGCCCGGCTGTCCACCGTCGACCGGGTCGAACTCGTCCTGGAGGGACCCGCCCGGCAAGGGGTACCCGAATCCACGACCGGTTCGGTCTGGGTACGTCATGCCGACGGCCTCGGGGATGATGAGGTGATCCGCCGCGCCTGCTCGGTGGTGGCAGCCGGTGAGGACCTGACGGTGGTGACCGCCGACCGGGCACTCGCCGACCGGATCCACGCGATCGGCGCCGACGTGAGCCCGCCCAGTGCGCTGCTGCGAGAGATCGACTACTGATCGCTCAGATCAGTCCTCGACGTCGGGCCATCGCCACCGCCTCGGTACGTGAGCTCGCCCCCAGTTTCGCCATCAGGTTGGACACGTGCACACTCACCGTCTTGGTGGCGATGAACAACCGCTTCCCGATCTCACCGTTGCTGTGGCCCTCGGCGACCTGTCGCAGGACCTCGCCCTCACGAGGTGTCAGTTCCACCGGGCCCGGACCTGCATCACGATGGGACCCGAGCCGTTCCAGCAGGGGTTTTGCGCCGAGCGCGACGGCGGTACGCCTGGCGGCGGCAATCAACTCTCGCACCTGCGGCTGATCACCACCGGCAGCCTGCAGCACACCCACCAGCGCGGTACGCACGACGGCCAGTTCGTGGACATGGCCCAGTCGGGCGAAGGCCTCCTCGCACATCTTCCAGGCGGTGATCAACTCCTCAGCGCCCGGGGCATCGTCGGAGCCAACCAGCCAGCGGGCCCTCAACGTCTCGGCATGCAGCCGCGTCTCCCACGCCCTCCCCTCGGGTCCCCAACGCTGCCGCGCCAGTGAGCTCCGCCGGGCAAGTACCTCCAGACCGTCGGCATGCAGTCGCTCGATCGGGTTCCGCAGTGCGAGACGTTGCTGGGAACTGCAGCCGGGCAACGCCTCGGCGATCGCCCCGATGGCCACGGCCGCCAGCCGGAGCCGGGCATCGAACCACTCCTGCCACACCGGCGTGAGGTCGGCCACCACTTCGGCATATCTGTCCATGATCGACTCCGGCTGGCCACGTCGGCCCGCCAAGATCATCTCCAACGGCGCCGAGTGGATGGCCACCGCCACATCACGGGTCCAGAACGATCGCAGACCTGCCAGTTCCCTGCCGATGTCGTCACCTCGCGCCGAACCGATGGTGCAGCGCAGGGCGGTCAGCACAGCGCCGGTGAGCGGTGGTTGATCGTCGACGACGGTCATGGCCAGTGCCTGCTCCCAATCACCTTGCAGATAACGGATCCAGCACAGCTGCCAGTAGGCGACGAAGGCATAGGGGGCCCAGCGGGAGTGACGATCGGCGGCCAGCTCGACGGCGGATTCGAACCAGCCGACCGCCTCGGAGTACTGACCTTGGTCCTGGAACGACCGTCCGAGCAGGTACCGCCCGCGCAGTTCGGCCTCGAGGGCACCGGCGCTCGCCGCTCGCTCCACCGACGCCCGCAGTGATTCCCGCATCTGCTCCGTCGAACCGCTGCCCAGCAGGGCGGAGAGGGTGGTTGCGGCGTCACTGGCCAGGTCATTGCGTTGCAACTGTTCGGCCATCGCCAAGGCTTCGAGGCCGGCCTGCTCGGCCTCGAAGACGCGGCCCCACGCACCGAGGACCTTGGCGTGGTTGACCATGATCTCGGTCCGTACCACCGACAATCCCTCGGGTACCAGCCAGACCGCCTTCGCCGAGAGTTCGAGCGATTCCTGTTCACCGTCGAGGAAGCTCCCCGCCCGGGCCAGGGAGACCAGCAACCGCGCTTGATCGGTCACACTCGATCCCGGTCCCATCGCGGTGTACTGCTCGCGCAGCACGGCCTCGGCGCGCTCGGGATCGCCGGCCAGCATCAGCGCCTCACCGGCGCTGATGACCAGGTCCACCGGTCCGGGACCGTCGACGGACAGGTCGGACTCGGTGGCTCGGATCTCCAGCGCCCGCAGGTAATGTCCGGCTGCCGAGGCCGGTGCCCCGACGGCATTGGCCTCCCGGGCCGCCTCGATGCTGGCGGAGAAGGCGGTCGGCCAGTCGTGGGCCAGTCGGGCGTGACGGGCCAGTCCCGCGGCAGGACCGGCCGCCGGATCGTCCTGCAGGGCTCGCACGTAACGGGTGTGCAACCGAATCCGCTCGCCGGGCAACAGGTCGTCGTGGACGGCCTCACCGAGCAGCGCATGACGGAAGGCATAACCGCCCCGATCGGCGGTCAGCACATTCTGGTCGACCGCACTGCGCAGGGCCGTCTCCAACTCATTCGCACCGAGGTCGACCACCGCCTCGAGCAGCACATGGGAGACCCGCCGACCGCCGACACTCGCGGTCCGCACGACCTGCCGGGCGGCCTCGTCCAACCGGTCCAGGCGGACCAGCAGCAGGTCGGCCAGATCATTGGGAACGGCACCACCGGGCTCGGCGGCGGCATTGACCAACTCCTCCACGAAGAAGGCATTGCCCTCGGCCCGGTCGACGACATCACCGAGTTGGCGCTCGTCGAACCGATCGGCACTGAGCTGGCTCACCAGCATCCGCACGGCCGCGTCACTCAGCGGCCCAGTTGCAACCGGTCGACACCACCCAGACGTCCCCACTCGGCGAGGTGGCGCCGCAGCGGGTGCCGGCGATGGAGATCATCGGCCCGGTAGGAGACGATCACCGCAAAACCGGCAGGATCGCCTCGGGAGAGCAGGAAGGTCAGCAGCTCCCGGGTCGACCGATCGGCCCAGTGACAGTCGTCGATCACCAGGATCAGCGGGTTCTGCTTCGCCACCGCGGCCAGCGCCGCGGCCATGGCCCGGTACAGATCCGGCCGGTCCACGGCCTGATCGTCATCCGATCCGGTCCCGGCCGACCTGGTACGTCTCCCGGGTTGCAACTTGGCCAGGGCGGGATGGGCCTGCAGGACCTGCTGCATCGCTGTGGGCCAGGACTCGACCAGTTGTCCCACCACTTCGGAGAACGGCAGGTAGGCGAGGTCGGCGTCGCCGAAGTCCAGGCAGTGTCCGCTGACCATCGACCAACCGCGCCGCTCGGCCTCCTCGCGTACCGCGGCCAGGAGTCGGGACTTGCCCACACCGGCGTCACCGGCGATCAGCAGGTCGGTCAATCGATCGGCGCCCCGGTGGGGGTCGACTCCGATCGAGGCGAGGACTGCGCCGAGTTCGGCATCGCGGCCGACCATGGCTCGACGATCACCCACGCGCGCCCCCGTACCTCGACGGTTCGACCGCCGGTGTGGCTGGCGTGATCATCTGCTTCTCCCGGGGGTTCCTCGTGCAGCACCGATGGCTGCCTCGGATGGTAGCGCTGCCCGTTCCCGGCTGGTGCACAGGCCGGGCACGACACCGATCAGGCGGCGTACCGCCGGCGGGTACTCGGCTGCCGCGCAGGGCCATTGTCCGTCAACTGGTCCCACCACCGCCGCAGGAGTGAGGGGCGTGACGGCAGTTCTCGTGCCAACCGCCGGTTCTCCACCTCGGCCCGTAGGTCGTCCATGCGGGATTCGGTCATCTTCATTGCCAGGTAATCGCTCATGCAGCCCACATTGCTGGCCCAGCCAGCCGTGCCACATCGGCGAGAATCCCTGTTCCTGCAGGCTCGCGCTACCTCAGATCGACCGGCAGCTACCTCAGAGGTCGATCAGCCGGCCCGCAGCAGCTCGGCCAGACTGGTCGGCGGGGCCCCGGTGAGGTGTTCGATGTCGTCGCTGACCGTGGCCAGCTTGTTCTCGGCGATCGCCAGGTAGGTCGACACCCACGCGTCGACCATCCATTCCGGCGCACCGTACTTGGCCCGTGACTCGTAGGCCTCCGGGAGGGTCTCGTCGTGGTAGGTCAGCGGGTTCCCGGTGATCTCGGTGACCGTGGCGGCAACCTCTGCCAGGGTCAACGCCTGCGGTCCGGTCAGGTTGTAGGTCTTCCCCCGGTGCGGTTCGGGGTCCAGCAGGACCGCGGTGGCGGTACGGGCGACATCGGCGCGAACGACCGCGGCGACCCGCCCGTCACCGGCGGGTCCACGGATCACCCGGTCCTCCCCGCCGAATTCGATCAGGGCGTCGGCGTAGAAGTTGTCCCGCAACATGGTGGTCGCGACGCCACTGTCGCGCAGGTACTCCTCGGTCGCCGCATGGTCACGGGCGAGGGTGAAGGTGGCTCCGGGATCTGCACCCACGAAGGAGATGTAGACGATCTGCTGTACGCCGGCAGCGACCGCACCGTCGATGAAGGAGCGGTGTTCGGCGACTCGGTCTGCCGATTCGTGCGCCGAGACCATCAGCACCGTTGTCACCCCGGCCAGTGCCCGGGTGACGGCAGCGGTGTCGGCGAACTCGGCGACCGCCACCTCCCCGCCGGCCAGTTCGGGGGCGCGCGCGGGGTCGCGTACCAGCATCCGGAAACGGGCGCCTCGCGCGCTGAGCAGTTCTGCGGTACGGCCACCCAGCGCACCGGTGGTACCGGTGACGGCGATCAGTTCACTCATCACCCCATCATGCCGCGGCAGCGAAGGAACGGGACCGGGTGGAGCGGCAATCTGCTCCACCCGGCCCCGTGGCCTCGGACGAACGGTGTCTCGAAAGACCCCTCGGACGGCCCGCGCTCCCGCAGGGGCGGTACCTCAGAAGACCGGCTTGCCGCCGGTGACACCGACCACCGTCGCCGAGACGTAGCCGGCCTCGGCCGGTGCGGCCAGGAAGACATAGGCTCCGGCGACCTCGCCGGGCTGCCCGGCCCGGCCCAGCGGAGTGTCCCCGCCGAACTGTTCGACCTTCTCCGCCGACTGGGTCGCCGGCTGCAAGGGCGTCCAGATCGGTCCGGGAGCAACGGCGTTGACCCGGATGCCGCGCGGGCCGAGCTCCGCGGCGAGGTTCACGGTGAAGTTGTTCAACCCGGCCTTGGTCGCTGCGTAGTCGAGCATCGTGGTCGACGGCTCGTAGGCCTGGATCGAGGTGGTGTTGATGATGCTGGCGCCGCTGCCCAGGTGTGGTGAGACGGCCCGGGTCACCCAGAACGTCGCATACAGGTTGGTCTTGAACACCCGGTCGAGATCGTCGTCGCGCAACTCGTCGATGCCCTCGGTCCGCGCCATCTGGTATCCGGCGTTGTTCACCAGCACGTCCAGACCACCGAGTCCGTCGACCGCATCCTTCACCACCTGTTCGCAGACCTCCTTGGTACGAAGATCACCGGGCAGCAGGACGGCCTTGCGGCCTGCCTTCTCCACCCAGGCGGCGGTGTCCTCGGCATCGGCCTGCTCCTCGGGCAGGTACGACAGCGCCACATCGGCCCCTTCCCGGGCGTAGGCGATGGCGACTGCGCGACCGATCCCGGAGTCTCCGCCGGTGATCAGTGCACGCAGTCCGGCGAGTCGATCATGACCGACGTAGGTCTGCTCACCATGATCGGGAACCGGCTGCATCGCCGTGGTGGATCCGGGAGGTGTCTGCTGCTGTGCCTCGAACCCGCCTTGATCATTGGTCATGGCTGCGGCGCGGGTGCTGATGTTGTCCTGCGTCATGGTGCTTCTTCCTTCGAACGTTTCGTCTGCGCTGGTGGTGCGCTGTGTGGGTTGGGGGCACTGCCGGGTCAACGGCGCAGTGCTGCTTCGAGTTCTTCCTTGGTCATCTTCGATCGGCCCTTGATGCCGGCACGCCTGGCATCGGCATAGAGCTGATCCTTGGTCCGGCCGCCGGGACCCTTTCCCGAACGCAGCCCGCCGCGGCGCCCCGAGGAGATGTCCTCGGTCGAGGTACGGCTGGCCTGTGCGGACTCACCGGCGCGGGCACGGGCCTTGTTCACCGTCCGCGCGGCGATCTCCTCGGCCGTCTCGGTGCTGCGGCCTTGATCGAGTTCGCTGTCCTTGATCTTCTCGTACTGTCGTTCGCGCTTGTCGCTCCACGCCTGCTGGGGCATGCTGCCCTCCTCCCGACGGGTACCCCTCCAACCTGTCACATCCACCGGGCCGAGCCAACCCCGCCCCCGGTGCTGGGTCCTCAGTCGGCGAGGGTGAGCCAGTTGTCGCGGGCCAGGCGACCGGCGGTTTCGGCGTCTCGCCGACGGGCCGCCTCGACGATCCGCTCATGCACCTCGGTGGATTGGCGGCCGGAGAAGAACTCCCCGAACCGCAGGTGCACGGCCCGCCGCAGCAGCGGGGTGACCTGACCCAGGGTCTCGGTGAGCACAGGATTGTCGGCGACCCGGACGAACACCTGGTGAAAGGCCTCGTCGGCCCTGGCCGCTGCGATCGGGTCGGCTGCGCCCAGGGCGTCGCCGAGCGCGGCGTTGGCGTCGTCCAGTTCGCCGAAGTCGCCCTCGCCCAGTCGGCCGACCGCTGCCCGCGTCGCCAGCTCGTGCAGCGCAGCCGCGACTTGCTGCGCCGCGGCCACCGACCTCGGGTCATCGGGTGCCACCGTGGTGGAACTGCCGGGTTTGCTGATCACCAGTCCGGCGCGTTCGAGTCGCAACAGGGCCTCCCGGACCGGGGTGCGGCTGACGCCGAGCCAGGCCGCCAGGTCCTGGTCGCGCAACCGCTCCCCCGGTGCCAGCTGACCGCTGACGATCGCGTCGAGGATCATCGCGTACACGTCGTCGCGCAGCAGTCGTCGAGACACCACCTCGGCTTCGGGGATCGGCACCCGTACCACCTCCTCGTCACATCCTGCCGCAGATCGCTTGCCCTGACGGTCTCCTGAATGCAATATATTGCATGTCAGTCATCTCAGCCCACCTCGGAGGCGTACCCCGATGCCCATCAGCGATTTCGAGCGTTACCCGCTCACCTTCGGCCCCAGCCCGGTCCACCCGCTGGACAACCTGACCCGACATCTCGGCGGGGCGCAGTTGTGGGCCAAACGCGAGGACTGCAATTCCGGCCTGGCCTTCGGCGGCAACAAGACCCGCAAGCTCGAGTACATCGTTCCCGACATCCTCGCCTCCGGTGCCGACACCCTGGTCAGCATCGGCGGTTACCAGTCCAACCACACCCGGCAGGTGGCGGCGGTCGCGGCCAAACTCGGCCTGCAGGCCCGGCTGGTGCAGGAGAAGTGGGTGGACTGGGACGATCCGGGCAACGACCGGGTCGGGAACATCTTGTTGTCGCGGATCATGGGCGCCGATGTGCGGCTCGACGATGCCGGTTTCGACATCGGGATCCGATCCAGTTGGCAGACAGCCCTGGACGAGGTCGCCGCGGCCGGCGGCGTCCCGTACCCGATCCCGGCCGGAGCCTCGGAACACGAACTCGGCGGGCTGGGCTTCGCCAACTGGGCCTTCGAGGTCGCCGAACAGGAGAAGCAACTCGGGGTCTTCTTCGACACGATCGTCGTCTGCACGGTCACCGGTTCCACCCACGCAGGGATGATCGCCGGTTTCGCCGCATTGTCCGAGATCGATCCCCGACCCCGGCGGGTGCTCGGCATCGATGCCTCGGCGACCCTGACCAAGACGACCGACCAGGTGGGCCGGATCGCCAGGCACACCGCCGAGTTGATCAAGCTCGGACGAGACCTGCGGGACGACGAGATCACCGTCCTCGAAGGCTGGGCAGGTGATCTCTACGGAATCCCGGTCGAGTCGACCGTCGAGGCGATCAAGCTCTCGGCACGTACCGAGGGAATGATCATCGACCCGGTCTATGAGGGGAAGTCGATGGCCGGTCTGATCGATCTGGTCGGCTCCGGAGAGATCGGCAAGGACTCGACCGTGCTCTACGCCCATCTGGGCGGACAACCGGCGCTGAACGCCTACTCGCAGATCTTCTGACCCTCGTCGAACCGGATCGGGCGCCCATGATCATGGGCGCCCGCGTCGCTCTCAGCGCTGCCGCAGCCGCGGTGCGAGGGTGTCGGTGAAGAACTCGAAGAAGCCGTCCGGGTCGGTTCCGGCGTTGATCAACACCAGGTTGTCGAAACCGGCATCGACGAACTGGCCGATCACCTCCAGATGCCGCTCGACATCCGGACCGCAACCGAAGTTCTGCACCATGTCCTCGGGGGTGATCATGGCCGTCGCGGCGTCGAAGTTGATCGGGTTCGGCAACTCGGCCTGGACCTTCCAGCCGGTGAGCCCGAAGCGGAACTTCTCATGTGCCGAACGGGCAGCCGACTCGACATCGGGTGCCCAGGCCAGCGGCACCTCGCCGTACCGCGGCCCGGTACCGCCGGCAGCCCGGTAGCCCTCGATCAGCTCCGGCAGTGGTTCGGTGGCGAACAGCCCGTCACCGCGCTCGGCGGCCAGCTTGGCGGCCCGGTCACCACCGGCGGCGATCAGCATCTTCGGCAGTTCGTCGGGCAGGTCGAAGACCCGGGCGTCGTCGAGCTGGAAGTAGCGCCCGTCATAGCTGTGATAGCCGCCCGACCACAGCGCGCGGATGATCTCGATCGCCTCCACCAGCCGCGCCTGTCGGGTGCTCACCGACGGCCACGCGTCGCCCACCACATGTTCGTTCAGCCGTTCACCGGAACCGAGCCCGAGGCTGAACCGCCCGTCGGACAGCAAGGCGGTGGTGGCCGCGGCCTGGGCGATGATCGCCGGGTGGTAACGGAAGGTCGGACAGGTCACGCCGGTGGCCAGTTCGATCCGTTCGGTACGGGCGGCGAGGGCGGCCAGCATCGACCAGGCGAAACCCGAGTGCGGGGTGCTGGTCAGCCACGGATGGTAGTGATCGCTGACCTCGACGAAGTCGAAACCGGCCTGCTCGGCCAGCACTCCCTGCCGGACGATCTCCTGCGGCCCGTAGGCCTCGGCGATCAGTTTGTATCCCAGTCTCATGATGATTCCTCTCGATGCAGCGGTCTGCGTCGTCCGGGGGCTCACCCGGCCCGACGCCACGGTTCCAGCCAATCACGCCGGACAACCGGGGCCCACGGACAACCGGGGTACGCCGGACACCCGGGCTGTCGAACGCAGGCCTGGCAGCCGGGCTCTCGGGGCAACCCCGGAGGCACGTCTGACAACCCGTCCCCCGGACGCACCGGGGGACTCTTCGGCACGTCGCAGGCATCTGCGTACCGCGGCCACCCCGTACCTCGGCCGGAGTCTTCGTTCCGGAACCCGACAAGCCCTCCGGGCCCGGCGCCCGGTCGGTTAGATTGGCACCGTGACCGACACCGTTGCACCCATTGACTCCCTGCCACCCCTCGACGTCGAAGCCGCCACCCAGGCGTACCGGACGATCCTGCAGATCACCGGCAGCGTCGAGCCCCGGATCGCCGAGGCCATCCGCTCCGAGCTGACCGACCAGCGCAACTCGCTGAAGCTGATCGCGAGCGAGAACTACGCCTCCATCCCGACCCTGTTGACGATGGGCAACTGGCTCAGCGACAAGTACGCCGAGGGCACCATCGGGCACCGGTTCTACGCCGGTTGCCAGAACGTCGACACCGTCGAGAGCGTCGCCGCAGAGCATGCCCGGGCGCTGTTCGGCGCCGAGTACGCCTACGCGCAGCCGCACTCGGGCATCGATGCCAACCTGACCGCCTTCTGGGCGATCCTGGCCCACCGGGTGGAGCAGCCGGCGCTGGCCGAGCTGGGCAAGAAGAACGTGAACGAGCTCGACGAGGACGCCTGGGAGACCTTGCGGAAGACCTTCGGCGAGCAGCGGATGCTGGGCATGAGCCTGGACGCCGGCGGTCACCTGACCCACGGATTCCGGCCGAACATCTCCGGCAAGATGTTCCATCAGCGCTCCTACGGCACCGACCCGGAGACCCAGCTGCTGGACTACGACAAGGTCGCGGCGATGGCCAAGGAGTTCAAGCCGCTGGTGCTGATCGCCGGTTACTCGGCGTACCCGCGGCGGGTGAACTTCGCCAAGATGCGCGAGATCGCCGACTCCGTCGGGGCGACCTTCATGGTCGACATGGCCCACTTCGCCGGTCTGGTCGCCGGCAAGGTGTTCACCGGCGACGAGGACCCGGTGCCGCATGCCCATGTCGTCACCACCACCACCCACAAGTCGCTGCGTGGACCTCGCGGTGGTCTGGTGCTGGCAACCGAGGAGTACGCGCCGAGTGTCGACCGGGGCTGCCCGCTGGTGCTCGGCGGTCCGCTGTCGAACATGATGGCGGCGAAGGCGGTGGCCCTGGCCGAGGCGCGTACCGCCGACTTCCGTACCTACGCCCAGCAGGTCGCCGACAACGCCAAGTCCTTCGCCGAGTCGCTGTCGCGGCGCGGTGCGAAGCTGGTCACCGGCGGCACCGACAACCACCTGGTGCTGCTCGACGTCTCCGGCTTCGGGCTGACCGGTCGGCAGGGTGAATCGGCGCTGCTGGATGCCGGGGTGGTGACCAACCGCAATGCCGTACCGAACGACCCGAACGGCGCCTGGTACACCTCCGGGGTACGGCTGGGTACGCCCGCGCTGACCTCGCGCGGTTTCGGCCCCGACGACTTCGACGCGGTCGCCGACATGATCGTCGACGTGCTGTCCAACACCACCCCGGTGACGGCCTCCACCGGCAAACCGGGCAAGGCGAAGTACACCCTCGCCGAGGGTGTGGCGGAGAAGACCAAGGCCCGCTCGGCCGAGCTGTTGGAGGCCAACCCGCTGTACCCGGGCCTCGAACTCTGACCCGCTTTTTTCAGCCGTTATGGCCCCCTGATCGCTGATCGGGGGGCCATTTTCGCTGACGGGATCAGGCGGCGGTACGCCATGAGCTCGCGCCGAGCCAGCGCAGCACCCGAACGAAACCGCTCCGCTGGTCGGCGATATCGCATCGCAGCACCCGCCAACCCGCATCGGCCCAGCGCTGGTCCCGCCGGATGTCGGAGCTCTGTTGCTCGCGGCTGAGGTGATGGCTGCCGTCGTACTGGATGACCACCCGATCGGCCCGATAGCCGAGGTCTCCCTCCGGGCTCCGCGGGTCGTCGGGATCGAGCCGCAGCTGCAGTTCGGGTTCGCCGAAACCGGCTCGGACGATCGCCAGCCGCAGCAGTGTCTCCGCAGGAGAATCGGCACCGACCCGGACCAGTTTGCGTACCTCCCGGCCGCGGCAGATGCCTTCGCGCCACTCGTTCAGGGCCAGCACCCGGTCCAGATCGGCAGGCAGGCACCAGGGAGCCTCCCGCTCCTCGAACTCCTCCCGCGGATGCCGCAGCAGCTGGTCGCCGATGATCACCGCCGCGGTCTCGCCGAGGTGAGGCAGCAGGTCGAACCAGGTACGGGCCGGGCTCGTCACCCGCAGCCCGCGATCGGTGACGATCTCCTCCGCGGTGATGCGTACCGCGTGACCGCGTACCCCCCGGCGGCGCACGGCCGCGACCCGGGTGTCCCGGCTGAGATGGATCAGCGGATCGTCCTGCAACCGTCGCGGCAGGGCGAGCCCGTAGTGCGCGGCTGCGGTGCCGTGGGAGGCCCAGGCATCCGGCAACAGCGTGAGCAGCGCCCGGACGCATCCGGGAACAGGGTCGTCCAGGTCGACCGGGACCCGGATTCCCTGGGCGGGTGAGCGAAGATCGGAGGCGCGCAGGCGCTTGCGGCTGACGCCCAGTGCCTCCGCCTCCACGGTGGTGAAGGCGCGGCCGGCGATCGCGGCAGGCAGCGGTGCGGGTCGGGGCATCCCCCGATTCTCCGACGGCCACGACGCCGTACCGGAGGTTTTCCACAACCCAGCCGCCAGACCCCGGTCTTGTCAGCGATTATGGCCGCCCGGATTCGCCGGAGGGGGCCATAACCGCTGAAAAAAAGGGGGACGGGCAACCGAGCCGAGCCGGCCCCACCTCAGGTACGGGTGAAGAGCACCCCGGCCAGGGTCAGCAGCAGATGCCGCAGCGAGTCCGGCAGATCCGCCAGGTGCCAGTCCTCGGGGCCGTGGAACCAGTCCAGGTCGGTCGAGTCGGCCACACCTTCGTCGTCATCGGCGGCCACCATCGCGTCCAGCCAGCGATTGGCACCACCGAGCACCACCGCATAGGGCAGCACCCGGGAGATGACCTCCAGCTCCCTTCCCTTCGGCAGCTCGGTGGTCGTCCGCGAGTGCAACTCGTCGCTCAACAGGTTCAGGCCGCGCAGTGCCGCGGCGCCCTTGGCGGTACGAGCCGGCATCTCCTGGGCGACGAACATCAGGCCGAGGCAGATGATCACCAGGGCCAGGCCGATCATGCCGAAGGTGGTGAAGATGGCCAGCACCGCGGTCAGCGCCACCGACAGCACCAGCCCGATCACGGCTGCCCGCTGCCACTTGTTGCGGGTCGAGTCCGGACGCTGGTCGTACCAGCCGTGGCCGACCATCTCGTCGTACAGCTCGGACTGCACCTGCGGGATCGCATCGGCGATCTTCTCGTTCATCTGTGAGACCCGCGTCGGCTCGCCACCGATCGGTGCCACGGCATCCAGCAGCCGCCGCTCATAGGCCTGCAGTTCGGAGGTGTCGGCCTCACGACGTTCCAGCTGCCAGTCCGCCGGGGCGTAGTTCGAGCGGTGCGGCAGCTCGGTGATCCGCAGGTGTCCGCGTACCGCCAGATCCAGGACCGTGGCCAGCACGTCCACCGGGTCGACCCGCTCATCGGCCATCGTGCCGACCTCGCCGGGGCGGATGTCGCTGGTGACGGTGAAGTCGACCGCACCATCGGCGACCGGGGTGAACTCGGCCACGCGCTCCACCCGCTCGCCGGCCGACAGGTCGGCCCCGGCGCGACGGTGCAGCACCCAGACGACGATCGCACCGAGCAGCAGCAGCCCGGTGGCCAGCCCCAACGGCAGCGGTTCGGCGGAGAACCCCCGGGCCAGGCTCCAGCGGTACTCGAGGTTCTCGTTCGCGCTCACCAACCCGGCGGGGAATCCGATCTCGATCGAGACCACCTCATTGGCCGCCCGCGGCCCATCGGTGAAGGTGGGGGTCTGGCTGGTCTCCTCGGTGCCGCCACTGGAGGTCACACACTTGGTCGGCGAGTTCGGCGGTCCGGAGGCGCAGTCGATGTAGCTGAACAGACCCGGCACCCCGACCTCGACGGTGACGTCGTCGACGGGCGCCGACAGGCCCTGCAGGAAACGCCAGTGCAGCATCGTGCCGTCCGGCGTCGTGCGGACCGCGCCGTCGACGGCATAGCTGAGCGTCACCGGTCCGGCAACACCCTCGGTGGGGATGGTCACCACCATCGCCTCACCGGTGTCGTCGACCGCCACCGGCAACGGCTGACCGTCGGCGCTGGCGGTGACCTCGGAGATCTCGTAGCGGTACTGCGCATCGCCGACACTGTTCTCCACCGTGGCGATTCGCTGGGTGAGCTCGGCCGGCGGCGCACCCTCGAAGGTCATCGTCTGCTCGACGCTCAGTGCGCCGTCGCGATCGACGCTGGCGTCGACCTCCATCACCTCGACATCACCGGTTGCGGCATGTGCCGGGGCCAGTTGCAGGCCGAACCAGGCGACCAGCAGCAGGCCGAGGACGGCCCACACCCGAGTCGGTCGTTGCCCAGCGATCACGTGTCCTCCGAGAGTTGGGGTCAGCCGGCCCGACGCAAACCCCCGAGCGGCAGCGCTCAGACTACGGCACCGTCCGGTCACGGTGTCGAGCCCGGCAACCCGGCAACCCCGACAACCCCGGCAACCGACCCGACCGCGTTCAGTACCCAGTCGACCTCCTCACCCCCTAGGGTGTCGGTTGTGAGCCAGCAGCAGCCGTACCGCAGCTTCGGTACCCCGGGCGGCAGCTTCGGCGCACCCCAGCAGTTCCAGACCCGGGCCTACCCGCAACGGGCCCCGCAGTTCGGCGGTCAGCCGCAACCGGGTCCGCCGGCGCCCCAGTTCGGTGGACAACCTCCTCGCCGACGCAGCAGCCCCGGAGCGATCCTGCTGACCGCGATCGGGTGTCTGGCGCTGATCGTCGGTGCCGTGTTCATCACCAACTCGCTGTTCAACAGCGACGACAACGTCGCCTACGCGAACGAGAACTACACCCCGCCCCCGGTGGACGAGAATCCGGACCAGTTCCCGATCCCCGAGACCTACGACGAGTTGTCGACGATGCTGTACTCCAACCCGATCAATGCCGAACAGGTCAGCGCCCCGATCCGCTGTGAGACCTCCCCGGTCGATCCGGCCACGGCCAGCCCGGACGAGGTCGAGGCCCACTTCAACGACTTCACCGGTTGCCTGATGACCACCTGGATCGAACCGATGACGTCCGCCGGGTGGACCCTTCCGCGGCCCGCGGTGACGGTCTACGAGGGTACGATCGACACCCCCTGCGGTGATCTGCCGGAGATGAACGCCGTCTACTGCTCGGCTAACCAGCAGCTCTACTTCTCCATGGAATTGGCCGATCTGCCCGGTACGTCGGGCAATCCGGCGGTCTTCGACATGGTGATGGCCCACGAGTTCGGCCACGACATCCAGGGCCGCACCGGGCAGATGGCGGCGGCGGTGATCCTTTCGGAGGAACTCAGCGAGGCCGAGGCGCTGAAGATGAGCCGGATGCGCGAGGCGCAGGCCGATTGCTACGCCGGCCTGTTCCTCAACTCCGCGGCGAGCTCGGTCCCCTACACCGAGGCCGATGCCCAGGAGGTGTTGGAGTACACCGTCGCCCTGGGTGCCGACACCCAGACCGGTGATGCCGACATCGAGAGCACCCACCCCCACGGCGCCACCCGTGAGTACTGGACGCAGATGGGGATGTCGACCACCGAGATCGGGCGCTGCAACACCTATGTCGTCAGCGATGACAGTCTGACCGACTGATGCGTAGCGGGATCGGCACCGATGTGCACCGGCTGGTCGAGGGACGGCCGATGATCATCGGTTGTCTGCGCTTCCCCGACGAACCGGTCGGCCCCGAAGGCCATTCCGACGGTGACGTCGCCGCCCATGCCGCCTGTGATGCGGTGCTCTCGGCCTGCGGCCTGGGTGACCTGGGCAGCAACTACGGCACCTCGGAGCCCCGGTGGGCAGGTGCGGCCGGCGCGGAGTTCCTGACCGAGACCGCCCGGCGGGCGACCGACGCCGGCTTCAGCATCCTGAACGTCGCCGTCCAGGTGATCGGCAACCGGCCGAGGCTGGGCCCGTACCGGACCGAGATCGAGGATCTGATGGGTGCCGCGCTCGGGGGCGTACCGGTGTCGATCTCGGCCACCACCACCGACGGGCTGGGGCTGACCGGCCGCGGTGAGGGCATCGCCGCGATCGCCACTTGTCTGGTCGAACGCGCCGACTGAGGCTCAGTCACCCAGCAACGCCTCGGCGAACCGCAGATCGGCCGGGGTGGTGATCTTCATCGACTCGGCGGCACCGGCGACCAGGGTCACCGGATGACCGGCGGCCTCGCAGGCGGCCGCATCGTCGGTGACCAGCAGACCGCGCTCGCGGACCAGCTCATGGGCTCTGGTGAGGACGCCGGGATCGAATCCCTGCGGGGTCTGCACGGCCCGCAGTGTCGAGCGGTCCACCATCTCGCTGCCCTCGTCGGTGAGTCGGCGGATGGAGTCGGTGACCGCGACCACCGGTACGACGGCGACCGCGCCGCCACGTACCGCCTCGATCACCGCCGAGACCACCCTTGCCGGTACCAGCGGGCGGGCGGCGTCGTGGACCAGCACCGGCCCGTCCACGCTGTCCAGGGCCGACAATCCGAGTTGCACCGAGTCCTGCCGTTCTCCGCCGCCGGGCACCACCCGTACCGGGATGGGTGAATCGGTGACCGCCTTCTCGAACTCGACCAGGTGGCCGGCCGGCGCCACCACCACCGCCTCGGCCACTCCCCCGGCAGCCAGCGAGTCCAGCGACCGGGCGACCAGTGATCTGCCGGAGAGCCGGACCAGTGCCTTCGGCATCCCGGCGCCCAGCCGGACACCAGAACCGGCCGCCACCACGAGGGCGACGGCCGGTGCCGGGATTGTTGTGTTCAATGCTTCAGGAAGCCAGGACCTCGTCGAGCATGGTCTCGGCGCGATCCTCCTCGACCTTCTCGGCCAGTGCGAGCTCGGAGACGAGGATCCGGCGAGCCTTGGCGAGCATCTGCTTCTCGCCGGCGGAGAGTCCGCGGTCCTTCTCCCGGCGCCACAGGTCGCGGACGACCTCGGCCACCTTCATCACATTGCCCGAGTGCAGCTTCTCCATGTTGGCCTTGTACCGGCGCGACCAGTTGGTCGGCTCCTCGACCTGCGGGGCCCGCAGCACGGTGAACACGCGCTCCAGACCCTCCGCGTCGACCACGTCACGCACTCCGACGAGGTCGAGGTTGCAGGCCGGGACCCGAACCACGAGGTCGGACTGGCCGACGATGCGAAGGACCAGGTACAGCCTGTCTTCTCCCTTGATCTGGCGGGTCTCGATATCTTCGATGACGGCCGCCCCATGATTGGGATAGACCACCGTCTCACCGACATTAAAAGTCATCTTCTCTTGTACCCCTTTCCCGGCCTCGATTCTAGCATGGCGCCGTTCCACCCATCCGGCGTTTGCGCTAGCCAGAGGCCTGTCACCGGTCCGGGGCAGGGTTGACACGACGACAGGGGTATGCCTGCGCTAGGCTGCGCGCGTGACCTCCTCGCCTTCTCGTATCGCCCAAGCGACGGCCGCCGCTGCCCTCGCCATCGCCTGCTCCGTGGGGTTCGCCGCCTGCACCCAGGACCCCGCCCGGCTGCCCCCGACGATCGGCGGCGGGGTGAACGCCGAGGTCGGAGAGCAGGACCCGGTGAAGGTGCTGAACCTGATGCTGATCACCCGGGACGGCACCACCGGCTTCCTCGAGGGCGCACTCAGCACCACCGGGGAGGACACCTTGGTGTCGGTGAGCGGAGAGCTGGTCGACGCCGACAACAACCCCACCGGCACCCCGCTGGTCTTCGAGGGCGGTCCCACCCCGGTGGTCACCAAGCAATTGAGCAAGCTCTCGGTCGGCAATCCGTACCTGGTCTCGGGCGAGATCCCGGTCGGCCTGACCGTGCGCACCACCTTGGTCTTCACCCATGCCGGTGAGGTGACCCTGGACGTGCCGATCGTCGACGGCAACAACGTCGACTACGCCACGGTCACACCGCAGCCGACGAACTTGTGAGCTGAGCCGACAAGGCCCCTCCCGGTCGGGAGGGGCCTTGTTGTATGTCTGGGCTCGGCGGTCAGCCGTAGGTGGGCTCGTCGCTGAACAGCGAGCTGACCGATTCGCCGCAGTTGTGCCGGCGTACCGCCTCGGCGAAAAGCGGGGCGACCGACCGTACCTGCAACCTCTCGGGGGTACGTTCGGCGGTCAGCGGGACGGTGTCGGTGGAGACGATCCGGGCGATGTCGGGCTCGGCGTTGAGCCGTTCGACCGCCTTGCCGGTGAACAGGCCGTGGGTGGTGGCGATGGAGATGTCGGTCACGCCCTCCTCCCGCAGCTTCTGGATCAACTCGATCATGGAGCCGGCAGTCGCCACCTCGTCGTCGATGATGATCACCTTCTTGCCCTCGACGTCACCGACGATCCGGTCGATGATCACCTTGTCGTCGGCCATCCGACGCTTCGAGCCGGCGGCCACCGGAAGATCCAACCGGCGGGCGAATTCGCTGGCCACCTTCGCGTAGCCGAAGTCGGGTGAGACCACCACGGTGTCGGACAGGTCGTCCTCGCTGAAGGCCGCCGCCAGCTCCTTCACCGCGGTCAGGTGGTCGACCGGTACGTTGAAGAAACCGTGCACCTGTTCGGAGTGCAGGGTCATGGTGATCACTCGGGTCGCACCGGCCGCACTCAGCATGTCGGCGACCAGCTTGGCCCCGATGGAAATCCGGGAGGCGTCCTTCTTGTCCGAACGGGCATAGGCGTAGTGCGGGATCACTGCGGTGATGTGGTTGGCCGAGGCCCCCCGTGCTGCGTCCAGCATCAACAGCAGCTCGACCAGGTTCTCCTGCACCGGCGGCACCAGTGGCTGCACGATGTAGACGTCCTTGCGGCGGCAGTTGGCTCGCAGCTGCACCTGGATGCAGTCGTTGCTGAAGCGGGTGATGTTGGTCGGCGACAGCTCCACGCCGAGCAGATCGCACATCCGCTGGGCGAACTCCGGGTTGCCGCTACCGGTGAAAACAGTGATCTCGTCCGTCACCCGGACACCCTAGCGGCCCGGTCCGGGTTCCCCCGCCCCGGCGGGTGTGGCGCTCATCGCATCGAGACCGGCCGGCCCGCCGCCGATCGCCGGGGTTTGCCCGGTGAGCTCAGGCCTCGAACTTGTACCCCAGGCCGCGGACGGTCACCAGATGGCTGGGATCGGCCGGATCGGGTTCGATCTTCGACCGCAGGCGTTTGATGTGGACGTCCAGGGTCTTGGTGTCGCCGACGTAGTCGACCCCCCAGATCCGGTCGATCAACTGCCCCCGGGTCATCACCCGGCCGGCATTGCGCAACAACATCTCCAGCAGTTCGAACTCCTTCAGTGCGAGTTTCACCTGCTTGCCGTCGACCGAGACGACGTGCCGCTCCACGTCCATCCGTACCCCGCCGGACTCGATCACATCCGGCAGCAGTTCGATGTCCTGGCCCCGTCGCAGCACCGCCCGGATCCGCGCCACCAGTTCACGATGGGAGAACGGTTTGGTGACGTAGTCGTCGGCACCGATCTCCAGGCCGACCACCTTGTCGATCTCGGAGTCCCGGGCGGTGAGCATGATCACCGGCACGGTGCCCCGGGTACGCAGTTGCCGACAGACCTCGGTGCCGGACATCCCGGGCATCATCAGGTCCAGCAGCACGATGTCGGCACCGGCCCGCTCGAACTCGCCGAGGGCGGCGGTGCCGTCGGCGGCCTCGACCACCTCGAAACCCTCCCGCCGCAGCATGTAGGCGATGGTCTCGCGGTAGTTCTCCTCGTCGTCGACCACGAGCACTCGGGTCATTTCCTGGCCTCCTGACCATGCTTGTCCACGGCCTCACCGGCCGCCTTCTGCGCTGACTGCCTACCCACCGAAAGAACCTCACCATCGGGTCCGGCGACCTGCTGGGGCTCAGAGAGTTCACCGGCAACCGGTGGTACGTCGGCCCGCTCCGTCTCGCCGATCGAGGGCAACCGGATGGTGAAGGTCGACCCGTGACCCGGACGGCTCCAGACATTCACCTGCCCGCCATGGGCCGCCGCAATGTGCTTGACGATCGCGAGCCCGAGACCCGTACCGCCTCGATCGCGGCTGCGGGCGTAGTCGACCCGGTAGAAGCGTTCGAAGATCCGGGCGAACTCGCTCTGCGGGATGCCGATGCCGTTGTCGGAGACGGCGACGTCGATCACCTCGTCCTCGCCATCGTGGCGGACCCGGGCGCCGACGGTCACCCGGGCGCCGGGATCGGAATAGCTGACCGCGTTCTGCACCAGGTTGCGGATGGCGGTGGCCAACTGCACCGCGTCACCGTTCACCCGCAGGTCGGACTCCCCGGCGATCGTCATCGACACCTGCCGGGACTCGGCATCGACCCGGCACGAATCCACCGCACTGGCCAGCACCTGGTCGAGGGCGACCTCCTGCGGCATCACCAGCGGATCGTCGGCCTGCAGCCGGGACAACTCGATCACCTGTTTGACCAGTTCCCCCAGCCGCTGGCTCTCCTGCTGCATCCGCCCGGCGAACCGGACCACCGCCTCGGGGTCGTCGGCAGCCTGCTCCACGGCCTCGGCGAGCAGTGCGACGGCCCCGATCGGAGTCTTCAGTTCGTGACTCACATTGGCCACGAAGTCGCGGCGGATCTCCTCCACCCGGCGGGCATCCGAACGGTCCTCGGCCAGGATCACGATCAGGTCGTCGGCCAGCGGGGCGGTACGTACCGACAAGTACTGCACTGGTGCGCCATGGCCCCGGCTCAACTCCAGGTCCACCGAGACGATCTGGCCGTTCTGCCGTACCTCGTGGACCAGGTCGAGCAGATCGGGGACGACCACCCGGGTCCCCCGGACCAACCCCAGCGCCCGGGCCTGGGCGGTCGACCGGAGCACCTGGTCGTGCGGGCCGACCACCACCGCCGAGGACCGCAGCACGCCCAGTACCTCCGAGACCCCGTCCGGTACGACCGGCTCGGGCGGATCCAGCAGGGCCGGCGGGGTGTCATCGATCCGCGGGCGGCGCGGTCGTCGGATCAGCCACATGATGGCGGCTCCGAGGACCAGGCAGCCGATACCGACCAGGACATAACCCACGATCCGATCGTAGGGGGCGCGACCGGCCCGCTGTCACACCCGGGCTGTTCCGATCCGGCCGCCGCACCACACGTTCAGTCGCCGTTCACCGTCCGTTATCCTCCCGCGTTGTCGCTGTCACCCCGAGGGCCTAGGTTGGGGTCTGCTGATTGACACATGCAGCCAAGAAAGTGGGAAGGGACAAAGAGTGCGCGATTCGTACCGCGAACAGCTGGAGTCCGTGGTCGATGACATGGTCCGCCTGTCGCAGCTGGTCTCGACCGCGACGCGTAATGCAAGCCAGGCCTTGCTGACCGCTGATCTGCAGCTGGCCGAGCAGGTCATCTCCGACGACGTCCAGATCGACAACCTCGCAGCCGAACTGGAGCAACGCTGTTTCGGCCTGCTGGCCCTGCAGGCGCCGGTCGCCGGTGAACTGCGGACCGTGATCGTGGCCGTGCGGTTGCTGGCCGACTTCACCCGGATGGGTGACCTGGCCGCCCACATCGCCAAGATCGCCCGCCTGCGCTACCCCGATCACGCGGTGCCGGCCGACCTCGAACCGAACTTCAACCGGATGTCGGAAGTCGCCGTCCGGATGATCGGTGAGGCCTCCGATGCGCTGCGCAACCGGGACACCGGCCAGGCTCGGCGGATGGCCGAGCGCGACGAGGAGATGGACGATCTGCGCAGCAGCCAGTTCCGGTTGATGCTGGCCGACGACTGGCAGTACGGGGTGGAGGCGGCGGTCGACGTCGCCCTGCTCGGTCGCTACTTCGAGCGGATCGCCGACCATGCGGTGACCTTCGGCCGGGAGGTCGTCTACATCGTCGAGGGCGAACTGTCCGGCGACGAGGTGTGGTCCTGATCGACCCCTGATCACCAAGAGCCCCGGTGCCATCGGCACCGGGGCTCCTTGCTATTTCCTGCGGCGATCGCGGGAGTACTACTTCTTGCCCTGGTTGGCCACCGCTTGGATCGCCTCCGCCGCGGCATCGGGGTCGAGGTACTGCCCGCCCGGCGTGATCGGTCGGTAGGCATCGTCCAGCTCGTACAGCAGCGGAATCCCGGTCGGGATGTTCAGCCCGGCGATGTCGGCGTCGGAGATGCCGTCCAGATGCTTGACCAGGGCCCGGATCGAGTTGCCGTGGGCGGCGACCAGAACGGTTTTGCCGGTGGCTAGGTCAGGCACGATCTCGTCGTAGTAGTACGGCAGCATCCGGACCACCACATCGGCCAGGCACTCGGTCTGCGGGCGCAGCTCCGGCGGCAGCGAGGCGTACCGCGGATCGTTGAACTGCGAGTACTCCGCATCGGGCTCCAACGCCGGCGGCGGCGTGTCATAGGAGCGGCGCCAGATCATGAACTGCTCATCGCCGTACTTCTCCCGGGTCGCCGACTTGTCCAGCCCCTGCAGGGCACCGTAGTGACGCTCGTTCAGCCGCCACGACCGCTTGGTCTCGATCCAACCGCGATCCGCGGTGACCAAGGCGATGTTGGCGGTGTTGATCGCCCGCTTCAGCAAGGAGGTGTGCACCACATCGGGCAGCAGATCGTTGCTCTGCAGCAACTGGCCGCCGCGTTCGGCCTCCGCCCGCCCCTTGTCGTTGAGATTCACATCCACCCAGCCGGTGAACAGGTTCTTGGCGTTCCATTCGCTCTCGCCGTGGCGCAGCAGGATCAGCTTCGAGGTCATGGGCCCAGCCTAGCGAGGACCGGCGTCCGCGACGGGCTCGGTGGGGCTTCAGTCCCGATCCGGCCGCAGGTGCTCGAAGGCGGCCAGGTTGGTGGTGGACTCACCGCGGTCGAGACGCCACTGCCATTCCTTGCGAATGGAGGAGGCGAACCCCAGTTCGAGGATGGGGTTGAACGACTCGTCGGCGGCCTCGGCGATCTCCCCCAGCAACGCGTCGATCTGGTACGCGGTGACCGTCTGCACCTGCACATTGCCGATCAGGTAGATGTCGCCGAGCCGGTCGGTGGCGAAGGCGACCCCACGCAGCTTGAGATTGCGCTGCAACAGCCAGCCGTAGGTGCCACTCAGGTTCTCGTCCGGGTGGCGGGCGATGAATGCCCGTACCTGGACGGCGTGGCGGCCGATCATCACCGCCACCTCGGTCTTCAGTTTCCGGGCGCCGGGGATGGTGACGACGAACCCGTCATCGCTTTCCTCCCACTCCAGGTCCAACTCCGACAGCGCCGAGCGCACGGCCTCATGCGCCGCTTCCATGGCGTTGGTCCAGTGCGGTGTCGACGATTCGGTCACGAACTCAGGATATCCCCGACCGGGGAGCTAGCATGTGGTGGCCTCGCGCTGCCCACCCCATGTGGGCCGACCGTTCAGCGCGGCACAGACGTATGGAGGACCATTGAGCATCCGCCTGGCGATCGCCGGCATCGGCAACTGCGCCAATTCGCTGATCCAGGGGTTGAGCTTCTATGCCGATGCCCGCGACGAGGACCTGGTCCCCGGTCTGATGCACACCAAGCTCGGACCGTGGCGGATCAGCGACATCGAGGTGGTGGCCGCCTTCGATGTGCTGGACTCCAAGGTCGGCCGGGATCTCGGCGAGGCGATCTGGGCCGAACCCAATGACACCCTGCACTTCGCCGATGTCGGGGTGATGAACGTACCCGTGCTGCGGGCGCCGACTCTGGACGGTATGGGCCACTACTACCGCGCCGGCCTGACCGAATCCGCGGCCGAGCCGGTCGACGTGGCGAAGGTCCTCGCCGAAACCGGTGCCGATGTAGTGGTGAGCTATCTCCCGGTCGGCTCGGAGGAGGCAACCCGCTTCTACGCCCAGGCCGCACTCGATGCCGGTGTCGCCTTCGTGAACGCGATTCCGGTCTTCATCGCCAGTGACCCGGTGTGGGCGACCAAGTTCCGCGAGGCCGGGGTGCCGATCATCGGTGACGACATCAAGTCCCAGCTCGGCGCCACCATCACCCACCGGGTGCTGGCGCGGTTGTTCGAGTCCCGCGGGCTGAAGCTGGACCGTACCTATCAGCTGAACGTCGGCGGCAACATGGACTTCAAGAACATGCTGGAGCGCGAGCGCCTGGAGTCGAAGAAGCTGTCCAAGACCCGGGCGGTGACCTCCAACATCGCCGCCGACCTGCCGGCCGATGACGTCCACGTCGGTCCGAGTGATCATGTGCCGTGGCTGACCGACCGCAAGTTCGCCTTCGTCCGGCTGGAGGGCCGCGGCTTCGGCAACGCACCGGTCAGCCTGGAGTACAAACTCGAGGTCTGGGACTCACCGAACTCGGCCGGGGTCATGATCGACGCGGTACGGATCGCCAAACTGGCCAAGGACGCCGGGCTCGGCGGCCCGGTCGATGCCGCAGCCTCGGCATTCATGAAGTCGCCGCCGATCCAGCTGCCCGACGACGTCGCGCATGATCAACTCGAGAAGTTCATCGCCTCGGTGCAGTGAATCGACACCCCGAGGGGGTGCCGAATCACTGGGATGGATCGCGCCGAATCACTTGCGGGAAAGGAATTCTCGCATGATCGGACCGGCATCGCTGCTGCCGGACTTCCCGTCGGCGACGAACACCGCCACTGCGATGTCCCCGTCGACGCCGACCATCCAGGCATGGGTGCCGACCGGATCACTGCCGTGTTCGGCGGTGCCGGTCTTGGCCATCACCTCGTCCCCCAGCTCCGCCAGCTCGGAGGCGCTGCCGTCGGTGACCACGCCACGCATCAACCCCCGGAGCACTTCGGCCTCGTCCGCGGTCAACGGACCCGATGGCTGCGCCAGCGCCGGCGCCTCGGCCCCCATGATCAACTTCGGCGTGACCCGTTCACCGGCCTGTACCGAGGCGGCCACCGCCGCCATTCCCAGTGGGCTCGCCAGTACCTCACCCTGACCGATCATCGACACTGCGCGGTCGAGTTCGTCCTCGGCTGCCGGCACCTCCCCCAGCCAGAACGGATAACCCAGCTCCGCATCGTGGTTGAGTCCCAATGCCGAGGCGGCAGCCTGCAGGTCGGTCGCCGAAAGCCTGTCCACCTCACCGATCAGCGCGGTGTTGCAGGATTCGGCGAAGGCCTCCCGCAAGGTGATCGTCCCCAGTGAGTCCGATGGGTAGTCGGAATAGTTCCCGATCGTCCGTCCGTCGACGGTGATCGTGGACGGGCATTCGACCAGGTCCTCCGGACTCATCCCACTGCGGAGCAAGGCCAGCGCGGTGACGATCTTGAACGTCGAGCCCGGCGGGTAGCTACCCGTGTTGGCGATCGCCTGACCGTCTGCCGCGGGGTTCGAAGCCAGAGCCAGGATCTCCTGCGACGACGGCTGGATCGCCACCAGCGCCGCCGGGGTGTCGCGTCCGGCGACGAGTTCGTCGGCCAGTTCCTGCATCGACTTGTCCAGGCTGAGCTGCAGCGGTGTCCCCGCGACTCCCTCGCTGTCGTAGACCTGTTCACCGTCGATCGTCACCGTCGACGCGCCGGTTCCTCGTAGCTGCTCGTCGTAGCGACGCGACAACCCCGACAGGCCCGCCTCGTCCCCTTCGGCGATCCGCCCCTTGGACTCCTCGACGAGTTCGGCGGTGGCCGGGCCGACCGTACCCAGCAGGGGCCGGGCGAAGTCACGACTCGGGGCCAGTTGCGCCTCATCCAGCACCGCACGGCCGCCCGGGATCGACTCCAGCGCTCCGAGCAGGCCCTCGTCGGTGTCGTCGGCCCGCAATGTGATGGCGCTGACGAACGCCTTCGGGCCGGCATTGAGGACCTTCTCGACGAATCGGTCTGGATCGACCTCGACCAGCTCGGCCAGTTCCCGAGCCGCCCCTTCCTGCTCCGCGGCCGCCACCGACGGTTTGTCGATCCCGATCAGCTGGACGTTGATCGCACTCATGATCGGGTCGGAGTTTCGATCGACGATCTCTGCACGTTCCCCGGGCTCCTGGCGTACCTCGAAGCCCTCACCGTCGTCGAGCTCGGGATGAAACTGTGCCATCGAGACATCGGCCCGCCACATGCCATCGGCGTCGACCAGATCGACCTTGGTCGAGTACGTCCAGGGCTCGCCCCCGGGGACGATGTCCCAGGACCAGCGCAGGGTTGCCGCGGTACGGGTACTCGCCCAGGAGTTCGGATCCACCGAGTCGACGGTGACCGTCGGCCAGGCCCCCTTCGCGGTGTTGATCAGCTCGGGGTAGGCCAGGGCCGCGGACTCGGACCCGGCGGTCAGCGGCAGATCACCCCAGATGTGGCCGATCGACAGGTAGTAGGCCAGATCGGCGGCGGTCTGCTCCGGGCTCTTCCCGGGCTCATCGGGACCGGCCGTACACCCGGCGAGCAGTGCCGTCGTCACGCTCAGGCAGAGGGCAGGAACGATCCGGGCGGGACTCACCCAGCCCATTGTGCAGTCGGGGTGTGGACCGACCAACAGCCGGGATCGAAGTTGCCGGGCAGTCACATCGGCGGTCCTGCCAGTAGCCTTGGCCCATGTCCGAATGGTTCACCGACGCCTTCCGCGCCGAGTACGACAAGGCGTCGACCAGCATCGGCCGATTCAACCTCGCCGTCTTCGGCAAGACCGGTGTCGGCAAGTCCACCTTGATCAACGCCGTGTTCGGCGAGCAGGTCGCCCGTACCGGTATCGGTGAGCCGGTCACCCGGGCCAGCCATCTGCATCTCGACCGGCGCGGGCGCCTGGGGATCATCGACACCCAGGGCCTGGAGATCGGGCGGGACGACAAGACGCTGCACGGCGATCTTGCGAAGTTCGTCAAGGAGTACCGCAAGAAGCCGCTGGAGGAGCAGGCACATGCCGCCTGGTACTGCGTCCGGCCGATGGATCGCCGGTTCGAGGAGTCCGAGGCCGACTTCATCGGCAAGCTGAATGATCATGGGCTCGGGGTGATCATGGTCTTCACCCAGGTGCCTTCCCGGGACGGGCAGATCCATCCCGACGTCCTGCAGCTGGCCCGCAGCATCGAGGACCGGAATCTGCCCATCTTCGGCGGTCGCCCGATCTTCACCAATGCAGTGAGGGATCCGTTCACGGATCAGCCGGCTTTCGGCTTGATCGACCTCCTCCAGGCGACCTTTCGCATTGTCCCGGACGCTGTCCACACCGCCCTCGTCTCCGAGCAGGTCGTTGATCTCAAGGCGAAGGCCAGGGAGTCGGAGAAGGCGATAGCCGCGGCGGTGGCCGCCGCGGCGGGTGCGGCTGCCGTACCGATTCCGTTCGCCGATGCCTCGTTGTTGGTACCGATCCAGCTGGCGATGATGAGCCGGATCTCGATCGTGCACAAGCTGAAGTTCGACCGCGCGGCGTTGTTGGCGGTCGCCTCCACCGCGGCGGCCACGACCGGCGGCCGGGCTGCGGTGACCGGTCTGCTCAAGTTCATCCCGGGCGCCGGATCGCTCGTCGGCGGGGCGATCTCGGCCAGCGTCGCCTCCAGCTTCACCTTCGCCATGGGGCATGCCTGGGTGCAGGTCTGTCAGCGGGCCGCGGCCGGCAAGCTGCCGCAGGTCGACGGCGTGCTCGACTCCTCCGCGGTCCGCGAGATGTTCCTGCGGGAGCTGGGCAAGCGCGCCCCGAAGATCCGCCGCTGACAATTGTCGGAAGTTATGGCGACCAGATCGCGACCCCAGGTCACCACAGCTCCCGATGAGTTGCGCACAGGGGCCGGTACGGCTCAGGCAGCCAGCCTCATTCGTACCCACTGCAGCGGCCGGACGAATCCCTGCCGCAGGTCGGCCACATCACAGCGCAGCACCTGCCAACCGGCGTCCTGCCACAGCTGGTCACGCCGGATGTCGGAGGTCTGCTGTTGCCGATGCAGGTGGTGCTGCCCCTCGTACTGCATGACGAGCTTGCGATTTCGGTAGCCCAGATCCCCCTCGGGGCTGCCTGCCACACCGGGGAGGAGCGGGATCTGCAGCTCCGGCTCGGGCAGGCCTGCGGCGACGATCGCCAGCCGCAGGAGGGTCTCCGGCGGGGAATCGGAACCGACCCGGATCAGCGGCAGCGCCTCACGGCCGAGCCGGATGCCGGGACGGCAGTCATTGCGCGAGATCACCTCGGCGAGATCGTCGATCGTGCACCACGGTTGTTCCCGGTCCTCGAGTCCGGGGCGGGGTGTTCGGATCAGTTGGTCGCCGATGACCACGGCCTGTTGCAGGGTCAGCGTCGACAGCAGGTCGAACCAGGTACGGCTGGGCCGGGTGATCGGGAGTCCGTCGAGGTCTCCCACCTCCGCCTGCAGGTCGATCCGCCCGACATGGCCGCACACCCCGCGGCGCTGGGGCGGGTTCCGGCGCTGCGGCCGGGAGACGTGGATCCGTGGGTCGGCCGCCAGGCCCGCAGGCAGTGTCAGTCCGTACAGCCGGGCGGCGGTCTGATGTGACAACCAGGCATTCGGCGTCAGCGCGAGCACGGCCTCGGCGAGTCCTCGTTCGTCACCGACCGCGCCGGCCGGGATCCGGATGCTGCGGCTCGGTGAGGCGAGGTCGCCCGCACGAAGCCGTGAGCGGCTGAGCCCTCGGGCGCAAGGGTCGGTCAGGACGAACGGTCTCTCCTGCAGTCCGGCAGGCAACGGCTCGGTACGGGGCACCCTCGATCCTCACCCGCTGCCGGCGGCCGCTCACGGGTTGTCCACAGGCAAACCCGCCGAACTGAAACTCATCGGGACCTGTGGTGACCTACACCCGTCGTGAGGTCGCCATAACTTCCGACAATTTGGGGATCAGGGGGCGGGGTTGGGGATCAGGGGGCGGGGTTGGAGATCAGGGGGCGGGGTTGGGGATCAGGCGGGGTTGGGGATCAGGGGTCGGGGATCTCGGGGCCGGGCTTGGCCTCCGGCAGGCCGTCGCGGTCGGCCCACTCCAGCAGCGGGGTGATGTCGAAGACCTCCGCGTCGATGCCCGCATGCAGATCACCCAGTTCGGCGTACCGCGCGGGCATGGTGAGGATCGTGAAGTCGTCAGGCTCGGCATCGGGTACCTCGTCCCAGGTCAGCGGCGCCGAGACCGTACCTCGCTGATTCCCCCGTACCGAATAGGCACTGGCGATCGTGTGGTCACGGGAGTTCTGGTTGTAGTCGACGAAGAGTTTCGCCGGGTCCCGGTCCTTGCGCCACCAGGTGGTGGTCACCTGCTCCGGCAGCCGGCGCTCCACCTCCTTCGCGAAGGCCAAGGCCGCTCGCCGGACGGTGGTGAAACCGTGATCGGGAGCGATCCTGACGTAGACGTGCATCCCGTGCCCGCCGGAGGTCTTCGGCCACCCGACCGCTCCCAGCTCGTCCAGCACCTCACGGGTCACCTCGGCACTGCGCACCACGGTCTGCCACGAGCATTCGTCCCCCGGATCGAGGTCGATCCGCCACTCGTCAGGCTTCTCGACGTCGGCCCGCCGCGAGTTCCAGGGGTGGAACTCCACGGTCGACATCTGCACCGCCCAGATCACCTCGGCCAGTTCGGTGACGCACAGCTCATCGGCGGTACGACCGAAGCGCGGGAACCACAGCTCGACGGTCTCCACCCAGTCCGGTGCGCCTTTCGGCAGCCGCTTCTGATGCACCTTCTCGCCGCTGAGCCCCTTCGGGAAGCGATGCAACATGCACGGCCGTTCGCGCAGGGCGTTGACGATCCCGTCGCCGACCGACAGGTAGTACTCGACCAGATCCAGCTTGGTCAGACCGAGTTCGTCGAAATAGGTCCGGTCGGGGTTCGTCACCCGGACGGTACGACCGCCCACCTCGAGTTCCACCGCGTCGGCCATCGACCCCTCCGCTCTCGTAGGGACACCCTAGGCCCAGCCGCCCGGACCGGCGACCCTCAGCCGAACCGTACCGCCCCGGTGTGATCCAGCACCGCCTGCAGCCGCTCGTGCTGTTCGGGACCCAGGTCGGGCAGGGCGTCGAGGTCGAACCAGCCGACCTCGACCGATTCGTCGTCACCGACCTCGGCCTGCCCGTCGAGATAACGGCATTCGAAGGTGTGGTCGAGGTACTGGGCATGATCGCCATTGGCGTGCACCATCGGCGCACCGGCCGCAACCCGGACCAGTGCCTCGATCCGGCAGCGGACCCGGGCCTCCTCCCAGACCTCCCGGACGGCGACCTCGGCGGGGTTCTCCCCCGGTTCGACGATCCCGGTCACCAGGGTCCAGGCGAGGTTGTCGGCCCGGCGCACCAACAACACCTGATGATCCCGCAGCACCACCGCGGTGACACCGGGCAGCCAGAGCAGGTCGTGACCGATCTTGCGTCGCAGGTCTCGGATGAACTCCGGTACGGGCATGGCACCACAGTATCGACGCCGCCGGCGCGCACTCGATCGGCGAGCTGGTCCGCGCCTCGCGGCGCATCGCCCACTCAGCGGTCGAGGAACTCCGCGACCCGGGCGATGAACGCGGGCCGGTCGGCGAAGTAGCCACCGCAGTGGTCGAACCCGGGATAGGTGATGAGTTCCTTCGGCTCACCGGCGGCCGCGAACAACCGGTGCGCATGGTCGATCGGGATGATCGTGTCGTCCTCGGCATGCAGCAGCAACAGCGGTCGCGGCGACAGCTTTCCGATCACATCGATCGGACGCACATCGTCGAACCGGTAGCGGTAGCGGATCCCGGTCGCCAGGTCGGTCAACGGCAGCAACGGGAAGGTCGGCAATCGCATCCGGTGGACGGCGGTACGGATGACATCGGTCATATCGGCGAACGGCGAGTCGAGGACGAACCGGCCGACCCGCGGGTCGTCGGCACCGACCAGGATCGAGACCGCGGCGCCCATGGAGAAACCGAACAGGACGATCTCGGCATTGGGTCGGCGAGCGGCCACCAGATCGATCGCCGCGCGCAGATCGTCCTGCTCCCGGAAGGCCAGCGATTGCGGTCCGTCACCGGATTCACCACTGCCCCGGAAGTCGAAGACGAACACCGAACGACCGGTCCGCCACAGTCCCGGCGCGATCCCCAGCAGATCGGCCTTCGAACCCCGGTGGCCGTGACAGCAGATCACCACCTGCTCGCTGCCGGGCCGGTCGAACCACCAGCCGTGCAACGGGGTCCCGTCGGCGGAGGCGAAGCTGACATCCTCGCTGGGGACACCGACCTCATAAGGGGTGAACCCGTACGGCAACCGCGGCCGCTGCGGTCCGCTGATCACCTGTGCGGCAGCGGCTCCGGCGACGGCGAGCCCAGCTCCGAGCGCGACAGCGGTTCCGGCAGCGATCCGACCTGCAATACCCACGTCACCAGCCTAGGTCCCCGATCGCGGCGGCGACCTCACCCACGGTTTCGATGAGCCCGATCTCACAGCCGTCGCCCGCCCGATCCCGCTCACCTGCGCCCTCGAGCCCGGTCTCGCAGCGACTCCCACCCGAGCGCCCCAGGCTCACCCGCCGGGCTCTGCCTGCAGCCACCGTGGACCGTGACCCGGGCCTGGCCCGGCAATCCGGCGCAGCCGAAATCGGTCCCTGCGCGCATTGGCACTAGACTCGACGGGTTCCCACCGTTGAGCCAATCGGAGTTTGCATGCCTGCTGTCAAGAGCCGTGACGATCTGCGCAATGTCGCGATCGTCGCACACGTCGACCACGGAAAGACCACCCTGGTCGACGCGATGCTGTGGCAGTCCGGTGCATTCCGGGCCAACCAGTCGGTCGACGACCGGGTGATGGACTCCGGCGACCTGGAGCGCGAGAAGGGCATCACCATCCTCGCCAAGAACACCGCCGTGGAGCACAAGGCACCGAACGGTACGACCACGACGATCAACATCATCGACACCCCCGGCCACGCCGACTTCGGTGGCGAGGTCGAACGTGGCCTGGAGATGGTCGACGGTGTGGTGCTGCTGGTCGATGCCTCCGAGGGGCCGTTGCCGCAGACCCGATTCGTCCTCCGCAAGGCGCTGGCGAAGAAGCTGCCGCTGATCGTGGTGGTGAACAAGGTCGACCGCCCCGACGCCCGGATCTCGGCGGTGGTCGAGGAGACCTACGACCTGTTCATGGACCTGCTGGACGAGGATGCCGCCGAGGACGCCCTGGACTTCCCGGTGGTCTTCGCCTCGGCGAAGGCCGGCCGCGCCTCGCTGAACCAGCCAGCCGACGGCGAGATGCCGGATTCCGAAGACCTGGAGCCGCTGTTCGCGACCATTCTCGACCACATCCCGGCCCCGCGCTACACCGAGGGCGCGCCGCTGCAGGCGCATGTGACGAACCTGGACGCATCGCCCTACCTGGGTCGTCTGGCACTGTGCCGGATCATCGAAGGTGAACTGCACCGCAACCAGAACGTCGCCTGGTGCCGGGCCGACGGCAGCGTGAAGAACGTCAAGCTCAGCGAGTTGTTGATCACCAAGGCCCTGGACCGGGAGCCGGCCGAATCGGCCGGACCGGGTGACATCGTGGCGATCGCCGGTATCGAGGAGATCACCATCGGCGAGACCATCGCCGACCCGGAGAACCCGGTTCCGCTGCCGTTGATCACCGTCGACGAGCCGTCGATCTCGATGACCATCGGCATCAACACCTCACCGCTGGCCGGCAAGTCGGGCAAGAATCTGACCGCCCGTCTGGTGAAGGCCCGGCTTGATCAGGAACTGATCGGCAATGTCTCGATCCGGGTCAACACCACCGAGCGCCCCGACACCTGGGAGGTGCAGGGACGTGGCGAGCTACAGCTGGCAGTCCTGGTGGAAACCATGCGCCGGGAGGGTTTCGAGCTGACCATCGGCAAACCGGAGGTGGTCACCAAGGAGATCGGCGGCAAGGTGCACGAGCCGGTGGAGCGGTTGACCATCGACGTACCCGAGGAGCACATGGGTACGGTCACCCAGCTGCTCGGCACCCGCCGCGGCCGGCTGGAGCAGATGATCAACCACGGCACCGGCTGGGTACGACTGGAGTACCTGGTACCGGCCCGCGGACTGATCGGGTTCCGTACCGAGTTCCTCACCGACACCCGCGGTACGGGGATGATGCACCACGTCTTCGACTCCTACGAGCCCTGGTTCGGTGAGTTGCGGACCCGCCCGACGGGTTCCCTGGTGGCCGACCGCAAGGGTGTCGTCACCTCCTACGCACTGTTCAACCTGCAGGAGCGCGGCACCATGTTCGTCGGCCCCGGTGCGGAGGTCTACGAGGGCATGATCGTCGGCGAGAACGCCCGCGCCGATGACATGGATGTCAACCCCACCAAGGAGAAGAAGCTGACCAACGTCCGCTCCTCCACCGGTGAGGAACTGGAACGGTTGATCCCGGCGAAGCTGCTGAACATGGAACAGGCGCTGGAGTTCTGTCGCGGTGACGAGTGCCTGGAGGTCACCCCGGATGCGGTCCGGATCCGGAAGGTGCAGCTGGCCGCCAATGATCGGGCGAAGTCGCGGAACAAGGCGCGCAACTCCTGAGCGATGCGAAGGGCCCGGTGATGACCATGATCATCACCGGGCCCTTCGCCTTTCGCCCGAGGTGTCAGCGATCGTTGTCGGTGTCCACCTTCGGATCGATCTTGTCGGCCAGCTTCTCCGCTCCCTCGGCGGTCTCCTCGGCGGCCAGCCGATCGGCATCGGCCCGGGCGAGCGCCTCCTGCCGGGCGAGCTCGGCCTCGTCCTCGGTCTGGGTGGCCTGGGCATGGGCCTCGGCCACTGCCTGCACGCGGGCGACCTCGGCATCGTCCTCGGCCTTCGCCGCCGACTCCGCGGCCTCCTCCTTGGCCTCCTTGGCGCCGTCACGGACACTCGCCGCAAACTGCTCCCGCAGGCTGTCGACCCGGTTGCGGCCGCGGCCGGCGAACTGGTCGAAGGCGTCCATGAACTTCTCGAACTGCGCCCGCAGGGTCTCGGGCAGGGCCTTCAGCTGGTCCGGCGCATCGTCGAGTGCCTTCCGCAGCTTCTCGGCCTCCTCCTTGCGGCGGGCATCCCGGTCCGAGGCCCGGGTCTGGATCGCCTCGGTGGCGGCCTCGGCCTGTTTGCGTACCTGCTCGGCGACCGCATCGGTCAACCCGGCCAGGGCGTAGAAGGTCTTCACCCCGGCATCGGCGATCTGCGACGACGCCGGTTTCGGATCGGCCGTCGAGTCGTCCTTGGCGCCCGACTCGGTTGCATCGTCCCCGGCGGCCGAATCCTCGGCGAAGCTGCTGCTCGTAGGCCCGGTGCCGAAGGTCGCATCGGCCGAACCGGTGGCGTTGGCGCCACCGCTGGTCTCGGTCGGCGTCGTCGGACGATCTCCCAGCGCGGGTTCGTCCTCACCCGGTACCGCGTCCGAGGGAACCTCACCGGCGACCCGCTCGGCCCCGGCGACATCGGAGTACTCGGTCGTGCCCGCGGCCCGATCGGGGTGGAACTCGGTCGACGGGTCGACCGGGTTGGTCGCCTCGGTGGCGTCCACGATGGTCGGGTCCGAGGCCGCCGCCGCCGACTGGTCATGGTTGTTGGGCTGATCCTGGGTCATGTTCGGTTTCCTTGTCGGTTGGTGGACATCTCCGAAGCTGCCTGGTCGCGGGCGAACTCGGCGTAGACGGCCAGCAGGGCCGTCTTCTGCGCACTGCTGAGCCGTTCATCGGCCCAGATCGCGCCGACCACATCCGGCCGCCCGTCGTCGGGGTCGAGGATCCCGGCCCGGACGAAGAGGGTTTCGGCCGAGACCTGCAGCGCCTTGGCCAGCTGCTGCAACACTTCGGCCGAGGGTCTGCGGAGACCTCGTTCGATCTGACTGAGGTACGGGTTGGAGACCCCCGCCTGTTCGGACAGCTGCCGCAACGACAACTGCGCGGCCCGGCGCTGGGCGGCGATGAACTCCCCCAGCGAGGTCATCCGCTCGCCGAGGTGTTCACCCACCCGTTGCCCGGCCATCCATCCATACTGTTAGCCGCCAGCTTGCAAACTCAAGCCGGGAGCAAACTTCTCAGCAACCGCAGAGGATTCCTGCCGGTCGCCCGGGCCGGTCCGGCTGCCTCACTCGATGTCGATCCGGGGCACGGTGGAGGTGATGGTGCTGCCGTCCTCGCGGTGGCCGGCGACCTGCGGCAGGCTGCCGACACTGCCACCGATCCGCCGGCCCTGATCGGGCAGCTCGACCCGTACCGGCTCCTCGGCGGTGACGGTGTACTCGGCACCGCGGACCATCACCTGGACCGGATCGCCCTCCAGCAGGGTGAAGCTGATCGTCTTCGCCTCCACCCGGACGTGGATCCGCGAGTCGTGCCAGCGCAGTTTGAACGACAATGCCTGCCAGCTGTCGGGCAGTCGCGGATCGAAGCTCAGTTCCCCGGTGTAGTCGCGCAGCCCGCCGAAGCCGGCGGTCAGGCAGGACCAGATGCCGCCGGCCGAGGCGACGTGGACCCCGTCGCTGGCATTGCCGTGGCGATCGTCCAGGTCGACGAACAGGCCGGCGTAGAAGTAGCGCAGCGCCAGCTCGTCGTATCCGACCTCGGCGGCGACGATCGACTGCACCACCGCCGAGAGGGTGGAGTCACCAGTGGTGATCGGGTCGTAGTACTCGAAGTTCGCCCGCTTCTCCTCCGCCGTGAAGTAGTCCCCGCGCAGGTACATCGCCAGCACCACATCGGCCTGCTTCAGCACCTGGAAGCGATAGATCACCAACGGGTGGAAGTACAGCAGCAGCGGCCGCACCGAGTCCGGGGTGTTGTCCAGGTCCCAGACCTCGCGCTCGACGAAGTGGATGTCCTGGGGATGGACCCCCAGTTCGGCGTCGAACGGGACGAACATCGCCGCCGCGGCCGAACGCCAACGCTCGATCTCGTCGTCACCGATCTGCAACCGCCGGGAGATCCGCTCGAAGGCCTCCGGATCGGTCTCGGCGATGTCGGTCAGCACCTGCGCGGCCGCCGACAGGTTGAACATCGCCATCACATTGGTGAACAGGTTGTCGTTCACCACCGTGGTGTACTCGTCCGGCCCGGTGACTCCGTGGATGTGGAACGAATGGTCGCCGTTGGACCGCCAGAAGCCGAGGTCCTCCCACAACCGTGCGGTCTCGACCAGGATGTCGATCCCCTCACGGAGCATGAAGTCCCGGTCCCCGGTCGCCAGGTAGTACTTCATCAGCGCATAGCTGATGTCGGCGTCGATGTGGTACTGCGCGGTGCCGGCGGCGAAGAAGGCCGAGGCCTCCTCACCGTTGATCGTGCGCCACGGGTAGAGCGCACCCACCTGGGCGAGCTCGGCGGCCCGCTTGCGGGCCGCATCCAGCATTGTGTAGCGGAACCGCAGCGCGTTCCGGGCCACCCGCGGGGTGGTGTAGGTGAAGAACGGCAGGGCGTAGACCTCGGTGTCCCAGAAGTAGTGACCGCCGTAACCCGAACCGGTCATACCCTTGGCCGGGATGCCTTGCCCCTCGGCACGGATCGCGGCCTGGGCGAGCTGGAACAGGTTCCAGCGCACCGCCTGTTGCACCTCCGGCTGACCCTCGACCACCACATCCGAGCGATCCCAGAAACGATCCAGCAGTTCGCGCTGCTGGCTGAAGGCGTGATCGACCCCGTCCCGGACGATCCGCTCCACCGTCCGCCGACACCGGTCGACCAGCTCGGTCACGGGTACCCCGCGGGAGGTGTGGTAGACCGCCACCTTCGCCAGGTCGATCGGTACGCCCTGCTTGGCGTCGATCCGGTAGACCACCTTCGCCGAGTCGTCCTCGGCCTCGGAGAAGATCTTGTAGTTGTTCTCGGTCTCCATCAGATGCTGGGCGCCGACCGCGATCGTCATCTTCGACTCCGCGGTACGGAAGCCGAGCAGCAGCAGGCTGTCCTTCTCGACCTGCTTGAACTGCGGGTCGAGCACCCGCCGGTCGAAGCTCTCGGCCTTCCGCGGATCGCCTCCCTCACCCATGGCGGCCGACTTCACGTGGTACTCGTCCTTGCCGTCCTGACGGTTGAGGATCTGGCTGGAGATGACCACCGGCGCGTCACCGTTGAGCAGTTCCAGGCTGAGCGTCATCACCGCCACATGGCGTTCGGCGAACGAGACCATCCGGCGGCTGAGGATCCGTACCCGCTTGCCCGAAGGGGTACGCCACAGCAATTGCCGCGTGAGCACGCCGTCGGCGAAGCTGAGCACCCGGGAGTACTCCTCCAGATCGGCCATCGACAACAGCAACGGCTCGTCGTCGATGTAGATCTTCATCACCTTCGCGTCGGGCACGTTGACGATCGTCTGCCCCACCCGGGCCAGGCCGAAGGCATCCTCGGCGTGCTCGATCCGCCAGGTCTCGTGGAACCCGTTGATGTAGGTGCCGTGGGTGTGGGTGTCGCGCCCCTCCTCCGGCGTACCCCGCATACCGAGGTAACCGTTGCCGACGGCGAACAGGGTCTCGGTGACGCCGAGATCCTCGGCGCTGTACTGCTCCTCCACCAGTGCCCACTCGTTCACCGGGAACCGGGTCCGATCCAGCGGATCGACTGCGGGCGGTGGTACGTGCGGGGAGGGATACTTGTGCATTCCCAGTCCTTCGACGGTCGTGGTCCAACGTGTGTTCAACCGGATCCGCAGTCCGTTCGGCGGGCCCGTGGGTCGTCGATCGCCCGGGAGCCTGGGCCCCGTTGCGACCGCTCGTTCTCAGCTGTCCGGCAGCAGCTCTGCCAGATCGGTGACGACGATGTCGGCACCGTTGTCGCGCAGGGCCTGCTCACCGGCACCGCGGTCGACCCCGACCACGTGGGCGAATCGGCCGGCACGACCCGACTGGACCCCGGAGATGGCGTCCTCGAGGACCACCGCGCGGTCGTTCGGCAGGCCGAACTGTTCGGCCGCCCAGGCGTAGGTGTCCGGGGCCGGTTTGCCGGCCAGCCCCTGCTCGGCGGCCACCACCCCGTCCACGATGAGCTCGAACTTGCCGATCACATCGGCGGTGGCGAGCACCGCCTTGGCGTTCTTCGACGAGGAGACGATGGCGCAGCGGACACCGCGCCCCAGCAGCGCATCGACCAACTGGATCGACCCGGGGTACGGCTGGATCCCCTCCTCGTCGAGCACCTGGGTGAACAGCGCGTTCTTCCGATTCCCCAGCCCCCACAAGGTGTCGGCCTCCGGCGGATCGTCGGGATCGCCCTCGGGCAGTTCGATGCCGCGGGAGGTGAGGAAGGTCCGTACCCCCTCCAACCTGGGTTTGCCGTCGACATGGGCGAAGTAGTCGTCGGTGGTGTACGGCGCCTGCCCGTCGATCGTCGACAGGTAGTCGTTGAACATCTTCTCCCAGGCGCGCATGTGCACCTCGGCGGTCGGCGTGATCACACCATCGAGGTCGAACAGTGCGGCTCCCACGGAGTCCCAGTTCAGCAGGGTCATGGGGCCAACCCTAGAGCCGATCCGGCCCGGGTGAAGACTCCGCCGCGAAACGGTACCCGCACTCACTGGGACAGCCGCCCACGACATCGGCCACAGTGGCAGACTCGTGTCCATGCCGCGTCCCGGAGAACCCCTGCGTCGTCTCGGAGTGTTGACCATCGGTCTGTTCGATCCGGCCGACCCGGGGGCCGGCCATCGAGAGACCCTGGCGATGATCGAATTCGCCGAGGAACTCGGTCTGGACAGCGTCTGGCTGCGGGATCGGCACCTGCAGCACGGGATCTCCTCCCCGGTCGCGGTCCTGGCTGCGGCGGCGATGCGTACCTCCCGGATCGAGTTCGGCACCGCGGTGATCCCGCTCGGCGCGGAGAATCCCCTGCGGCTGGCCGAGGATCTGGCGACGGTCGACATCCTCTCCGGCGGACGCCTGAATCCGGGGGTGTCCAGCGGTACGCCGATGAACTTCGAGCGCTACCGCGAGGCGATGTATCCCGACACCCTGGAGTCGGAGGACTTCTCCAAGCAGCGGGTGATCCGGTTGCGCAACTTCCTGCGCGGTGACCCGATCAGTGCTGCCGGGACCGTCGGCATCGAGGAGTTCTCCGATCACGTCCAACCCCATTCACCGGGCCTGGCGCAGCGGTTGTGGTACGGCGGTGGCCGCGACTCGGCGATCTGGACCGGCCAGCAGGGGTTGAACTACCTCACCTCCTCGGTCGTCTTCGCCGCCGGCACCGGTGTCGACGGCAGTGAACCCGATGCCTTCGCCCGGGTGCAGGCCGGGGATGTGGCCGCCTTCCGCGAGCACCATCCGGCCGGGGCGAAGGCCCGGGCGTCACAGGGCCTGGTGGTGATCCCGACCGACTCGGCCAGTGCCGAGCAGAAGCGTCGCTACCACGCCTATGCCGAGTCGCGGCTGGAGCGCACCCGTACCGCGCATGGTCCGCGCGGGTTGTTGCTCTCCCCCGACCTGGTCGGTGACTCCAGCGAGTTGGCCGATCGCCTGTGGTCCCACGCCGGGTTCCGGGAGGTCGATGAAGTGGTCTTCGCGCTGCCCTTCACCTTCGAGGCCGAGGACCATCGGCAGATCCTGACCGACCTGGCGCAGTCCTTGGGACCTGCCCTGGGCTGGTCTCCCCGGCTCTCCTGAGAAAATCTGTGCAGAACCTCACCGTCGGCTAGCGCTCCCGTGCTGCGATCAATAGTGTCACTTTCGACAACCTGTTCGTAGCTGTAGGGAGATGACGTGGAACAACCGAAGGCCCCTTCGGGGCCGCGACGTGCGCTGCGCGGAGCCGGGCTGACCGTGCTCGGCATGCTGTTGGCGGTGGTCGGCATCTTCGGTGCGACCCCGGCCCAGGCCGCCGAGATCGACGCGATCACCGATGTCCGGATCGTCTCCGAGACCGACCCCCTCGACCAGTGGGACGTCCTGGAGATGCAGGCCGACTGGGCGCTGCCGGCCACGGCGACCGAAGGTGACACCTTCAGCCTGGCCATCCCCAAGGATGCCCCGGGTGACTTCACCTTCTTCTCCGGCAGCTTCCCGATCCTCACCCCCGACGGCAGCGAGACCGTCGGTGAATGCGTGATCGAGGCCGACCGGATCACCTGCACGTTGTCCGACTACGTGGACACCCACGCCGATGTCAGCGGCCAGATCAACTTCTACGCCCAGGCGCAGGCGACCACCGACGCCACCAGCACCCAGTTCGAGACCGGCACCGGGACCAGCTTCGACGTCTCCATCCCGACCGGCATCGGTATCGGCGAGGGAATGCCGGCTCCGACCGAACCGCGGAAGATCGGCTGGATCAACCTCGACGGCCGGCAGATCACGAACTTCGTCTTCGTGCCCGGCGAGTTTTTGGGCGAGGAGTCGACCGAGGTGGTCGACACCTACGACTCCCGGTTGAGCCTGGACGAGTACCACGTCTACTCCGCACCGAAGGATGAGTGGTCCCCCAACGACTGGCAGGGCCGCTTCACCCCGCTGCCGACCGAGCAGTACACCGCCACCAGCGATCCGCAGAACCACACCTTGACGGTGAACTTCGGCTCCATCCCCGACCGGGCGGACAACCTCTACG
The DNA here is from genome assembly GCF_004364645.1 of Naumannella halotolerans. Classification (NCBI taxonomy): domain Bacteria; kingdom Bacillati; phylum Actinomycetota; class Actinomycetes; order Propionibacteriales; family Propionibacteriaceae; genus Naumannella; species Naumannella halotolerans. The sequence goes on along the minus strand of NZ_SOAW01000003.1, from coordinate 251,379 downwards.
TGATCACCTACACCCTGAACCTGCCGGATGACGTCAGCCAGGGCGATGTGTTCCCGAACCGCGTGGTGAGTGACAACGAGTGGACGACCGACAATGAGGTCATCTACTTCGAGGCCAGTGCGGTCGGCGAGGGGGACAACTATCACCAGCTCCAATTGGTGAAGGCAGTCGCGGGTGAGACCACGGCCACCGACTTCGCGTTCCAGATCAGCTGCCTGCTCGACGACGAGACCGTTCGGGGTTACCCGAAGGACGTCACGGTGACCGAGCAGACCCCGGTCTCGGTCGGCGCCATCCCGGCCGGCTCGGTGTGCACCGTGTCGGAGACCGACGACCAGGGCGCGAGCGAGGTGAGCTTCGATCCGAGCAATGTGATCACCGTTGGTGAGGACAGCCCGGAGGTGATCACAGTGACCGCCACCAATGTCTTCCCGGTCCCATCGGTGTCGCCGACCCCGTCGACGCCTCCGTCGGGGACTCCCACGACGCCACCGTCGGTGACCCCCACGACGCCGCCGTCGGTGGCTCCCACGGCGACGCCGACCGGAACGCCGTCGCAGACCCCGTCCGCGACACCGACCGGCACGCCATCGGCCACCCCGTCCGCGACACCTTCGGCCACCCCGTCCACGACACCGACCGGGACGCCTACGGCGACACCGACCGGGACGCCATCGGTCACCCCGACCGGAACCCCGCCGGCCACCCCGACCGGAACACCGTCGGCCACCCCGACCGGAACGCCGTCGCAGACCCCGTCCGCGACACCGACCGGGACGCCATCGGCCACCCCGGCGGGTGCCCCGTCCGCGACACCGACCGAGGGCGCGACCCCGTCCAGCAGCTCGGGTCCGCGCACACCGTCGTCGCCGAACCTGGCCGAGACCGGCGCCCCGCTCGGTGTGGCGGCGCTGGTCGCGGCACTGGGCCTGAGCCTGGCCGGTGCGACGCTGCTGGGCCGACGTCGCAACTGACAGTGATCGGGTGATCACCACCTGATGGCAGGCGAATGCGCCGCGAACCTCCTGGTTCGCGGCGCATTCGCTTTCCCCAGCTCCACGAGCGCGCCCCCGAAGATCCGAAGCCAACCCGATTGCCCGGGCCACAACCCAAATTGTCGGAAGTTATGGCGACCTGATCGCAGGCGTAGGTCGCCACAGGTCCCGATGAGTTGCGTCATGGGCCGCCCCGGAACCACACCCGGTGCTGCACCCACGGGCCCAGCGCCTTCGTCGCGGCCGCAGATGTGAATCCACGGGGACCGAAACCGCGGCCGCGGAGGTCATTCCCGGGAAACCACACCCGCGGCCACCCAGGCCATCGGCCCGGAACCAAACAAACGTCTCATCTGCCCGGAACCAAACAAACGTCTCATCGGCCCGGAACCAAACAAACGTCACACTCGATGGCGACGACCAGCGCCCAAACACAGCGGTGGCGCGAAACACCTCCGGCGCCACCTCATCGAGTGTGACGTTTGTTTGGTTGATCGCTCAGGCATCCGATCGGTCGACGCCGACGACGGTCATCGCGCCAACCGGTCGCCCGCCACCCAGGACGGGTACGTCACGCTGAGCAGCCAAGGTCGGATGGTCGTACCCGAGACGCTGCAGCGCAGCGGCCATCAGCGCCGCCCGCCCGCGGAATCCGCCGTCGTCGATCTTCAGCGCGATGCCCCGGCCGTCAGGCAGCCCGACGGCGTGCACCGCTTCGGCCCCGGCCTTGGTCACCAGTCCCGGGATCGCCCGGTGCAGCTGGTTCTCGTCGCGCAAGGTGCCGGAGGTCCATTCCGGGTTCTGCCGGATCGCCTCGGCCACCCGGGCGCCCGGTCCGTCGTCGGCTGCGGCGAGCCGGCCGAACGCTCTCGCCAACCCGACCAGGGTCACCGGGAACAGGGGCGCACCACAGCCGTCGACGGTCGGCACCCCGGGCTGTTCGCCGGTCCACTCCTCCAACGTGCCGGCTATCGCGCGCTGCAGGGGGTGGTCCGGATGCAGGTAGCCGGCCTCGTCCCAACCTCGGCGGACACAGGTACGGATCATCGCCGCGTGCTTGCCCGAGCAATTCATCGCCACCGCCTCAGGCCGTCGCCCCTGAAGAATCCACTCCTCCTTGGACGCGTCGTCCAACGGCCAGTCAGGCGGGTTCTGCAGGGCACCGACACCGCGCTGCGCCCCGGCGAGAATGCGCTCCGCACCGGCGATGTGGAACGCCTCCCCCGAATGGGACGCTGCTGCCAGGGCCAACAGTTCGCCATCCAGGTCGAGACCGGCCTGCACCATCGCCACTGCCTGCAACGGCTTCAGACAGGAGCGGGGATAGATCGGTACGTCGACGGTCCCCCAGGAGAAGTCGACCGTGCCATCGGCAGCGGTGATCGCCAGCCGCCCGCGATGGACGCTCTCGACCAGCCCGCCCCGCTCGACCTCCAGCAGAACCGGATCCGAATCCCAGAAAGTCACCCGCCCACGCTAACCGAGCACGCACCGGGCACGCGGCCGCGAAGTCGTGGATGTTGAACGCCGGCGGCCGGAACGCCGTTCTGCACGCGCAAACAGGAGGCCGTCGCCGACCTCGCCCGACCGGCGAAGCCTCGCCCCCGGGATGGTGTCACGGCAGCCTGACCGGCACTCTGCGCAAACCGCAGGCCGTCGCCGACCCCGCCCCACCGGCGAGAAGCCTCGCCCCCGGGATGGTGTCACAGCAGCCCCGACTCACTCTGCGCGCACCACGGAGACCTCGACCGACCGACAGGTCGTCGCATTTCCGACAGTTGGCGATGTCATAGCAGCCCGGGACCACATCGGACCGGTCTCACGAACCGGCGACACTCACAACCGGGCGCGGAAGTGCAGGCCCACCTCGGGGTCCACCAGGGGCTCCTGGGACGCGGTGATGTCACCGGTCAGCAAGGTGGCCTCGGTGTCCACCTTCCGCTTCACCAGTCCGAGACCGATGGGGCCCAGCTCGTGGTGCCGGGCGGAGGTACCGATCGCCCCGACGGTCTTGCCGTCCAGGGTCAGTTCGGCACCGAGCTCGGGCAACGCATCGGTACTGCCGTCGAGGTGCAGCAGCACCAGTCGGCGCGGTGGACGGCCAAGGTTGTGCACCCGGGCGACCGTCTCCTGGCCCCGGTAGCACCCCTTCTCCAGGTGGGTGCCGTAGAGCCCGATCTCGTTCGGGATCGTCCGCTCGTCGGTGTCGAGGAAGATCCTCGGCACCCCGGCGGCGATCCGCCGCGCCTCATAGGCCCAGGTTCCGACCGGCCGGCCGGCCTGTGCCAGGTAATCGTCCAGATGCCCTCGGGGGATGAACGACTCGAACCCGCCCAGGGAATCCTCACCGGTACGGGTGACCCGGCCCGCCGGCGGTTCACCGGGTTGCCAGACCACGGCGAGCTGATCGGTACGGTCGGCCACCTCGACCCGGAGCATGAAGCGCATCGAGTCCAGGAATGCGGTAGCGGCTGCGGCCCGTCCCGGTTCGGTGTGCGCCCACAGCATCTCCCCGTCGTCGACGGCGAGCAGTGCATGTTCGATGTGCCCGGTGGGCCCGAGCAGCAGGATCGTGGTCGACTCCCCCGGCTGCAGGTTCTCCAGGTGCTGGGTGCTCAGCGAATGCAACCAGCTCAACCGGTCCGGACCGGAGACGGTCAGCACACCCCGGTGGGACAGGTCGACCACACCCTCACCGGCCTCCAGCGCACGCTGTTCCCCCATCGGGTCACCGTGGTGCCAGGCGACGCCGGCGTCGGGCCCGTCCCCGGCGATCACCGCGGCCATCAGGCAGCCGCCCGCTGCAACCGCGCCCACATGAAGGCCTGCAGCGGCACCTCGGTGGTGGCCCGGTCCCAGGTCCACAACAGGTCGCCCTCGACATTGCCGTACAGGCGTTGCCCGCCGGTCACCGGTTCGGCACCCTTGGTCCGCATCACCGCATCGGTGGTCAGTTCGATCTTCGCGCCGTCGGACTTGCCGTACCAGATCTCGGCGTAGCCCTCGGGATGGGCCAGGACCAGGTCCAGCTCACCGTCGCCCGAGGCGCGCCAGAAGCCGGTCTCCATCGACAGCGGACGCACAGCCTTGCCCGCGTCGTCGACCTCGAAGGTCTGCGAGAGGTAGTGCAGATAGTCAGCACCGTTGTGGGTGACGTCGACCTGTTGGCCGTAGTCGAACTCGCCGACGCCGGGCCAGGTGCCCTTGCCGCTGCCCTCCCACCGGCCCAGCATCCAGGCCAGCCCGAGCAGGTTGGGGTTCAGGTCGTCAGGGATCTCGAATGCCATGAACACCAGTGTTCCACGAAGCCGGGGATGCCCCCGATCGCGTACCGGCGCCCGGGATCAGCGGTGACCGAACGGTCAGCGGCGACCGCTGCCGACATTGCGACGCAGTCCGAGGAACAGCATCCAGACCAGCGCAGCGAGCAATCCCAGGGTGGTCGTCGCGGCGGCGATCAGGAGCACCCAGGCGTGGACTTCGGCAACCGGTGGCATCGGCACGATGGTAGTCCGCCGACGTTGCCGAGCCGGGAGCGCCGCGCCCGGATCGGCCGGTACGGCGAGGCGCATGGGCACCGTCAGTCGTGAACTCGGTCGGGAAATGCCCACCGTCAAGGATGTCCGTCGACGCTCGGGCGAAGGGGTGCGACGGGGTTCACCGATGCCCTCCCGGGCACCGGTGCCACAGCCGCTGAGCGGTCAGCCACCGGCGAACGGGGGCAGCACCTCGGCGTCGACCGGACGGTCCAAGGGGGCCTGCAGGTCGGCGACCCGGCGGCCGTCGACGAGGATGGTGCTGAGCTTGGCGACCCGGTCGAACTCGGGGCCGAGATCGGCCCGGGCCAAGGCATCGGCGATCGTTTCGCCGTCAACCGCTAAGGTTTCGGTGCCAGCTGCGGACTTGGCCGCAGCCCAGAAGCGAAAACGTACGCGTTGCATGGGATTATCCTGTTGGTTCGATCGATGGTGGGCAAGGCCGAGGTACTCAGCGACGGCCTGGAACGGGGGAGGTAGCAGTGGCGCAGATACTGCTGCTCGCCAAACATCTCCAGGATGCGAACTCGGTCGACATCCTGCCCGCACTGGGCCTGCTGTCCCACCAGATCCGGATGATCCCCTCCGACGCCTCCCAACTGACCGAACTGCCCTCGGCCGAGCTGATCATGCTCGATGCGCGGACCGATCTGGTCAACGCCAGGGCGATGTGCAAATTGCTCTCCGGTACCAACCAGGCACCGATCCTGGTGATCATGACCGACGGCGGCCTGGCCACGGTGGCCGGTGACTGGGGCTTCGACGACTTCGTGATGACCAACATCGGGCCGGCCGAGCTCGAGGCCCGGATCCGGTTGTGCCTGAGCAGCAGTCATGCCGAGGAGGTCATCTCCTCCGGTGGTATCGAGATCGACGAGTCCGCCTATGCCGCCAGGCTGAACGGCAACTCCCTCGACCTCACCTACACCGAGTTCGAACTGCTGAAGTACCTGGTGCAGCATCCGGGCCGGGTGTTCAGCCGGGAGCAGCTGCTCTCCGACGTCTGGGGATACGACTACTACGGCGGCACCCGTACCGTCGATGTGCACGTCCGCCGCCTGCGGGCCAAGCTCGGGCCGGAGTACGAACAGATGATCGTCACCGTCCGCAATGTCGGCTACCGGCTGGCGGCCCGCTGAACGCCGGCCCGTCTCGCCGCTCCCGGGCCCTCAGCTCTCCAGGATCAGCGTCACCGGACCGTCGTTGATCACCTCCACGGCCATGTCGGCACCGAAGCGCCCGGTCTGCACCACGGCCCCGAATCCGCGCAGGGCCTCCACGAAGGCCTCGACCAGCGGTTCTGCCACCGCTCCGGGGGCAGCCGCACCCCAGGACGGACGACGCCCCTTACGGGTGTCGGCATAGAGCGTGAACTGGGAGATCACCAGCAGCGGTGCCCCGATCTGCGCCGCGGACTGCTCCTGCCGCAGGATCCGCAACTGCCAGACCTTCGACGCCATCCGGGCGGCGGTCTCGCGATCATCGTCGTGGGTCACACCGACCAGCACCACCAGGCCCGGTCCCGGCAACTCCCCGACGGTCTCGGCGTCGACACTGACCTTGCCCTGCAGCGCCCGCTGCACCACCAACCGCATGGGCCGAGGGTAGCCAGCCGGGCTCAGCTGCCGAGGCGGCTGGTGGCGTCGATCAGCCGGCGGATGTGGGCCGGAATGGTCCCGGGCGGGCCACCGCGGCGCAGGAACTGCACGGCGGCGGTCGACTGGGCCAGCAACAACGCCAGCCCGGCCAGCAGCGCGATCCAGAAGGCGAGTGACAGCGGGCCGTCGACCGACATCGTGACCAGCCCTGCGACCAGACCGAGCAGGGCGATCAGGTACGACAGCAGGTGCCCCGCCCAGGACATCGTCTGCAGCCGCCAGACCGAGGCGTCACCGCGCTGCACCCGGTTCCAGACCGAGAACTGGAATCCGCAGATCGCCACCATCACCAGGGCGGTGGTGATCGTCAGCACTGCCCAGAGGCTGAAGCCCACGAAGGACAGGGCCGGGGCGATGATCACGCCGAGCAGACAGATCAGCGCGATCACCGTACCGACTGCGGCGGTGCGTCGACTGGCCGCGACGAACTGCGGGTCGATCGGATCAGGATCGGCGGTCCCGGGTCCGGGGTCGGCAGGGTCGACGGGATCGTTCCCCGACGGCGGCTCGGAGGGCGTGGGTCGTTCAGCAGGCTCGGACATCACCGACAGACTAGTCTTGGGCTGGTGAGCCTGCAGCGTACGACCTTCAGCACCGCCGTTCCCGACACCGCCGAGGTGAGGTCACTGGTCGAGGCCGCCCGGGCCGTCGACGGCACCGCTGCACTGAACGAAGCGGCCATGATCAGCATCAACCACGGCGGCCCCGAACGGCAGGTCACGGCGCATTCTGCCGAGGCCCTGATCGGGTACGGGTTGCTGGCCGACGGGCACGTCCAGGTGGTGGTCGATCCCGATCACCGCCGGTCCGGTGTCGCCACCGGGATCGTCGCCGAACTCAGCGACCACCCGCGATCCCTTGCCTACTGGGCCTTCGGCGACCTCGCCGGGGCGAGGGCCTGGGCCGCGGCGCGCGGGGCCGAACCGGTACGCAAGTTGTTGATCATGGAGCGATCGCCGGCCGGGCCGGTGGAGGTGGTGCCGCCGCCGGCGGGAGTGACCATTCGCGGCTACCGGGCCGAGGACGCCGAGGAGCTGATCGCGGTGAACGCCCGCGCCTTCTCCCACCACCCCGAACAGGGCGCGATGGATGCCGCCGACCTCGCCTCGCGGATGAGTGAGGACTGGTACCGCCCCGAGGACCTGCTGGTGGCCACCGTGACCGATGCCGACGGCCGGTCGAGGCTGACCGGGTTCCACTGGACCAAACAGCACGACGCCGAGACCGGTGAGGTCTACGTCCTCGCCGTCGATCCCGAGGCCGGCGGTGGCGGGATCGGTCGGGCCCTGCTGACCGCCGGGCTGCAGCATCTGGTCGACCTCGGCAAGCAACGGGTGATCCTCTATGTGGAGGACGACCAGCCGCGGGTGGTCGAGATCTATCGCCGGGCCGGTTTCGAGGTCATTCACCAAGATGTCGTCTACGCGTTCCCCGGCGCCGACTCGGATAGAGTTTGATGTCAGCAACTCACCCGACGAACCCGGAGGTGGCAACGGTGGAAGCAGAGCTGGAGCCTCGCGAGGCCGAGGAACCGGACACCGCCGTCACGTTGCCCGAACACCGCTTCGCCGATCGCGAGATGTCGTGGTTGGCCTTCAACAACCGGGTACTCGACCTGGCCCGTGATGCCGACCGGATCCCGCTGCTGGAGCGGGCGAAGTTCCTGGCGATCTTCTCGGCCAACCTGGACGAGTTCTTCATGGTCCGGGTGGCCGGCCTGAAACGACGGATGGCCGCCGGGGTCGCCGTACCGGGCGCCTCGGGGATGCTGCCGCGCGATGTCCATCGGATGATCCTCGAACGCACTCGCGAACTCGTCACCGAACAGGCCCGGGTCTTCACCGAGGAGGTCCGCCCGGCGCTCAGCGCCGAGGGCATCGAGATCCTTCGCTGGGACGAACTGCAGGCACCGGAGAAGGACCGGATGCGGACCCTGTTCACCGACCGGATCTTCCCGGTGCTGACCCCGCTGGCGGTCGACCCCTCGCACCCGTTCCCCTACATCTCGGGTCTGTCGTTGAACCTGGCGGTGCTGTTGAAGCATCCGAGCACCGGTGCCCGGCAGTTCGCCCGGGTGAAGGTGCCGAACATCCTGCCCCGCCTGGTCGCCCTGGGCGGCGGCCGCTTCCTACCGCTGGAGGATGTGATCGCCCGCCACCTGGACCAGTTGTTCTCCGGGATGCAGGTCCTCACCCACCACATGTTCCGGGTCACCCGCAACGAGGACGTGGAGGTTGAGGAGGACGACGCGGAGAACCTGCTGTTCGCGCTGGAGAAGGAGCTGTTGCGGCGCAAACTGGGTCGTCCGCCGGTCCGCCTGGAGGTCGAGGACGACATCGACGAGGTGATGCTGGAACTGCTCACCACCGAACTCGACATCTCCCCCGAGGAGGTCTACTCCCTGCCCGGGCCGCTGGACCTGACCGGCCTGTTCGGGCTCGGCGGGCTGGACCGCGAGGAGTTGAAGTACCCGGCCTTCCTGCCTGCCACCCATCCGGATCTGGCCGAGGTGGAGACCGCCCAGCCGGCCGATATGTTCGGCTCGCTGATGCGGCGCGATGTGTTGTTGCACCATCCCTACGACTCCTTCGCCACCAGCGTCCAGCGGTTCATCGAACAGGCCGCCGCAGATCCGCACGTATTGGCGATCAAGCAGACCCTGTACCGCACCTCCGGTGACTCGCCGATCATCGATGCCCTGATCGAGGCCGCCCAGGCGGGCAAGCAGGTGCTGGCGGTGGTGGAGATCAAGGCCCGGTTCGACGAGCAGAACAACATCGCCTGGGCCCGCAAGCTGGAGCAGGCCGGTTGTCACGTGATCTATGGCCTGATGGGCCTGAAGACGCACTGCAAACTCTCGATGGTGGTACGCGAGGAGCCCGAGGGCCTTCGCCGTTATGCCCACATCGGCACCGGCAACTACAACCCGAAGACCGCCCGGATGTATGAGGACATGGGTCTGCTGACCGCGAACCCGATCATCACCGAGGACGTCGCCCGGCTGTTCAACCGCCTGTCCGGTATGTCGCAGGAGATCAACTACCGTCGGCTGCTGGTCGCCCCGCACGGCATCCGCAAGGGACTGATCGACCAGATCGAGGGCGAGATCGCCAATCACCGCCAGGGCAAACCGGCCGGGATCCGGATCAAGGTCAACTCCCTGGTCGACGAGGCCATCAGCGATGCCCTCTACCGGGCCTCGATGGCCGGCGTACCGGTGGACCTGTGGGTACGTGGGATCTGCACCATCCGCCCCGGCGTACCCGGTCTGAGCGAGAACATCCGGGTCCGCTCGATCCTCGGCCGGTTCCTGGAGCACAGCCGGATCTTCTGGTTCGCCAACGCCGGTCGCCCGCGGGTGGGGATCGGTTCAGCCGACCTGATGCACCGCAACCTGGACCGCCGGGTGGAGACCGTGGTCTCGTTGGGCAATCCGCAGCATGTGAAGCAGATCAGCGGACTGTTCGACCTTGCCTTCGACCCCGGCACCGCGTCCTGGTGGCTGGAGGACGAGACCTGGACCCAGCGCACCCATGACGAGGAGGGGAACGCGCTGCTGGACCTGCAGGAGCACCTGATCGCGGCGGTCCGGCGGCGTCGGGCCAAGGACAGCTGAGATGGCGCATTCGCCGGAGCCGATCCGTGCCGCCGGTGCGGTGGTGATCGACGACCGCAACCGCGTCCTGGTGGTGCACCGGCCGGCCTATGACGACCTCACCCTGCCGAAGGGCAAGTTGGAGCCGGGTGAACGCGCGGAGCTGACCGCGGTCCGCGAGGTACGCGAGGAGACCGGTGTCCGGGTCGCCCTGCAGGCCCGGCTGCCTGCCACCCATTATCGGCTGGGCAAGCGGGTCAAGCAGGTCGAGTGGTGGCGGGCGGCGGTGCTCGAGATCGGCAAGCACCGTCCCGACCGGGAGGTCGATGAGGTGCTCTGGCTACCGCTGGAGACGGCCCGGCGCAAACTCACCCGCGACGACGACCGGGCGACCCTGGATGCCGCGGTCGAGGCGGGCAGCGGACCGGCCCTGATCGTGCTGCGGCACGGCAAGGCGATCCCCCGCAAACAGTGGAAGAAGAAGCGCGACGATCTGCGACCGCTGAACCGCCGCGGCAAGGCCCAGGCGAAGTCGCTGATCCCGCTGCTGTCGGCCTATGGCGTGCAGGACGTGATCAGTTCCTCCTCGATCCGCTGCCTGGGCACGGTGGAGCCGTACGCCAAGCACATCGGCGCCGGGGTACGGTCGCTCGATCAGCTGTCGGAGGAGGGCGCGGAGGCCGAACCGAAGGCGGTCGTGGCGACGATGGAGCAGTTGCTCGCCGAGGCCCGCAAGAGCGGTCGGCCGACGGTGATCTGCGGCCATCGCCCGGTGCTGCCGGCGATGCTGAAGGCGGCCGGTCTGCCGGGCAGCAAGCTCCCCAAGGGAAGTTTCTCGGTCCGGCACCTGCCCGCCTGAGCCCGGCCCGGGCCCTGGAGGCTGTCGATCAGCGACATCCTCCAGCAGCCGACTTGCTCCAGCAGCCGGCGGGTCGCACGGCAACGACTGTTCGGCCCCCGCGCACTCGCGCCACGCCGTCGGCTGCCGGTTCGTGTCGCAGTCGGCACAGCTCGTTCACCGTCTGTTCATCTGAGACCCGTAATCACGTCATTGCGTCCGCTTAGCTTCACAGGCGAAGTCAGCGACGAGCTGAGTGGGAATCCGAAGGGATACGAATTAGATGAAGATGCGTGTAGCCGCCGCAGCCGTGGCATCGGCTGCCCTCCTGCTGTCGGCCTGTGCTGCCAACGAGTCCGGTGGCGAAGCTCCCGGTGGTGACAGCGGAAGCGGCCTGACTGGCACCCTGACCGGCGTCGGCGCCTCCTCGATGGCATCGGCCCAGGAGGTCTGGGTCGCCAACTTCCAGACCACGAACCCCGACGTGACCGTGAACTACTCCCCCGACGGCTCTGGTGCCGGCCGGGAGGCCTTCGCCGGTGGCGGAGCCGATTTCGCCGGTTCCGACCGGGCGATGACCGCCGAGGAGGTTGCTCCCGAGGCACTGGCCGGCTCGCGTTGCGCCGAGGGCTCGACCGCGATGAACCTGCCGGTCTACATCTCCCCGATCGCGATCATCTTCAACGTCGAGGGCGTCGACGAGCTGCAGCTCGACGCCGAGACCCTGGCGAAGATCTTCAAGGGCGAGATCACCAACTGGAACGACCCGGCGATCGCCGACCAGAACCCCGACGCCGAGCTGCCGGATCTGCAGATCACCGCCGTGCACCGCGCGGACGACTCCGGCACCACCGAGAACTTCACCGACTACCTCAACGTCGCCGCCCCCGAGGTGTGGGACGCCGAGGCCGACGGTGAATGGCCCTACGAGGGTGGCGAGGCCGCCCCGCAGACCTCCGGCATGGTCGACACCGTGACCAACGGCACCGGCACCATCGGTTACGCCGACGCCTCCCGGGCCGGAGACCTGGGCGTGGCCAAGATCAAGGTCGGTGACGACTACGTCGAGTACTCCCCCGAGGCCGCTGCGGCGATCGTCGAGGAGTCCCCGAAGGTCGAGGAGGCCGGACTGAGCCCGAACGACCAGTCGATCGAACTGGACCGTCTGGCCGAGGGTGATGTCTACCCGATCGTTCTGGTCTCCTACGCGATCGCCTGTGACAGCTACGCCGACCCGAACACGGCTGCGCTGGTGAAGAGCTACCTGGGCTACATCGCCTCCGATGAGGGCCAGCAGGCCGCCGTCGACGCGGCCGGGATCGCCCCGCTGTCCTCCGCGGTCAGCGAGGCCGTCGCCGGATCGATCGCTGCCATTCAGTGATCTGACGGGAACGGGTGTCTGGCCTACGATGCTGGCGAGACACCCGTTCTCCCGGGCCCCACGGCGGGTCGTCCAACCGAGTTTGTCTCCTGAGGAGAACGATGAGCAAGATGACTACCGCCCCGAGTTCGGTGGCAGACCCGGAACCGAGGGATCCAGCACCAGTGCCCACAACTCAACGCCAGCCCGTCAGCAAAGTCGGCGACCGGGTCTTCACCGGCCTCGCCACCGGCTCCGGGATCGCCATTCTCGTCGTCCTCGCTCTGGTCGCGCTGTTCCTGCTCTGGCAGGGCATGCCGGCGATCACCGCACCGGCTGAGGAACTGCCCTACGGGGCCTTCGCCGGCTGGGTCGCCCCGCTGGTCTTCGGTACCGTCTGGGCCGCCTTCTGGGCGCTGCTGATGGCCGTACCGGTCTCCATCGGCATCGCCTTGTTCATCACCCACTACGCCCCGCGCCGGTTGGCGACCGGGCTGGGGTACGTGATCGACCTGCTGGCTGCCGTACCCTCGGTGGTCTTCGGCCTCTGGGGGATCAGCGTGCTCGCCCCGGCCGTGCAGCCGACCTATGACTGGCTGGCCACCAATGCCGGCTTCATCCCGCTCTTCGCCGGACCCGTCTCGGGCACCGGCCGGACCATCTTCACCGCCTCCATCGTGCTGGCGGTGATGATCCTGCCGATCATCACCGCGCTCAGCCGGGAGCTGTTCCTGCAGACCCCGGTGCTGCACGAGGAGGCCGCCCTGGCCCTCGGCGCCACCCGCTGGGAGATGATCCGTGTCGCGGTCATCCCCTACGCCCGCCCGGGTCTGATCTCGGCCTCGATGCTGGGCCTGGGCCGTGCCCTCGGCGAGACCATGGCAGTGGCGATGGTCCTCTCGGTCGGCGGCGGCTTCACCTTCGCCCTGTTCCAGTCGGCCAACCCGAGCACGATCGCGGCCAACATCGCCCTCAGTTTCCCCGAGTCCTACGGGCTCGGCGTGAACCAGCTGATCGCCAGCGGCCTGGTGCTGTTCGTGATCACCCTCGCCGTCAACATGTTCGCCCGCTGGATCGTCAGCCGGCGCAAAGAGTTCTCAGGAGCCAACTGATGGCTGTCACCACCGCACCGGAGCTCCGGTCCACCAGCCTGACCGGCAATCAACTGCGCTGGCCGGTGGTCGCCGGGATCGCCGTCGCCGCGCTCGCTGCCTCCCTGCTGATCGGTACGGTCACCGGCGGCATCGGCATCGCCAAGACCGTCCTCGTCGGCTGGCTGCTGTTCGGCATCGGCACGCTGATCGCCTCGACCGCGATCGAAGGCTCCCGCAAGGCCAAGGACCGGCTGGCCACCCTGCTCGTCAGCTCGGCCTTCGCCCTGGCCCTGGTGCCGCTGATCTCCTTGGTGATCTCCACCCTGGCCAACGGTCTTCCCCGGTTCGATCTGCAGTTCTTCACCTACTCGATGCGCAGCGTCATCGGCGCCGGGGGCGGCGCGGTGCACGCGATCACCGGCACCTTGTGGGTGACCGGGATCGCCACGGTGATCTCGGTGCCGATCGGCCTGCTGACCGCCATCTACCTGGTCGAGTACGGCCGCGGCCGACTGGCCCGCGCGATCACCTTCTTCGTGGACGTGATGACCGGCATCCCCTCGATCGTGGCCGGCCTGTTCGCCTACTCGCTGTTCGTGATCTTCCTCGACCCCGGCACGAAGACCGCCATCGCCGGTTCGGTCGCGTTGTCGGTGCTGATGATCCCGGTCGTGGTCCGTTCCACCGAGGAACTGCTGCGGTTGGTCCCGAACGAGCTGCGGGAGGCCTCCTACGCCCTCGGCGTACCGAAGTGGCGGACCATCCTGAAAGTCGTGCTGCCGACCTCCCTGGCAGGCCTGGTCACCGGTGTGATGCTGGCGGTCGCCCGGGTGATCGGTGAGACCGCCCCGCTGCTGGTCGCCGCCGGTTTCACCGCCTCGCTGAACAACAATCCGGTCGACGGGCCGATGATGACCCTGCCGGTCTTCGTCTACCGCTCCTACGTCGACCAGGGAGCTGATGCCCAGGCCTATCTGGAACGTGCCTGGACCGGCGCCCTGACCCTGATCCTGATCGTCATGCTGTTGAACCTCGCCGGTCGCCTGATCGCGGCGAAGTTCGCACCGAAGGTGCGCTGATCGACGATGCCCCACCTCCACTTCTCGAGCCCGAACCATCTGCGAAGGAACCACCGATGAGCAAGCGCATCTACGTCGAGGACCTGAACGTCTACTACGGCAAGTTCAAGGCCGTCGAGGATGTCAGCCTGAAGGTCGAGGCCCGGACCGTGACTGCCTTCATCGGTCCGTCGGGCTGTGGCAAGTCCACCTTCCTGCGGACCCTGAACCGGATGCACGAGGTGATCCCCGGCGCCTATGTCGAGGGTGCGGTGATGCTCGACGACGAGAACCTCTACGGACCGAAGATCGACCCGGTGCAGGTACGCCGGCAGGTCGGCATGGTCTTCCAGCGGCCGAACCCGTTCCCCACCATGTCGATCAAGGAGAACGTGCTGGCCGGGGTACGGCTGAACGGCGGCCGGATGTCGGGCAAGGCCATGGACGAACTGGTGGAGCACTCGCTGAAGCAGGCCAACCTGTGGAACGAGGTGAAGGACCGGCTGAACTCCCCCGGCTCGGGTCTGTCGGGCGGGCAGCAGCAGCGGCTGTGCATCGCCCGGGCGATCGCCGTGCAGCCGCAGGTGATCTTGATGGACGAGCCCTGCTCGGCACTGGACCCGATCTCCACCCTGGCCATCGAGGACCTGATCGGTGAGCTGAAGGAGAACTACACGGTGGTGATCGTCACCCACAACATGCAGCAGGCCTCGCGGGTCAGCGACCAGACCGCATTCTTCAACCTGGCCGCCCAGGGCAAGCCGGGACGGTTGATCGAGGTCGGTCCGACCGAGCGGATCTTCTCCACCCCGCAGCAGCAGGCCACGGAGGACTACATCACCGGCAAGTTCGGCTGATCCGGCAACCGACTTCTGGCGCCGTGCCCGGTCCCGTCAGGGGCCGGGCACGGCGTTTTTGGTGGCCCTTCTCCCGCCCTACACTGGCGCCATGAGTGGCCAGGTGGGGTGGTATCCGGATCCGGGTGGGCAACCGGGCATGTTCCGATTCTGGAACGGCACGGCGTGGTCGCAGGAGTTGTCCCCGACACCGCATGCGCCGGCACCCGGCACCGGACCGGCGCGGGGGCAGCAGCCGTCGGCGCCCGGGGCGCAGCCTCAAGGGGGCCAGTACGCGCCGAACGGCAGCAACCCCTATGCCGTACGTCAACCGCGCAGCGGCGCACTGTGGTGGGTGCTCGGCGGTGTGCTCGCGCTCGCGCTGATCGTCGGCGCGGTGATCATCCTGCCGCAGTTGCTGACCGGTCGCTCGGTGATCGACACCGATCCCGGTGGCGGTGGCGCGACGCCGCAGAGCCTGTGCCCGCCCCAGCCCAGTGAGTACCCGACCGTACCGCCGGCCCAGGGCGACGGCAGAGTGCATGCCGGCGGGATGTCCTATCCCGAGCTGGGTTCACCGTGGTCGGCGCCGTCATCGGAGAACCGGGTGCCGTTCGGCCGGGACGCACAGACCCAAACCGTGCTGGTCGAGGAGGGTTATGACGGGTTCTCCTCCTGGGTGGCGTCGGTGCTGATCGCCGAACTGGCCGCCGGCGACGGTTTCTTCTCCCCCGAACAGGGCTCGGAGATCGTCACCGAATGCATCGTCGGCTCCTTCTACGGCGACGCCGAGGTGACCCGCGACGACCAGCGCAACGAGGCGATCACCATCGACGGCAAGGAGGGATGGATCGTCGAGTCCCACCTCAGCTTCGACATCGAGGGGTTGGAGACCAAGGGGGAGACGATGATCGTGGTGATCGTGAAGACCTCGGATGTGACCTCGGCGCTCTACTACGCCTCCATCCCCGACACCACCCCCGAACTGTTGCAGCCGGCCGAGGACCTGATCGACGAGTTGCAGGTCGAGGGCTGATGCAGGCCACGCGACGGTACGTACCGCGAACGGACCGTCCGTGAGCGCGCCCGGGTGGTACTCCGATCCGGGTGGTCAGCCCGGGATGTATCGCTACTGGGACGGTCAGCAGTGGTCGACCACGCTGTCCCCCGTTCCCACCGCCGCACCGCCGGGTACGGCCGTACCACCCGGCCAGCTCCCGGCCGCTGGCGCGCGGTCCGGCGGCCGCTTCGATGGCCAGGGTGCCCGTGGCACCGGTCAGGGTGGGTACGTACCCGCTGCAGCCCCCGCGACCCGTCGTGGCGGGGCTGGGTGGTGGATCCTCGCTGCGGTGCTGGCGATCGGGCTGATCATCGGTGCGGTGATCGTGTTGCCTCGCCTGCTGACCGGCCGGGAACTGATCGACCCGGCCGATCCCGCCGGCCCGAATGCGACACCGCAGAGTCTGTGCCCGCCGTACCCCAGCGAGCTGCCGACCGCACCTCCGGCGGTCACCGACGGTCGGGTACGGGCGGGCAACCTGTCCTATCCGGAGTTGGGTGCCCCGTGGTCGGCGCCGATCTACGACAACCGCGTACCCTTCGGCCGGGACACCGCCACCCAGGTGATCATCACCGAACAGCGTGACGGTGGTGACGTCTGGCAGGCCGGGGTACTGATCGCCGAACTGGCCGCCGGTGACGGCTTCTTCTCTCCCGAACAGGGCTCGGAGATCGTCACCGAGTGCATCGTCGGCTCCTTCTACGGTGACGCCGAGGTGACCCGCGATGATCAACGCAACGAGGCGATCACCATCGACGGCCACGAGGGGTGGATCGTCGAATCCGAACTCGGCTTCGACCTTCCCGATGTCGAAGCCAAGAGCGAGTTGATGATCGTGGTGATCGTGCGGACCACCGATGTGACCTCCGCGCTGTACTTCGCCTCGATCCCGGGCAACACCCCCGAGTACGAACAGCCGGCCCGGAAGCTGGTCGACGAACTCCGCGTCGACGACTGATCGACCCGCCTCAACCCAGAGTCGCGTCGAACCGGGCCGCCTCGAACCGGGCCGCCACGAACCGGGCCGCCACCGATCAACCCGTACCGCGCAGGTGCCCCATCACCTCTTCCCGGGTGACCCGAACTCATCTGTTCCGCAGCAAACGCACCCATGAACACCGTATGGGTACGTTTGCTGCGGAACGGATGAGGAGGGGTCAGCCTTCCGGGGTGCTGGCGGGCTGGCGCCCGGGCTGGCACTTGGCCCGACCGGTCTCGGCCTTCAGCTCCAGCACCCGGGTCGCCTTGTCCGGGATGGTGGTGGCGAAACCGGGGTCCTCGGCGGCGCGGCGGCGTACCCCCTCCATCATCGCCGCCAGCGAATCGGGATCGGCGTTGATCACCAGGTCACCACCGGCGGCCAGGAAGGCCGCCCCGCGGTCCACCTCGTCGACCGCCGCGGCCGACTCGGCGATCCCGAGGTCGTCGGAGATGATCACCTTGTCGAAGGCCAGTCCGATCCGCAAGGTGCCGGTGACGATCTCCCGGGAGTAGACCGCCGGATGGTCGGGATCCATCTGCGTGTAGACGGCCGAGGAGACCATCACCGAGCTCAGGTTCTCGTACCCGGTGAAGGTCTGCAGATCCTCGGCGGTGGTCTCGGTGTCGGTGACATCGGCCTCCAGGTCGGTATTGCCCTCGACCAGCCCCAGACCCGGGAAGTGCTTCACCGAGGTGGCGATCTCGGCATCGTGCATACCGTTGACGAAGGCCTGTGCCTTCTCCTTCACCACCTCCGGGTCCGACCCGTAGCCGCGTTGCAGCACGCCGATCGGTTCGTTGCTGTCCACCCGGTCCGCCGGCACCACATCGGCCACCGGGGCCAGGTTGTAGTCGACCCCGGCCTGCTTCAGCGCCTCGCCCCACTCCTCGGCCCGGCTGCGCAGTTCGGCATCGGACAGCTGCGCCTGTTCGGCGGCCGAGGGCATGTCGGGGAAGCCGGTGCCCTGCAGCCGCTGGACCTGCCCACCCTCCTGGTCGGTGGCGATCATCAGGTCGACCCCGCCGGGCTGGGGAGAACTGTTCCGCAGGGTCTGCGCCAGGTCGCTCACCCCGGCGACCCCGAGCTCGGAGTTGCCCAGCAGCAGGACATTGCCCACCCCGGTGTCGTCCATCAGGTTCAGCGTCGAGGAGTCGACCTCACCGGAGGCGATGTCGATCCCGAGCATGAACAACTGGGCGATCTGCTCGGACTGGCCCATCGCATCCACCAGGTCCGCGCACAGCGGTTCACTCGGCGTCGGCGCCGCGGTGCTCGGACTGGGGGTGGCCGACGGTACGGCCGACTCCCCCGGCGGGGCCGGCTGCGGTGACGGAGAACAGGCCAGCAGGGTCGCACCGACCGCCAGCAGGGCCAGGCCGCCGCTGAGACGTCGCGCGCTCAACGGGCCTGTCCTGTCAACGGCAGCGCCAACAACGCGTTCTCCACCAGCTCGGGCAGCGCCGGATGGATCCAGTACTGGCCCCGTGCCATCTCCTGGGCCCCCAGGCCGAAGGTCATCGCCTGGACCAGCGGCTGGATCAACGACGCCGCCTGGGGTCCGAGGATGTGCGCGCCGAGCAATTGGCCGGAGGCCGGATCGGCCAGCAGCTTCATCAGGTGGACGGTGTCCTCCAGCGCCCAGCCGTAAGCGACCGATCCGTACTCCTGGATCGCGGTCACGAAGTCGACCCCGGCCGCGATCGCCTGCTGTTCGGTGAGACCGACCGTGGCGATCTGCGGCTCGCCGAAGATCGCCGAAGGAACCGGCAGATCACCCACCGGTTGCAGGTCGTCGGGGTGCAGCAGGTTGTGCCGGACGACCCGCGCCTCCCGGTTCGCCACATGCTTGAGCTGGTTGGGATTGCAGACATCACCCAGCGCCCAGACACCGTCCGCGCTCGTCCGCTGGAACTCGTCCACCTCGATGTAACCCGACGCGGACACCCGTACCCCACCGGCCTCGGGGTTCAGGTCGGCCGAGTTCGGGCTGCGGCCGATCGCGACCAGCACCATGTCGGTCAGGTAGGTGTACTGCTCACCGTCGGCATCGGAGGTCAGTACCAGCAACTGGTCGTCCTCGGAGGCCTCGATGCCGTTCAGCGTCTGCCCGAACCGCAGGGTACGCCGCTCGGCGGCGATCTCGGTGTAGCGGTCGATGATCGTCTGGTCCTGGCCGCGCAGCAGTCCGGAGCGGGCGAGCTGGGTCACCTTCACCCCGAAGGAACCGAAGATGTGGGCGAACTCGGTGGCGATGTAACCGCCGCCGATGATCAACAGGGTCTGCGGCAGTTCGTCGATCCGCATGATCGTGTCCGAGGTGTGCACCTTCGGCAGGTCGATGCCGGGGACATCGGGCAGGACGGCGCTGCTGCCGGTGGCGAGGACGATCTGATCGGCGGTGAACTCGTGCTCACCGGCCCGCAACCGCCGTTCGCCGACGAAGGAGGCCTCGGCGCTGAACAGGGTCAGGTTGTCGGCACTGCTGCGCCACTCCTTGCCCCCTTCGGAGATCTGGTCGATCCGGCCGAAGATCCGGTCCCGCATCGCCGGGAAGTCGACCGCGTCCAGCGAGAGGTCGACATTCACCCGCCGGGCCTCGGCGACCGAGGAGGCGTAGTCGGCCGGCAGCACCAGCATCTTGGTCGGGATGCAGCCGACATTGATGCAGGTCCCGCCGAAGACCGGGTTGCGCTCGATCATCGCGATCGAGCGGTCGGCGAACGCCTCGTCAGCGATCGAGTTCCCAGATCCCGATCCGATGATGGCCAGATCGTAGTGGTCGAGAGGACGAAGCATGGCCCTATCGTTCCACGTCCGTGCAAGCCGAACGAGTCCGGCTCGGCAACCCTCCGGTCGCCCGGTACGGGGCCCCGGCGCGGGTCACTGGAAGAACACCATGTAGACGATGGCGGCGACGCCGATCACCACGATCAGGCCCCGCAGGGCCATCGGCGGCAGCTTCCGACCGAACTTCGCCCCGAGCAGTCCACCGACGATCGAGCTGAGTGCGATGGTCAGCACGATCCACCAGTTCACCGGCGCCAGGAAGGCATAGAGCACACCGGCCACCAGGTTCACGATCGCGGCCAGCACGTTCTTGATCCCGTTCAGCCGCTGCAACGGATCGGAGAGGAACAACCCGAGCACCGCGACCAACATGATCCCCTGGGCGGCGGTGAAGTAGCCGCCGTAGATGCCGACGGCGAAGATCAGCCCGTAGAGCAGCGGGCCGGCCGATTCGGTGGCGGTCCGGCGTTCCTTCATCCGTTTGGTCAACCACGGCTGGATCACCACCAGCAGCACCGAGAAGCCGATCAGGAACGGCACGATCTGCTCGAACCAGGTGTGCGGCAGGACCAGCAGCAGCACCGCGCCGGTGATGGCACCGAGCAGGGAGGCGATGCCGTACCGGATCAGTTTCGCCTTCATCCCGGTCAGCTCGTGCCGGTAGCCCCAGGCGCCGGTGAACGAGCCACTGATCAGGCCGATCGCGTTCGAGGTGGTGGCGGTGACCGGCGGGTAGCCCAGGGTCACCAGCACCGGGAAGGTCACCAAGGTGCCCGACCCGACGACGGTGTTGATCGTCCCGGCCCAGAGACCGGCGATGGCGATCAGTACGAAGTGCTCCCACGGCATGGGCCAAAACTAGCCCTGCCGGGAGCCTGACAGCCATTCGAGCCCGGCGGTGGGACGCAGGCATCGTGGGTACGGCCCTAGGCTGGCGGCATGGACTACGCACTCGTCACCGGAGCCAGCGGTGGACTCGGCGAGCACTTCGCCCGCTACCTGGCCCGGAAGGGCCACAATATCATCCTGACCGCCCGCAGTGAGGACCGGCTGAGGGAGTTGGCCGAGGAGTTGCGGCACTTCCACCGGGTGGCCGTGGAGGTCGTGGCGGCGGATCTGGGTACGGCCGAGGGCCGGAGCGCGGTGGTCGCGGCCGCCGAACGGCTCGGCCACGTCTCGGTGCTGGTGAACAACGCCGGTTTCGGCACGGTGGGCGATTTCGCGGACGCCGACACCGACCGGATGGTCGACGAGATCGAGTTGAACTGTGTCAGCCTGACCACCCTCTCCCGGGCCTTCGTACCGGCGATGGTCGAGCGCGGCGGCGGCACCGTGATCAATGTCGCCAGCCTGGCGGCGTACCAGCCGATCCCGGGAATGGCCGTCTATGCCGCCACCAAGTCCTATGTGCTGAGCCTGAGCCAGGCGTTGTGGTCGGAGCTGAAGCCGCAGGGGGTACGGGTGGTCGCGGTCTGTCCCGGCCCGACCGAGACCGGGTTCTTCGCCCGCGCCGGCGACGAGTCGATCATGCAGCGCCGGCGTACCCCCGAGCAGGTCGTGCAGAGCACCTTCAAGGCGCTGCACCGCGGCGTACCGAGTGTGATCGACGGCCCGGCGAATGTGCTGCTCGGCGAGGTCTCGAAGCGGATGCCGATGCGGATCGTGCTGCCGGTCAGCCGCTGGTTCGCCGGCAGCCACTGACCCGACGCCCGGTCGCCGCCACTGACCCGGCGCCCGGCGGCGGCCCGGTCTGCTCGGCGCTCGGCGGCAGCCCGGTCTGCCCTGCGCGCAGCGGCATCGCGCCCCGTACCCCGAACTCATCGGGAGCTGTGGCGACCTCCGCGGCAGTCCAGGTCGCCATAACTTCCGACAATTTGCGGGTACGGCGGGCTCACCTGGCGCCGCGGGGTCACCTGGCGCCCGCGGGTCACATGGCGTAGGAGTGCAGCCCCGAGACCAGCAGGTTGATGCCGACGAAGTTGAACCAGAAGGAGATCGCGCCGATGATCGCGATCACGGCCGGGACGATGGTTCGCCAGCCGGCGGTCAGTCGGGCGTGCAGGTAGCAGGCGTAGATCACCCAGGTCACCAGGGACCAGGTCTCCTTCGGGTCCCAGCCCCAGAACCGGCCCCAGGCGTACTGGGCCCAGATGGCACCGGCGGTGATGGTGAAGGTCCACAGCGGGAAGGCGAAGGCCAGGCACCAGTAGGCGATCCGGTCCAGGGCCTGGGTGCTGGGCAGCTTGTCCAGGTAGTTGCGGTGGGCGGTGCCGGCGGCGACGCGGTTGTCGTGGTGGCGCCGGACCAGGTACAGGATGGAGACGATCGCGGCGAGGTTGAACGCGGCCGCGCAGATCGCGGCGGCCGAGATGTGGAAGTTGAACCAGGCCGACTGCAGCGCCGGGATCAGCGGCACGATGTCGACGTAGAACCAGGTCACCGCCGCACCCAGGCCGATCGTCTCCAGCAAGGTGACGGGCAGCCCGAGGAAGGTCATACCGAACTTCAGGTTGGCCACCAGATAGGCCACCGCGATCATGCCCATCGCCATCGAGGTGAACTCGAACATGTTCGCCAGCGGCAGCCGCTCGGCGACCATCCCGCGGGTGATCAGACCGGCGAAGATCAATCCGGTGCCGACCACGCTCAGGCCCAGCCCCATCCGTCCCCAGCCGCTGGACTTCTCCTCCGCGACCTCGACCGCCTCACTGCTCGGGCGCGCGCCGGCGGAATCGGTCACCCCGGTCACCTCGGCACCCTTGGCGCCGGCGGTGGCCGCCGCGAGTTGTCTGCCCCGGGCCGCCGATTGCCGCCGCACGGTGGCCGTGGCCCATTCCGCGGCGTGCATCATCGTGGCGAACAGGAACACCACGGCAGCACTCACCGTGGACAGGTAGGACAGTTCGGACAGGCTCATGCGGGTTCCTTCCCACGCGATTCGTCACCGGGTGTGTGGTCCCCGCGCGATCGATCGATATCGGCATCCTGCACCACGCCCAGGACTGCCGCCAGTTCATCCTCCAGACCGATCCGGCCACCGACCCGGTCCAGTCCGCCCACCTCGACCCAGGTCGGGCCACTCGGCGCGACCGAGGCCGATTCCGCCGGCTCGGTATCCGCCGGGTCGACCTGCGTGGATCCGGCATCGGCCGTCGCGTTGCCGGCAGCTTCGCCAGCGGCTCCCATGGCAGCCGATTCACTGGCCTCGGTGGGTACGGGGTCCGGCTTCGGCGTACGGCCGGGCGGCGCCTCCCCGGTGCCTGCCTTCACCCAGATCCGTCGAGGCCGGACGAACAGCGACAGGCACAGGCCGGCCACCGCCAGCCCGATCGCCACCAGCGTCTCGGCCGCGCCGGGACTGCTCGAGTACTGCAACCGGACCCACCGGGTGTAACCGTCGAAGGACAAGGTCCCCTGCCCGTCAGGGAGCTGATAGCTCTCCCCCGGCGCCAGCCGGATCCGCAGCGGCTCGCCGTCGGCCGAGGTCAGCTGCTCCAAGCCGGTGGTGTCGAGCTGGTAGACGTTCTCCGGCACCCCGGTCTCGGCCGTGGGCTCACCGGCCCAGGCATTGAGAAAGAGCTCGGGGACGTAGGCATCGGGGAAGACCGAGCGCGGCCCCATCTCGTCGACGGTCGCGGTCGGCAGGAAGAAGCCCTGGAAGGCGACCTGCTCGGGTCGCGCATCGGGTGCCTTGATCACACCGGCAGAGGTGAAGTTCCCGTCCTGGGGCAGGAACAGCACCGGCCCGGAGTAGGCCACCTGACCCTCGCCGTCGGTGACGGTGACCACCGGCGCGAACCCGTACCCCAACAGGTGCACCTGCACCCCGTCGATGGTGATCGGGTGGTTGACGGTGATGGTCTCCGACCGCGGCTGAGCCCCCGGCCGGTCGATCACGGTGACATTGGTCTCGAAGTGCAGCGGCTGGGAGGCGTTCTGCGGGTCGCCCAGGTTGTACTCGACGGTGAAGTCGTCGACCTGCAGGGTGAACGGCGACAACTGGTCGGTACGGAACAGGCCGCCGGCGGTGACATCGTCGTAGAAGGCGAGGTTGTTGGAGAAGCCCCGGCCGACGATCGTCGCCGAGGTCCCGCGGAAGCCCCAGAGCACGCTGACGGCGATGGTGGCCAGGATCAGCACCAGGCAGATGTGGAAGGTGAGGTTGCCGACCTCGCGCAGGTAGCCCTTCTCCGCGCTCAGCTCACCGTCTCGGCGGACCACCCGGAAACGCTTGCGGCGCAGGAAGGCCGCGGCGGTGTCGAGTACCTCCTCGGGGTCGGAGCCGACCCGAGTCTCGGCGTTCTCCGGCAGCCTGGAGAGCCGCTTGGGCGCCCGCGGCGGTTCAGCCTTCACGGCCTTGTAGTGCTGACCGATCCGGGGAACGATGCAGCCGACCAGGGAGATCAACAACAGCAGGTAGATGGCGGCGAACCAGGGCGAGGTGTAGACCGAGAACATCCCGATCGCGTCGTAGAAACTGCCCAGGGTCGGGTTGTCGGCGATGAACTGCTCGACCTCGAAGGGTGAGATCGACCGCTGCGGTACGAAGGAGCCGGGGATCGCGGCCAGGGCGCCGAGGAACAGCAGCGCCAACGCGGTACGCATGGCCGTCAGCTGGTTCCACAGCCACCGGAGCCAGTCGGTCAGCCCGAATCCGGTCGAGGAGTCCTTGCGCCGTTCCTGTGCCACCCGGTCGGCGGCGGTGTCGTTGCCGACCTCGTCGGCGCTCGGTCCCTCGGTCAGCAGATCGTCCTTCGCCATCAGATCACCGTCATTCCGAATGCGCCGACCCATTGGCGGACCAGGCCGAGCAGCAGATCCCAGACACCGGTCAGCATCAACACCCCGATGGCGACCATGCTCAGGCCGCCGATCCGCTGGATCGCCAGGCTGTGCCGGCGGGCCCACTGGACGGTCCGGTTGAACCGCCCGAACGCGATCCCGGCGATCACGAACGGGATCCCGAGGCCGAGGGCGTAGACACCACTGAGGGCGGCCCCGCGGACCGCCGAGGCCTCGGTGTAGGCCATCGTCAGCACCACCGTCAGGGTGGGTCCGATGCACGGGGTCCAGCCGAGACCGAAGAGTGCGCCGAGCAGTGGCGCGGTGGTCAGGCCGATGCTGCTCGGGGCGGCGAACCGCTTGGTCGACTGACCGATCCCCACCCAGCCGGTGAAGATCAGCCCGACGACGATCAGCACCACCCCGAGGATCCGGGTCAGCAGACTGGCCTGGGCCAGCAGGAGTTGGCCCAGGCCACCGAAGGCGGCGCCGAAGGAGATGAAGACGAAGGTGAACCCGGCGACGAACAGGATCGATCCCAGCAGCAACCGGCCGCGCTGGCGTTCACCGCCGACGACCTCACTGGCGCTCATACCCGAGGCATAGGACAGGTACCCCGGAAGCAGGGGCAGGACACAGGGCGAGAAGAACGAGACAGCTCCGGCGAGCAGCGCGATCGGCAACGCCACCAGAAGCGTCCCCTGGACGAGTTCCTGTGCCCATGCAGCCAAGTCCATGATCAACATCCGTCCATGATCATTTGCCCTCGGCCGTGTCCTCGACCAGACCGACCAAGGTGGTGGCGGTGGTCGGCCCGAGGATCCGGGCAGCGACCCGACCCTCGGTGTCGATGATCAAGGTGCTGGGGATCCCGTTCGGCGGCAGGGTGTCGGCGAAGCTGACGATCGCCTGGCCGTCGACATCGAAGATGCTCGGATAGGAGACGCCGTTCTCCCGTTCGAAGGCGATCGCCGCGGCCGGGGCCTGGTCGCGGGTGTTGATGCCGATGAACTGGGCCACGTCGGCGGTCTCCTCCGAGGCCCGGACGAGCTCGGGGGCCTCCTTGCGGCAGGGCGCGCACCACGATCCCCAGACGTTGACCACCAGCACCTTGCCCGGGTAGTCGGCGAAGCTGATCGGTTCCCCGGTCAAGGTGGTCCCGGTGAGCACCGGCGCCGGCTGGCGCTCCTGCGGCGGCACCTGGGTCAGCCCCGGTTCGGGGGAGACGAAGCCGTCGGTGGTACGCCCCGAGGAGCACCCGGTGAGAACCAGCAGTGCCACCAGGGTCGCGACGACACCACCACGCAGCCGAGCCCTCACGACCCGGCCACGAACTTCTTGTCCCGGCCCTTGACGGGCAACAGGTCGGCGGCGGGCTCGTCGTAGCTGACCGAGGTGACCCGGCCGTCGACGACGGTCAGGGAGGTGATCGAGGCCAGGGTCGTCTCCCGGTTGCGGGGGTCGTGGGCCAACCGCCGTCCCTCGGCGGCACTGCGGGCCATCCAGATCGGCAGCTGGTGGGAGACGATCAGCGCCTGCCCGTCCGGTCCGGCCTGGCGGGCGGCGTCGCGTACCAGCTCATCCATCCGGGCGACGATCGCGGTGTAGGGCTCACCCCAGGACGGGCGCAGCGGATTGCGCAGCATCCACCAGATCCGCGGGTCGCGCAGGGAGGAGGCCTTGTCGGAGAAGACCCGACCCTGCAGTTCGTTGCCGGACTCGATCGCCCGGTCGTCGATCACCACGTCCAGTTCGGGATGATTGGCCGCGATCGGCGCCATCGTCTCCTGGGCGCGTTCCAGCGGTGAACAGCGCAGGTGGGTCAGCGGCCAGTCGGCGGTACGCGCGGCAACCCGCTCGGCCATCTCCCGGCCGAGTGCGGACAGGTGGAAGTTCGGCAGCCGGCCGTAGAGCACACCGCCGGGGTTCTCCACCTGGCCATGGCGGACCAGGTGGACGACCGCCCGGACGGGTCCGGGGGCGGTCTCGTTCTGCGGTTCGCCGTCGGCGGGGCTCATCTGGTCTCTCCTCAGGCTTGCGACGAACGGGACTGGGCTGCTGCCCGGGCGGCTGCGGGGAGCGCGCTGATGACCTTGTCGATGGCGGCGTCGTCATGCGCGGCGGACAGGAACCACACCTCGAAGGCGCTCGGCGGCAGGTAGACCCCGGCGTCCAGCATGGCGTGGAAGAAGGCTGCATAGGCGGTGGTGTCCTGGGCCGCTGCGGTGGCGTAATCGGGTACGGCCGGCGCATCGGTGAAGAAGACGCTGAACATGTTCCCGGCGTGCTGCAGCACATGTGGCACACCTGCTGCCGACAAGGCCTCGGTGACCGCGCTCGACAGTTCCCCGGCCCGCTTGTCGATCCCGGCGTAGACCTCCTCGGTCGCCAGTTTCAGCGTGGTCGTACCGGCGGCGGCAGCGATCGGGTTCCCGCTCAGGGTGCCTGCCTGGTAGACGCCGCCGAGCGGTGCCAACTGGGCCATGTACTCAGCCCGGCCGCCGAAGGCGGCGCAGGGGAACCCGCCGCCCATCACCTTGCCGAAGGTGACCAGATCCGGCTCCACCTTGTCGATGCCGTAGTAGCCCGATCGGGTCACCCGGAATCCGGTCATCACCTCGTCGGAGACGAACAGTGCGCCGTGTTCGTGGGCGGTCGCGGCGAGGAAGGCGTTGAACCCCTCGGCCGGTGGCACCACGCCCATGTTGCCCGGGCTCGCCTCGGTGATCAGGGCCGCGATGTCGGCACCGTGTTCGGCGAAGGCGGCCGTGACCGCTTCGCGGTCGTTGTACGGCAGCACGATGGTGTCGGCGGTGGTGCCCGCGGTGACCCCCGGGGTGCCGGGGATGCCGAGGGTGGCGAGCCCGGAGCCGGCACTGGCCAGCAGCGAGTCGGCGTGACCGTGGTAGCAGCCGGCGAACTTCACGATCTTGTCCCGGCCGGTGACGCCGCGGGCGAGCCGCAGCACACTCATGGTGGCCTCGGTGCCGGAGTTGACCAGTCGGAGTTGTTCGGCCGGAGCACGCTCGATGATGGTCTCGACCAGTTCGGTCTCGGCCTGGGTGGGAGCGCCGTAGCTGGTCCCCCGGGCCGCGGCGGTGGTGACCGCCTCGATCACCTGCGGATGGGCGTGGCCGAGCAGCATCGGCCCCCAGGAACAGACCAGGTCGACCAGTTCGTTGCCGTCGACATCGACCAGGTACGGCCCGTGCGCCTCGGCGATGAACCGGGGCGTACCGCCGACCGAGTTGAATGCACGCACCGGGGAGTTGACTCCACCCGGGATGACGCGTTTCGCGGCGTCGAACATGGCAGCAGAACGCGACGTCATGGTCACTATTTCTACGCGCTGTAGGAGAAAATCCCAAACCGGGAAGCGACCCGGTGCGCGACGGTCGCCGGTGCCGCCGGCGAGGCGGACCGGATCCGCCTGCGCCCGGCCCGGTGGTGCAGCCTCAGCGGTTCGTCGCCGACTTGTCGAAGCGGGCACCCATCGGGTTCGACGGCAGCACGCAAAGGATCATCACGATCAGCGAGGCGATCAGGTTGAGCAGCCAGAACCAGCCGCTGAAATTGGCATCGTGCAGCCGCCGCACGGTGAGGGGAATGAGCAGCAGCGAGATGATGACCGAGACGACCAACCACGCGATCAGCACGACGATGCCGGCAATCCCGACCGGCCCGGGCGAGCCCTCCGATGTCCGGACCGCTGGGTCGCTGAGCAACAGCGCGTAGCCGAGGATCAGCATGATCACCGACAGCAGGAACTGAGCCAGGATCACCCACCAGTACTCACCGCGGCTGGCCCGGCCGTCGAAGACGAAGGCCTTGCTGAAGGCGCGCTTGATCGCCGCAGTGAAACCGATTCCGTACCACGGCAGGTCCAGGGTTCCCGGGTCACCGGGGACAGGCGTGGCGGCGACCGGGTAGGCGGCCTGGGGCTGACCGTAACCCGGCTGCCCGTAGGGATCCTGGCCGTAGCCGCCCTGCTGCTGGGCGGATTGCCCGTAGGCGTCCTGGCCGTAGGAACCCTGGTCGTACGAACCCTGGTCGTAGGAACCCTGACCGTACGAACCCTGGTCGTACGAGCCCTGCCCGTAGGAACCCTGACCGTAGGAACCCTGGTCGTACGAACCCTGCCCGTACGGATCCTGACCATAGGAACCCTGGCCGGACGACTGCTGGCCGTACGCCTCATCGGCCGGAGTCGCCGACTGGTCGTTGTCGCGTGGGGTCCAAGGGTTCTGCGGGTCCTGGCTCATCGGAGTCCTTCTGGTTCGTGGGGGGCGTCCGGACGGCAACGAGCGCCCTGACGAGGCTGGTGCGGCGAGCCTAGCGGGATCGGGGTTCGTCTCCGGGATGTCCCACGCACCCCAGCGCGACACTCACCGAGCGAGAAGACCCCACCGGTTTCACCGGGGACATGCGTGGCCCCGACACCTACGAAGGTGCCGGGGCCACGGTTCGGGTGGGACTCACCCGTCGGCGCTCTCTGCGACTGCGCGATCACGCAGTGTCGAAGCGCGCACCCTCGGGCTTCGACGGCAGGATCGTCAGGATCAGCACGATCAGCGATCCGATGCAGGGGATGAGCAACAACAGCGCCAGCCAGCCGCTGAAGTTGGCGTCATGCAGTCGACGCACCAGCAATCCCAGGGTGAGCACGAAGAACACGAGGCTGATCAGATAGCTGATCATCGTGGTGGGGCCGCTGGAGGAGAACGAGGTGCCGGTGACCACTGCCTCGCCGGTCCCCAGGCCGATGGCCCCCAGCAGGGCACCGAGCACGGTCGAGACGATGACCACGAAGAGGGTCACCCACCAGTACTCGCCCCGGCTGGCACGGCCGTTGAAGACGAAGAATTTCTTGGTCCATCGCTTGAGGGCATCGCCGAAGCCGATGCCGTACCAGGGTTGGTTGAGCGGCGGTTCGCCACCGGGCGCGTATCCAGCACTCATGTTCTGTTCCTTCTGTGAGACAGGTTGTCAGGAAGGAACACTAGGCCACAGCGGGTTCACAGGTCGATGCCCGGAGCGCCAACTTTCGGCAACGATCCGAACACGCCTCACCGGTGACGTCGGGCGTACTCCAGGGCCCAGTAGGTGAGGATGATCGTCGCGCCTGCCCGGGTGATCGAGAGCAGGGTCTCGTCGATGGTCCGCTCCCGGTCCAGCCAGCCGTTCGCCGCCGCCGCCTCGACCATCGCGTACTCACCGGAGATGTTGTACGCAGCGACCGGTACGTCCACCCGCTCGCGTACCTTCGCGATCACGTCCAGGTAGGCAAGAGCGGGCTTCACCATGACGATGTCGGCGCCCTGCTGCAGGTCGAGCTCCACCTCCCCGAAGGACTCCGCGACATTGGCCGGATCCTGCTGATAGGTCTTGCGATCCCCCTGCAGGGAGGAGCCGACGGCCTCTCGGAACGGCCCGTAGAACGCGCTGGCGTACTTCGCCGAGTAGGCCATGATCACCGTGTCGGTGTGCCCGGTCGCGTCCAGCGCCTGCCGGATCACCGCGACCTGGCCGTCCATCATCCCGCTCGGCCCGACCACATCGGCACCCGCCTCGGCGTGCACCACCGCCATCTCGGCGTAGGCGGCCAGGGTGGCGTCGTTGTCGACCGTCCCATCGGTACGCAGGACACCGCAGTGGCCGTGATCGGTGAACTCGTCCAGACAGACGTCGGTCATCACCAGCAGGTCCTCACCGACCGCCTGCTTGATCGCCCGCACGGCCCGGGGAAGGATCCCCGTCGGGTCCAGGGCACCGGAACCGGCAGCGTCCTTGTGCTCGGGTACGCCGAAGAGCATCACCCCGGCAAGCCCGGCCTCGGCACACCGCCGCGCCTCGGCGACCACCGAGTCGAGGGTGTGCTGCACCACCCCGGGCATGGAGCTGATCGGTCGCGGCTCGGTCAGCCCCCCGGCGACGAAGACCGGCAGGATCAACCGGCCGGGATCGACCAGCGTCTCGGCAACCATGCGGCGGATCGCCCGGTTCGCCCGCAGACGCCGCGGACGGACCACCGGCGGCTGCACCGTGAAGTCGTCGGGCAGCGGTGAATCCGTCCCGCTCACCGGCGACGCGCCTTCCCCCGTACCTCCGAGGGGCGCAGGACCGGTTCGTCCTTGGCCAGGAAGGCATCGCGGCGTTCGGCGGCGAAGTTCGCCAGACCGTCGGCCAGTTCGATCGCCGACGGCTTGGAGGCCATCACATCGACACTCAGACCGTGCTCGATACAGGTCTGGGCGGTGGCCGGGCCAATCACCGCGATCACCGTCGAGGCGTGCGGTTTGCCGGCGATACCGACCAGGTTGCGCACGGTCGAGGAGGAGGTGAAGACGACCGCGTCGAACTTGCCGGTCTTGATCGCCTCCCGCACCTCGGCCGGCGGCGGCGAGGCCCGCACGGTCCGGTAGGCGGTGACATCCTCGACCTCCCAGCCGAGCTTGGTCAGACCGGCGGTGAGGGTCTCGGTGGCGATGTCGGCGCGCGGCAGGAAGACCCGGTTTATCGGGTCCAAGGTGTCGTCGTACGGCGGGAACTCCGCGGCCAGACCGGCCGCCGAGTGCTCCCCGGTGGGCACCAGGTCGGGTTCGATCCCCCAGGCCTGCAGGGCGGCACCGGTGGTGTTGCCGACCGCCGCGACCTTCAACCCGGAGAACGCCCGGGCATCCAGGCCGTAGGCCTCGAAGCGTTCGCGGACCGCGCGGACCGCATTCACCGAGGTGAACACCACCCATTCGTAGCGTCCCTCGACCAGGCCCCGTACCGCCTTGTCCATCTGCTGCGGGCTGCGCGGCGGCTCGACCGAGATGGTCGGCACCTCCTCGCTGTGCGCGCCGTAGCTGCGCAGACGGGTGGTCATCGGACCGGCCTGTTCC
This sequence comes from Naumannella halotolerans, assembly GCF_004364645.1. Lineage (NCBI taxonomy): Bacteria > Bacillati > Actinomycetota > Actinomycetes > Propionibacteriales > Propionibacteriaceae > Naumannella > Naumannella halotolerans. Next base: position 219,911 of record NZ_SOAW01000003.1, on the reverse strand, counting down.
TTGGTCCGGGGCACCAGCACCCGCCAGCCGAACAGCGGCTTGCTCTCGTACCAGGACAGATCGTCGCGGGCGCTGACGGCCGGGCCGACCATCACGTGCACCGGGTCCTCGGGATCGGTTCCGCTGTCGGCGATGGCGGCGGTGATGTCCTCGGCGAGTTCGGACAACACACTCATCAGCGAGTTCTGCAAGGTGGTGCCACCGTCGAAGGTGACCAGCACCGCGTCCTCACCGGGGCGGCCGTTGGCCAGGGCGGCGTCGGCGATCTCGGCGACCAGTCCGGCCTTGGTGGAGATCACCAGGGTGCCGGAGTTCGACCACTGGGCCGACTGGGCCTTGGTCACCCGATCCGGGGCGGCGGCGAAATGGATACCGGCGGCATTCTGCATCGCGATCCCGGCGTACTCGGGTACGGCGGTCAGGCTGGAGACACCGGGCACCACTTCGAAGTCGATCCCGCCGCGGACACAGGCAGCGGCCTCATCGGCGATCCCGCCGTCCAGGAACGGATCCCCGGCGATCAGCCGGACCACCCGACGGCCGCCGGTGGACTGCTTCAGCACGGTCCGGGCGCGGCTCGAGGGCGGCTGCAGCTTGCCCGAGGGCTGGCGGCCGACCACCGTCACCGGTACGTCCTCGTTCTTGGTGCTGACCGAGGGGTGTTCGAGGATCGTCCGCAGATCCTCATGATCAAGAACCAAGGCATCGGCGTCGGCGATCGCGGCCACCGCGCCGAGGGTCAGCAGGTCGGGGTCACCGGGCCCGGTGCCGACGAAGATCACCCGGCCGCGGGTGGGCAGGGACAGCGAGGAATGGTCGGGTGGGGTGCTCTGGGAATCCGCGGAAGGGTCGGTGTCCGGGGTTCCTTGCACCGAATCGGGCATCGTTTGGCGGGCCGTGCTGGTCATTCGGTCACGCGTCCTTTCGCCCGCCGACGGTGGCAGTCCGCCGGATCAGGTCCGGTCAAGTCGAGCCAGCAGGTCCTCGGCCAGTCGAGCGCCGAGTGCTGCTGCTTCGTCCGCCGATCCACTGCCTGCGACCCGGATCAGCGATCCCTCGGCAGCCGTTTCGTCGAACGTGCTCGGATACGTTCTCCCAATTACCGCCGCCATAGTCAAATCGGAGGCAATATCACGTCCCCGGTCGAGCTCGGCAAGCGCCCCCACCGGAGCGGTGCAGCCGGCCTCCAGACGGGCCAGCAGTGACCGCTCGGCGATCACCCGCGTGCGGGTCGGTTGATGGTCCAGTACGGCGGCCAGTTCGGCCGCCGGCGAGCCGGCGACGGCCTCCACCGCCAGTGCCCCCTGGGCGGCCGCCGGCAGCATCACCTCGGGATCGAGCAGTTCGGCCGGACACTGCGGCACACCGGCGGCATCGATCACCTGCAGTTCCTGCCCGGTACCGCTGAGCCGGCCGAGTCGGCGCAGGCCGGCGGCGGCCAACAAGGTGGCGTCGACCTCGCCGCTGCGGACCAGCGAGATCCGCCGGTCGACATTGCCGCGGATCGGCTGCACGGTGATCTCGATCCCGCGGGCCCGCGCCCAGGCCTGCAGTTGGCTTGCCCGGCGTGGCGATCCCGTACCCACCCGGGCACCGTCCAGGTCGGCCAGCCGGAGCCCGATCAGCACATCGCGGGGGTCCTCCCGCTCGGGGTGGGCGACGACCTCCAGCCCGGGCACCGGGGCGGTCGGCAGATCCTTGCCCGAGTGCACGGCGAGGTCGATGGTGTCGGCGTGCAGGGCGTCCCGCACCGCACTGGCGAAGACCCCGGTGCCGCCGATCTGGGTGAGTTCGCGGCGATCGACATCGCCTTGGGTGGTGATGCCCACGACCTCGGTCGGAACACCCCGCAGCTGCAACTGCCCGGCCACCCATTCGGCCTGGGCGACGGCCAGCGGGGAACGCCGGGCACCGATCCGGATCGTCCCCGGCTCACTCACGTCCGAGGTCACCCCCGCCGACCGCCCGGACCGTCTGCGGGTCGAGGGCGAACAGCTCGCGCAGGGCACCGGCGTAGTCGGTGTCGGACTCCGAGGAGAGCTGGCGTACCCGCACCGTCGGCTGGTGCAGCAATTTCTCCACCACCCGCCGCATGGACTTGCCGACCTCGGCCCGTTCGGCCTCGGACAGCTCCGGGGTACGCGACTGCAGGCGGGAGAGTTCGGCGTCGAGGATCTCGCTGGCCATGGTCCGCAGGGCGACCACGGTCGGGGTCACCGCAGCGGCCCGGCGGGCGGCCAGGAAGTCGGCGACCTCGTCGGCGACCAGCTGCATCGCATCGGCCAGGTCGTCCTCGGAGGCGGCGTCGTACCCGCCCTCGGCCAGGCTGGCCAGGTTGATCAGCCGCAGCCCGGGGATCTCGGCGACCTCCGGGGCGATGTCGGCGGGAAGTGCGAGGTCGACCACGGTACGCAGCCCGCTGCCCAGCAGGTCGTCGACACCCAGTTGCAGGTCCCGGCCGCCGGTGCAGCTGATCAGCACCTCGGCGTCGGCGATCGCCGAACGCAGCTCGGACAGGTCGCGTACCTGCGCACCGAGGGTGCCGGCGAGCCGCTCGGCCTTGGACCGGGTCCGGTTCACCAGCACCAGGTCGGCACCGGCGGCCGCAGCCGTGGCGGCAGCCATCGAGGACATGGTCCCGGCGCCGATGATCACGGTCCGGCGACCTGCCAGGTCACCGATCTGGTCGAAGGCGGCGGTGACCAGCGAACGGCCGGCGGCACCGGCCGCGGTCTCGTGCTGGACCCGCTTGCCGACCCGCAATGCCTGCTGGAACAAGGAGTTCAGCGAGGTGCCGACGGTGCCTGCGCGCTGGCCCTCGGTGAGGGCGGAACGGACCTGACCGAGGATCTGCTGCTCACCGCGGACCATCGAATCCATACCGGAGGCGACCGAGAAGGCGTGCTGCACGGCCCGCTCGTCGTAGCTGACCGCACAGCCGCTCTGCAAGGCAGTCAGCGGCACCCCGGAGACCAGGGACAGCGCCCCGGCGAGTTCCTCCAGACCACCGTGGAAGCGGGACACCGCGGCATAGATCTCGGTCCGGTTGCAGGTGGACAGCACCAAGGCCTCGTCGACATAGGCGCTGCGTTCGAGCTCGGTGAGCACCTTCGCGCGCTGGTCGGGCACCAGCGTCAGCTCGGCCAGCAGGTCGAGGGACGCGGTGTGGTGGGAGGCACTCAGGGCGAGAATGCTCACAGTGGGTCAGCTCCGGCAAGTTCGTTGGACTGCTCGTTCCAGGCGGACAACAGGCTGTCCTTCGATCCCGGGACTCGACAGTGGTAGGCGAGGATCTGCAGCTCCGACCCGAGGTCGACCTTGCGTACCGTCACATTCGACGGGACCGACAACGCGGTCGGAGCGAAGTTGAGGATACCGATGATGCCACTGGCGACCAGACGGTCGGTCACCTGTTGTGCCACCTCGGCGGGGGTGGTGATCACGGCGATCGTGGCGCCGGTGCGTGCGATCAGCGTTTCCAGTCCGGCGTCGCCGACGATCGTCAGCCCCTCGACCTGTTCACCGGTCAGCGCCGGATCGGCGTCGACGAGGCCGACGACCTTGAACCCGCGGGAGGAGAATCCGGTGTGGTTCACCAGTGCTCGCCCGAGGTTGCCAACGCCGACGATCACCACCGGCAGGTCGAGACCGGCACCCAGGTGCTGGTCGAGCTGGATCTGCAGGTAGGAGACGTCGTAGCCGACCCCGCGGGTGCCGTAGGAGCCGAGATGGGACAGGTCCTTGCGAAGCTGCGCCGGGTTGGCCCCGGCGGCCTCGGCCAGTTCGTTGCTGGAGACCTTGCTCACCCCGGCATCGGCCAGGCGGGTCAGCACGGCGAGGTAGTCGACCAGGCGGGCGACGGTGGCACCCGGAATCGGTGACTCCGCATCGCTCATCCCCTGCTCCTTGCCGACCTGGCGACCCGGAAACCCGGGACGCCTCATCGTAGGACCTTGTGAACTTGTGCACAAAGTAAGGTATGGCGAAGTCCCGCCCCCTCGGGTGGTGCGCGAGGGCACCTCCCTCAGCGTCCCGTCAGCAGGTCCGCCCGCAGTCGGTCGGCGTCCACCCGCCAGTAGTCGTGCTGCCGTCCGTCCACGGTGGTCACCGGGACCTGGTCGGTGTAGCGGTCGGTCAGCTGCGGGTCGCCGGTGATGTCGACCTCGCGCCAGCTCTCGCCGAGTTCGTCGCAGACCTGGGCGATGGTGAGCATCGCCACCTCACACAGATGACAGCCCGGTCGCGTGTAGACCACGACCCGGCTGTCTGCGGTGTTCCCCGACTTCTCGGGGTCCCGGTCTCCCACGACCGGTGTCGGTCGCCTTACTTGCCTGCGCGGCGACGCTGGATACGGGTGCGCTTCAGCAGCTTGCGATGCTTCTTCTTCGCCATCCGCTTGCGGCGCTTCTTGATGACAGAACCCACCTGTGGCCTCTTTCGTCGTCGTCTCGTTCGGTGCGCTGGGGAGCGCTCCGGTTGATGTCGGATCTCGGCAGCTGCAGCCTGCGGGCAGAGCCCGTCGGTCGGCGCCAGCCGGTCAAGAAGCACAGCTTACCCGCGTACCCCGGGCATCGCCCAATCGTCGGCATCCGGACCGACTCGCCGGGCCGCTGCGCTGCTCTGTCGACCGCTGCCGACCGACCGCTGCCGACCGCCGCCGTTCAGAAGGTGTCGGGGTCCAGGCCCAGCTCGGGGAAGGCGGCCCGGCGGGTGGCCAGGATCGCCTGGTCGACCGGGTCGGCCGGGTCGATCCCGGCGGTGATCGGAGTGAACTCCGGTTCGGGTTCGCCGACGGTGGCCGGGCCCGGACCGGCGATCGAACGCCAGGTCTCGGGCATCCAGCCGCTCGGCATCGGGGTCTCGGGGTCCACCGGATGTCCCGAGACGACACCGATCAGCTGGGCCCAGGCCCGCGGCAGCACCCAGGGCATCGCGTACCCACCACCACCGGTGACCACCCACCGGCCGTGGGCGTACTGATCGGCCAGCTCACCGAGTCGCCGATAACTCTCCACCTGCCCGCCCAGGGTCAGGGTCAGGTCGGTCAGCGGATCGTCGGCATGGGAGTCGCAGCCGTGCTGGGTGATCAGGATGTCGGGCTGGAAGGCCTCCAGCACCGGCGGCACGATCGCCTCGAAGGCCCGCAGCCAGCCGGCATCACCGGTTCCCGGCGGTAGCGCCACGTTCACCGCCGAACCGAGTGCACCGACGCCACCGACCTCGGTCGGGTACCCGGTCCCGGGGAACAGGTACGCGGGATTCTCATGGATGCTGACGGTGAGCACATCGGGGTCGTTGTAGAAGATCTTCTGCACCCCGTCACCGTGGTGAGCGTCGACGTCGACATAGGCGATCCGCTTCGCCCCGTTGGCCTTCAGCCACTGCGCGGCGACCCCGAGATCGTTGTAGACACAGAACCCGCTGGTACCGGTCGGCATCGCATGGTGCAGGCCGCCGGAGACGTTGATCGCTCGCTGGGCGCGACCGGTCCAGACCTGCCGGGCGGCCTCGGTGGTGGCTGCGCAAATCTGCGAGGCGATGTCGTGCATCCCTTGCACCAAAGGATTGTCGGCGGTTCCGATACCGAAGATCGATGCCTCCCGATCAGCCCTCACCGCGGCGATGTAGATCTCGTCGTGGACGCTGGCGAGCAGCGACTGGTCCCCCAGCGGCGGCTCGATCACCTGTACCCCGTCGAGGATCCCCAGCTGTCGGGCCAGGGCCAGGGTCAGTTCGACCCGACCGGGGCCCATCGGATGATCAACTCCGAAGCTGTAGCGTTCCAGCTCCGGTGAATGGACCAGCACCGTCTTCATGATCAACCACCCAGTTCCACGCTTCGATCGCGAGCTGCCCGGGTGGCCGCGGCGAAGGCCGCCCGTACCCGGTACTCCTCCAGCTGTCCCAAACCGGCCGCGGTCGTCCCACCCGGTGAGGTCACCTGCTCGCGCAGCAGAGCCGGATGGGTTCCCGACTCCCGCAACAACGTGGCCGAACCGAAGATCGTCTGCACCGCCAGCTCGGTGGCGATGTCGCGGGGCAGGCCCAGGTTCACCCCGGATTCGATCAGCGACTCCGCGACCAGGAACAGGTACGCCGGCCCGGAGCCCGAGACCGCGGTGACGGCATCGAGATAGCTCTCCGGGACGATCACCGCCGTACCCACTGTCTGCAGCAGGTCGCGGGCCAGTTCGGTCTGCTCGGTGGTGGCGGCGCTGCCGGCCGAGACCGCCGCGGCGCCGGCACCCACCTGGGCGGGGGTGTTCGGCATCACCCGTACCACCGGCTGCCCGGCGGGCAGCGCGTCCTCGATCCGGGAACAGGAGATGCCCGCGCACAGCGACACCAGCACAGCCTCGGCGGGCAGCTGCTCGGCGAGCTCGGCCAGCGCCGCGTCGACGGCCTGCGGTTTGACCGCCAGTACCACGACCTCGGCGCCACTGATCGCCGACATCTCGGCGACGGCCTCGATGCCGTACTCCTGGCTGAGCTTCGAGCGCCGTTCGGCGCGGTTCTCCACCGCGACGATGTCGGCGGGTTGCCTGCCGGCGGCGAGCAGACCGGCGATCAGGGTCCCACCCATCATGCCGGCGCCGACGAAGGCCAGCCGCTGGCTCACGCAGTCACCCGGGAGGCGATCAGATCGGCGATCTGCACCGCGTTCAGGGCCGCTCCCTTGCGCAGGTTGTCATTGGACAGGAACAGCACCAGACCCTTGCCTGCCGGCGCCGACTGATCGGCCCGGATCCGGCCGACGTAGACCGGGTCGTTGCCGGCGGCCTGCAACGGGGTGGGGATCTCGGACAGCTCCACCCCGGGCGCGGCGGCGAGCAGCTCGGTCGCCCGCTCGGGGCTGAGGTCCTCGGCGAACTCGGCATGCACCACCAGCGAGTGTCCGGTGAAGACCGGCACCCGGACACAGGTGCCGGCGACCAGCAGGTCGTCGATGCCGAGGATCTTGCGCGATTCGTTGCGCAGCTTCTGTTCCTCGTCGGTCTCCCCGGTGCCGTCGTCGACCAGCGAGCCGGCCAGGGCGACCACGTCGTGGGCGATCGGGCGGGGGAACTTGTTCGGCTCCGGGTAGGCCGAGGTGTCACCGTCGAAGGCGAGCTTCGCCGGGTCCTCGACGGCTGCGAGCTGCTCGGCGAGCTCGGCGACACCGGCACCTCCCGAACCGGAGACGGCCTGGTAGGTGGCCACGACCAGCCGGCGCAGACCGGCCTCGTCGTGCAGCGGCTTCAGTACCGGCATCGCCGCCATCGTGGTGCAGTTCGGGTTGGCGATGATGCCCTTGGGCAGGTCCTCGACGGTCTCGGGATTGACCTCGGCGACCACCAGCGGCACCTCGGGGTCACCGCGCCAGCCCGAGGAGTTGTCGATCACCACCGCACCGGCCGCGGCGACCTTCGGCGCGAACTCCAGCGAGGTCTGCTTGCCGGCGGAGAACAGGGCGAGGTCCAGGCCGCTGAAATCGGCGGTGGCGGTGTCCTCGACGACCACCTGCTTGTCCTTGAACGGCAACGTCGACCCGGCCGAGCGGGCCGAGGCGAAGAAACGAATCTCGTCGACGGGGAAGTCACGCTCCTCGAGAAGGGCACGCATGACTCCGCCGACCTGACCGGTGGCACCGAATACTCCAACACGCATGCCGCAAGGGTACGCGGCAGACGGTGACCTCGCACACATCGAGGTCTCGATGAGACTCACTGAGCGAAAACCGCCACTCGATCGCCGAATCGCGGCCGGATGGGCGCAAAAGGCCATCGAGTGGCAGTTCTCGCTCAGCCTCGCGGCCTCACAACCAGTCGACGACCGGGGCCAGCAGCGCGTACCCGACGAAGGAGAACACATCCAGCAACAGGTGCACCACGATCAGCGGCCCGACCCGCTTCCAGCGCAGGAACAGCAGCCCGAAGACCAGTCCCATCAGGAAGTTGGCGATCCCCTGCCCCACCCCTTGGTACAGGTGATAGGAGCCCCGGATGAGCGCCGACAACAGCACCATCTGCCACCAGGACCAGCCCAGCTGGGTGAGCCGGATCAGGAAGTACCCGGCGATCACGATCTCCTCCAGCAGGCTGGCCTCCAGCGCTGCCAGCACCAGTACCGGGATGGTCCACCAGTTCTCGGCCAGGTTCGCCGCGGCGATGGTGGTGTTCAGGCCGAGGGCGCGGGCGCCGAGGTAGATGCCGATGCCGGGGATCCCGATCACCGCCAGCAGCACCGCTCCCCTGCTCAGGTCGAAACCGGGCCGGCGCAGGTCGAGGCCGAGGGCGGCGAACGGGCTGCGTCCCCACAGCATCGGCCCGGCGCGGAAGAGCAGCAGATAGACCGCCAGCGCCGCCGGTGCGACACCGAAGAGGATCTGCGCCAGCTGGTAGGACAGGTCCAGCCACGGCCGGTCGGGGGTGATCGAGGAGTTCATCGAGGTCGTCTGCGACGACAACGCCTCCGGCCGGGTCAGCTTCTCGATCAGGTTCAGCACCGAATAGACCGCTGACCGTCCGAGCGACAGCGCCAGGACGACCACGATCTCGACGCCGAGTCCCCGCGTCGAGGCCGGATCGAGTCCCGAGGACGCAGTCCCGATCGACGGATCGCCGCCGGATCGGTCAGGGACGCTCAAGCAGTCCTCGCAGCAGCTCCTGCCGATTCTGCGGTTGGGCCAGCAGGCGCATCGTGTACTCGTAGCCGAGCGGGCCGTAGGGGACGAAGACCCGTACCCGCTGCCCGAGGCCGGCCAGTTTGGCCTGCATGGCCGGGCGTACCCCGCGCAACATCGACAGCTCGTAGTCGTCGATGCCGCGGCCGGCACGCTGGGCGACGTCCTGGGCGACGGCGATCAACCGCGAGGAGTGGGTGGCGACGACCGGATAGGCCTCGCTGTACATCACCGCCTTCAGGCAGCGGACGAAGCTCAACTCGGCATCGGCGTTGTTCAGGAAGGCCAGATCCTCGACCTCTCGATGACCGCCGGCGTAGAGCCTGACCCGGGTGCCCGGAGTGGCCACGGCCGCGCAGTCGTCCTCGCTGCGCCGTAGGGAGGTCTGCACGGTCACCCCGATGGTCGGGAAGTCGGTACGCAGCTCGCCCAGCAGGGCGGTCACGTCATCCATCCGACGGTCGCCACCGGACAGGGTCACCGGCACGCCGAGGCGGGTGGCCCGGCGGGCGATCCGGCGCAGGCGTTCGGCGGCCTCGGTCGCACCATCGGGCAGGTCGAAGCCGATGCCGGCGATGTCGATCGACAGCTCGGTGACCGAGGTCAACTCGTTCAGTCGTAGTTGATCAAGTACCTGCAGGTGGTGCTCGGTGGTGTGATCGGCGGCACGGGGGTTGGCGGCCCGCGGGCCGAGGTGGTGGATCGTCGCCAGGCGCCGGGTCGCGGCGAGTTCGGCGACAGCACCGATCATCTCGTCGATGCCGTCCCCGGCGATCAACCGCTGCATCAGCGAACGGGTGAGCGGCAGCCGACTGGCCAGTCCCCTCACGGTGTCACCGTTCGACAGCTTCAGCATTGCTGCAGCCACCCTCTTGCTCCTACTCACCCACGAACTCCCGGTTACGGGCGCAATCCCACCGGCACACCCGACGTGACCGACATGATCAAGTGTGACAGTGATCGGCGGCTTCGGATACCGGATCTCACCGTGTCGTCACCGATCGGTAGCCGCACGCCTGAGGGGAAACGATCCGGTGGGACACAGAAGTTCCGTCACGCCTCAGGCGGTGGCGGTAGCGACCCGGGCGCCCGCGGCGAGGTGGGTACGGGCGAAGGCGAGCGATTCGCTCAGGTCGATCTCGCGCTGCTCCCGGCTGCCGCTGCGCCGGGTGTTCGCCTCCAGCACGACCTGCCCGGCGTACCCGGCCGAAGCCAGGTAGCGCAGGACCTCGTCGGCATGTTGATCACCGTGTCCGGGCAGCACATGTTCGTCCTTGATCGACCCGCGGCCGTCGCCCAGGTGGACGTGCTGCAGCCGCGTACCCCAGGCCTTGGCCAGGTCCAGCGACTGCTGCCGGGCGGTCGAGGCATGGGAGAAGTCGAGGGTGAGATGGGCGAAGTCGTGGTCGGTGGGGTCGAATCCGGGCTGGTAGGCCTTGAAGGTTCCGGGTTCCCGGCTGCCGGCCTTCGGCGCCCGCCACGGGTACATGTTCTCGACACAGAACCGGACGCCGAGTTCGTCGTGGAGTTCGGCGATCCCGGTGACGAAGTTCTCGGCGTACCCCTTCTGCCAGCGGAACGGCGGATGCACGACCACGACGTCGCAGCCGAGGCGCTGGGCGGCCTTGCCGGAACGGCGCAGTTTCTCCCACGGGTCGGTGCCCCAGGTGCGCACGGTGAAGATCAGGCAGGGGGCGTGGATCGAGAGCACCGGGACCTGGTGGAAGTCGCGGAGTCGCTCCAGCTCGTCCTCGTTGGTGGAGACACCGTCGATGCCGACCATCACCTCGACGCCGTCGTAGCCGAGTCGGCCGGCGAGTTCGAAGGTACGGGCGGTGCCCTCGGGGTAGACCGAGGAGCTCGACAGGCCGACCTGGTTCTCACCGGGTACCGGCGGCGTGGCCCCGTCGGTGACCGGACCGGCGCCCCAGACGGTACGCGAAGCTGCACTGTCATCGTCGCCGGCGTGCCCGGCGGCCGCCCCCTCCGGGGCGCTTCCCATGTGTGGACTCACCGCTCCAATGTACGCCTCAGGCCACAGAAGGCCATGTCGAGCATCCGGCTATCCGACCGCGGCAGGTGGGGCGTGCGGCCCGGGCCTGGCGGACGGATGACCCTGTGCCTGACCCGGCGACCCACAACGATCAGTCGTGCTGTCCGAACCCGACGGTCAGATGACCCCTATGCCGAACCGGCGCCCAGGACGGTTGAGTCACACAGCCCGACCCAGCAATCCCGCAGCGGTCAGTCGTGCCGCCCGGACCCATTGGTCAGGTGGTCCATGTGCCGCAGCAGCACCCCTTCACGCAGGGCCCACGGGCAGAGGATCAGCTGGTTCACGCCGAACAGGTCCATCACCGATTCGGCCACCACTGCCCCGGCAAGGATCTGCGGGGCGCGATCGAGCGAGACCCCGGGGAGCTTGGCCCGATCCGAGATCTCCATCTCGGCCAGTTTCGGCATCCACTGCTGCAAGTCGTGGCGTTCCAGGCGGCGGGTGACGAACGGTCCCTCGCTGCGCGGCGCGGCCCCGGTGATCCGGCCCAGGGCCCGGAAGGTCTTCGACGTACCGACGGCGCGGTCGAACGGCCCGTGACGGCTGAGGTCACCGATGACCGCTCCCAGGGTGATCCGGGCGTGCCGCCGCATCGCTGCCAGGTCGTCGCCGAACTCGCGGTACATCCGACCGGCGCCCAGCGGGACCGAGAGGGCGACATCGGGGTCCTCGTCCGGTCCGCCGGCGATCTCCAGCGACCCGCCGCCGATGTCGAAGACGGCGAGTTTGCCGGCCGACCAGCCGAACCAGCGGCGGGCGGCGAGGAAGGTCACCCGGGCTTCGTCGCGACCCGACATCACCTCCAGGGAGACCCCGGAGCGTTGACGTACCTGTGCCAGCACCTGTTCACCGTTGACCGCCTCGCGTACCGCGGAGGTGACGAAGGTCAGCAGTTCGGCACAACCCGCGTCGTCGGCACGCACCCGGCACTCGGTCAGGGTGTCGGCCAGCAGCCCGACGGCCTCGTCGTCGATCGCGCCGTCGGCGTCGAGATGTTCGGCCAGCCGCAGCGGCCACTTGTGGGAGGCGGCCGCCGAGGGCGCACCGCCCGGGCGTGCATCCACGACCAGCAGGTGGACGGTGTTCGATCCGACGTCGAGTACCCCGAGGCGCATGAAGCAGCACCCTAGCGGGACCGCGGCCGCTCCCGCGGGCGAACGGCTCTTCGCCCCGGCCGCTGCCGCGGGCGCACGACTCTTCGGCCCGAGCACGTCGGTGGAGACCGGACACCGCCGAGCTGAACACCGCTGACGTGGCGCCAGATCGACAAATCGGCCCCCAAGTCACCGAAATCAGCATCTGAAGCCACGAAAACGGTGCGCCACCCCCGAGAGCGAGCCCCGCACAGCAGCCGAACCCGTCACCGAGGAACCGGACGACCAGCACGGGACGAACACCGCTGACGTGGCGCCAGATCGACGAATCGGCCCCCAAGTCACCGAAATCAGCATCTGAAGCCACGAGAACGGTGCGCCACCCCCGAGCCAGCTACCGGATCAACCACCGAGAAGCCCGCGCCAGCCGCATGCGCCGTCCCAGTTACGGGGACAGCCCAATCCATCCAGTCCATGCCCCCACGGGCTGGACGAACACCGCTGACGTGGCGCCAGATCGACGAACCGGCCCCCAAATCACCGAAATCAGCATCTGGAGCCACGAAAACGGTGCAGCAGGACCCGCACGAAAGTCGATTACATGGGCAACCACCCGTGATGGCCGACTGCGATCACCACACCAGCCGATCACCGCCAGACCCCACCTGCGATCACCCACAGCAGCGGGCTGCCACCGAATGACCCACCGGGCTTCGACCCGGGGTCTATCGTGGCGACCATGCCCGAGGTGCTCTCCAACTTCCCCCGCGCCTGGGTGGAGTTCCCCGACCCGGCCGATCCCGAACAGGTCTTCCGCTGCGATCTGACCTGGCTGACCTCGCGTTGGAACTGCATCTTCGGTCAGGGCTGCCCGGGCATCTACGCCAACGCCCCCGATGCCGGCTGCTGCACCCTCGGGGCCCACTTCGCCGATGCCGAGGACGAGCAGCGGGTGGCGAAGTCGGTGAAGCGACTCACCCCGGAGCTGTGGCAGTACCGCAAGGAGGGGCGCCGCAACGGCTGGGCCGTCGATGAGGAGGCCGACGACCCGAACGATCCGCCCGAGCGCAAGACCCGGACCGTCGACGGTGCCTGCATCTTCCAGAACCGGCCCGGTTTCCCGGCCGGAGCCGGTTGTGCACTGCATCTGCTGGCGATGCGGGAGGGGCGCAGTTTCGTCGAGACCAAACCCGATGTGTGCTGGCAATTGCCGCTGCGGCGTACCTACCGCGAGGTCGAGCGCAACGACGGCACCAGCTACACCGAGGTGTCGATCGGCGAGTACACCAGGGACGGCTGGGGTGCCGGCGGCCACGACTTCGACTGGTACTGCACCTCGAACACCGAGGCCCACGGCGGCCGGTTGCCGGTGTATCAGGAGAACGTCGACGAGCTGACCGAGCTGATGGGTCCGCAGGGGTACGCCGAACTGGCGCGACACTGCCGCCGGTTCGAGAAGGCGAATGGGCTCGGCATGGACCATCCGGCCAGCCGCAAGCAGCTGAAACTGGTGCGGAAGTCCTGACCTAGGCGGCTACGTGTCGCTTATCACATTGACATCACGCCGCCTGCCCTACCCCGTGCAATGAGCCCGAAACATCGATCGGGAGAATGCTCCTCATGCGTGTTGACCATCTTTCCTTCGCAGCAGGCCCCGACGGGCTCCGCGGCACCGCCGACCGACTCAGCCAGGCCTTGGGCACCGATTCCCTCGACGGCGGTTTCCACCCTCGCTTCGGCACCCGCAACAGACTGATTCCCCTGCGCGACGGAAGGTACGTGGAGGTGGTCGAGGTACTCGATCATCCCGCGGCCGAGAGCGCGCCCTACGGGCAGATCGTCCGTGCCCGTTCCGAGGCCGGTGGCGGCTGGATGGGCTGGGTGGTCTCGGTCGACGACCTGAGCCCGTTCGAGGAGCGGCTGGGCCGCCCGGCCGTGCCGGGCAGTCGGCACCTGCCGGACGGCAGGCTGCTGGAATGGCGGCAGGTCGGCACCAAGGGAACGATGGCCGATCCGCAGTTGCCGTTCTTCCTCAAGTGGGTGTCCGAACCCTCGGTGCTGCCGAGCGCCCTGGACAGCGAGATCCGGTTGACCCAGTTGGACATCGCCGGTGACCGTGCCCGGTTGGAGGACTGGCTCGGCGGTTCGGCCGACAGCCTGCTCGAGGACCTGGAGATCAACTGGCTGGCACCGAACGGCCAACCGGGCATCTTGGCCGCCCACTTCGAGACACCGTCCGGTACGGTCAGTTTGTGAACATCCGGATCCGCCCCGAGATCAGCGCACTGCCCGCCTACAAGGCCGGAAAGCCGGCCCCGATCGGACCGAGCGGGGCATCGTGGAAGTTGTCGTCGAACGAGAATCCCTATGCGCCCCTGCCGGGTGTGCTGCAGAAGGTCGGCGAGTCGCTGGAGCTGATGAACCGGTATCCGGACATGGCCAATGCGGCCCTCACCGAGAGCTTGTCCGAGCATCTGCAGGTGGCACCCGAGCAGATTGCGCTCGGTGTCGGTTCGGTGTCGGTGCTCGGTCACCTGCTCGGCGCGGTCTGCAGCCCCGGGGACGAGGTCGTCTACGCCTGGCGTTCGTTCGAGGCGTACCCGATCTCGGTCCTGAGCCATGGCGCGACACCGGTCCAGGTGCCGCTCGGCCCCGGTTGGACCCACGATCTGGAGGCGATGCGTGCCGCGGTGACCGAGCGGACGAAGGTGGTGATGGTCTGCACGCCGAACAACCCGACCGGCACGGTGATCTCCCAGGCCGCGCTGGAGGCGTTCATCGATGATCTTCCGGACAATGTGTTGATCATGGTCGACGAGGCCTACGCCGAGTTCGTCACCGATGACCGGGCGGCGAACGGGCTGGCGCTGGCCAAGAAGTACGACAATGTGGCGACCCTGCGTACCTTCTCCAAGGCGTACGGGTTGGCCGGGATGCGCGTCGGCTACTGCGTCACCTCGCCCGAGTTGGCAGCGGCTGCCCGCACCCTGAATCCGCCGTTCTCGGTGTCGGCGCCGGCACAGGTTGCCGCAATCACTTCCCTGCAAGCGAAAGCGGAGCTTCTCGCCCGGGTGGCCGAGATCGTGAACCAGCGAGCGACCATGATCGACTCTCTGCGGGCACTGGGGTTCGAGGTGCCCGATTCGGGAGGCAACTTCGTCTGGCTGCCGGCCGGGAAACGTACCGCCGAGTGGACCGATCGCTTCGCCGCCGAGGGCATCATGGTCCGCGGCTATGTCGCCGACGACGAGTTCGACGGGGTACGGATCACCGTCGGCGAACCGGAGGCCAATGCGTTGGCCGTCGAAGTGGCGGCGAACCTTCCCCGCTGATCGCCACCGACATCCCCAACCGTTCCACAAAGACACCCGGCAACAGGCATCACCGGCAACGGCCGGTGGTGATTGCCGACCGACTGAGCACTGTTGATCATTTTGGGAAGGACCTCGCGATCTCCTGACCGATCCCGAAGAAGTTGATCATCCTCGCCCGAGGGTACGGCCGGATCAGCCGCGCCGCCGGCCGGGGAACCCGAGGAAGCCGAGGGCGTCCATCACGGTGGCCGCCGGTTGCACCGTGACGCCGGCCTGGGTGTAGGACTTCAGGCCCGTCTGCAGGCTGGCCGGCACGATCACGGTGTCGAAGCCGAGGCGTCCGGCTTCGGCGATCCGCCGGTCGACCCCGGGCACCCGGCGCAGTTCACCGGCCAGGCCGATCTCGCCCAGCGCAACCGCCCGCCCCACCCCTTCGGGCACGGCGTCGACATAGCTGGAGGCGACCGCCACCGCCAGGGCGAGGTCGGCGCTGGGCTCGGTCACCCGGGCGCCACCGACCGAGGAGGCATGACAGTCCTGGGTGTGCAGGGGCATCCGGCACCGCTTCTGCAGCACCGCCAGCAACATCAGCAACCGTTGCCGATCCAGCCCGGCGCTGACCCTGGAGGGGTTCTGCTGCGGGCCGGTGGTGCTGACCAGTGCCTGCACCTCGGCGAGCAGCGGTCGCCGCCCCTCCATGGTGACCGTGATCGCCGTCCCGGGGACTGCCACGGACTGGGAGATGAACAGGCCTGAGGGGTCGGGAACCTCGTTGATCCCGGCGTCGACCAGCTCGAAACAGCCGACCTCGTCGGCCGGGCCGTATCGGTTCTTGGTCGCCCGGACCATCCGGAATCCGGAGTGACGGTCACCTTCGAAGGCGAGCACCACATCGACCAGGTGCTCCAGCAGACGGGGGCCGGCGATGTTGCCGTCCTTGGTGACGTGACCGATCAGCAGCACCGCCATGCCGCGGGACTTCGCGATCCGGACCAGCGCCCCGGTGACCTCCCGTACCTGGGTCACACCTCCGGGGGAGCCGTCGGCCTCGGCGGTGGCGATGGTCTGCACCGAGTCGACGACCAGCAGACTGGGGTTGGTCTGCTCGACATGCCCGAGCACCGTCCCCAGGTCGGTCTCGGCAGCCAGGTAGAGCTCATCGGCCAGGGCATTGGTCCGCCCGGCCCGCAACCGGACCTGGGCCGCGGACTCCTCACCGGAGACGTACAGGGTGCGCCGACCGGCGCGGGCCCAGTGGGCGGCCACCTCCAACAACAAGGTGGACTTGCCGACGCCGGGCTCACCGGCGAGCAGCACCACGGCGCCGGGGACGAGCCCGCCGCCGAGCACCCGGTCGAGTTCACCGATCCCGCTCAGTGCACGCTCGGAGGCCTCGGTCGGCACCTCGGCGATCGGCACCGCCCCCCTGCTCGGCGGCTGGGCCCGTACCTCCTTGAGCTTCGGCGCCCCCTGCTCCTGCACGGTCCCCCACGCCTGGCACTCACCGCAACGGCCGACCCAGCGCACAGTCGTCCATCCGCACTCGGTGCATCGGAAGGCAGGTTTCGCCGCAGTTCTGGCCATGGCTGCGATCCTAGGGCCCGGCACCGACACCACCGGTACGACGACCCGGGACGCCGACCCGGTGCGTTCGCGCACCGGTCCCGAGACTCTCCCCTGCTACGTTCGGCCCCGTGGAATCACCGGTCGACACCGAGACCCTGCACCGGCATCTGGCGATGCTGGCGCCGGGGACCGCGCTGCGTGACGGGATCGACCGGATCCTGTCCGGCCGTACGGGGGCACTGATCGTGCTCGGCAACACCCGGCAGGTGGAGCAGGTCTCCACCGGCGGTTTCCAGATCGACGTCCCGTTCGTACCGACGAAACTGCGCGAACTGGCGAAGATGGACGGCGCGATCGTGCTGTCCGGCGATGCCGAGCGGATCATCACCGCCGGGGTGCACCTGATGCCGGATGCCGGATTCCCCACCGAGGAAACCGGTACCCGGCATCGGACCGCGGACCGGGTTTCCCAGCAGACCGGCAAACCGGTGATCTCGGTCTCCGCGGCATTGTCCACGATCACGCTCTTCCTTCGTGGTACCCGCCGGGTGCTCGAACGCAGCGAGGTGCTGTTGGGACGGGCCAATCTGGCGGTGCAGACGATGGAGCGCTACCGGACGCGGCTGTTCGAGCAGACCGATCGGCTCTCGGGCCTGGAGATCCGCGACCAGGTGACGGTGAAGGATGTGGTCGGGCTCGCCCAGCGGCTGGAGATGATCCGCCGCCTGGACGCCGAGACGATCGGGTACGTGATCGAGCTCGGGACCTTGGGCCGGCTGCCGGATCTGCAACGCCAGGAGCTCAGTGCCGGCACCACCGAGATCGGACAGTTGCTGGTGATGGACTATCCGCCGCCCGGCGGGGAGTCGCCGTCGCTGGAATCGCTTGCCACGTTGACCGATGCCGAATTGTTGGAGCCGCAGCTGATTGCCCGGACGCTCGGTTTCGGCGGCAACGAGCACCTGGACGCCAAGCTGCGCACCAAGGGGCACCGACAGCTGGCCCAGATCACCCGCCTGCCGGCGGCCTACAGCACCCGCCTGATCGACCATTTCGGCGATCTGCAGCATCTGTTCGCGGCCTCGATCACCGATCTGCTGCAGGTCGAGGGGATCGGTGAGAACCGGGCGAACCTGATTCGCGACGGACTGGCCCGGATCGCCGAGGCCTCCTACAGCGACGCCGCCGACTGAGCCGATGTGACGCGTTCCACACGCCGCTCGTCAACGAAAATCGTGCCGCTCCGCATTGATCGGATAGGCATTGCCACATTCCTCACATAGCATTCGGGTCGATATCAGATCGGCGAAGCACCGAGCGTGAGGCGGGGTATGAACGACAACGAGGGCTTGGCACTGTTCGATGAACCGGGCCAGCCCGCGCGATCCGCCGGACCGGTGAGTGAGGAGGAGCCGCAACGTCGGCGCGGACGCCCGCTGTTGATCCTGCTCGGTATCGCTCTTGCCCTGGTACTGATCGTCGGTGGCGTGGCCGCCTTCTACGTCGCCACGTTGCGCGGTGCGGTGGACAATTTCGCCACCGAACCGGTCGCCAACTATCCCGACCGGCCGGCTGCCGCGGAGCCGGCGGCCGACGGCTCGGTGGCCCGCAACTATGTGCTGATCGGCACCGATGCCGGTTCGGTCTCGGTCGACGACCCTGGCCGCAGCGATGCCCTGCTGCTGGCCCACGTACCGGCCGACAAGTCGCAGGTGTACCTGATCTCGATCCCGCGCGATCTGTACGCCGAGATCCCCGGGTACGAGAAGCAGAAGATCACCCATGCCTACGCCTACGGCGGGATGAACCTGACCGTGCAGAGCGTGGAAACCCTGCTCGACGTCCGGGTCGACCATGCCGCCAGTGTCGACTTCCAGTCCTTCGCGGAGCTGACCACCGCCCTCGGCGGGGTGACGGTGGACAATGCCACTGCCTTCCAGCGCAAGGCGATCGACGGCGCCCAGTGCGATTACCCCGAAGGTGAGATCACCATCGAGGGCACCTGCGCATTGCAGTTCGCCCGTGAGCGGAAGAAGTTGCCGAACGGGGATCTGAGCCGGGAGGAGAACCACCGGCTGATCCTGCAGGCCATCATGCGCAAGACGATGAGCCCGTCGGTGCTGGCCAACCCGGCCCAGTTCCGCGATGTGGTGTACACGATCTCGCGCTACGTGACCGTGGATTCGGAGCTGAACGCCGATGTGATCACCGACCAGGCACTGGAGTACCGGGACCTGGGCGATGAGATGACCTCCCTGCAGGCGCCGATCACCGGTTTCGGCCGGGATCCGCAGACCAACGCCAGCATCGCCGTACCGGACGAGGCGAAGATGGCCGAGCTGAGCGAGGCATTGCAGAACGACACCGTCGGCGAGTACGTCGAGAAGTACCCGGAGAATTGATCCGGCGATTTGCCGGAATCGGTTGCTGTGCTATCGATTCCGGCAATTGACCGGCAACAAGGGATGCCGCCGGGAACGGCAGGTCTCAACCGGGGATTGAGACCTCCGTCGCATCTAGGTCGCATTACCATGCGTTGCCTAGACAGCACATATGATTCCGATTAGCGTTCTTCAGACAGTGAAATGCGCCGAGGTTGACGCCCTGTGTGCTCTCGCTGCAGTTCTCGCGACGGACCCGCGGGGCTGATCCCCCCACTGACGCGCCGGACGAGACCCAAGGAGCTGCGGTGAACCCACGAGTGATGACCGTCTACGGCACCCGACCGGAGGCGATCAAGGTGGCTCCCGTCATCCGCGCCCTGGAGGCCTCGTCGAAGGTCGACTCCATCACCTTGGTCACTGGCCAGCACCGCGAGATGCTGGACCAGGTCAACCAGTTCTTCTCCATCACCCCCGATCACGACCTGAACGTGTTCGAACCGGGCCAGACCCTGAACGCCCTGGTCTCCAAGGTCTTCTCCCGGCTGGATCAGCATTTCGCCGAGAACGCCCCGGATGCGGTGCTGGTCCAGGGCGACACCTCCACCGCGCTGGCCGCCGCACAGGCGGCATTCCACCAGCAGATCCCGGTGGTGCACCTGGAGGCCGGTCTGCGCAGCGGCAACCTGCATTCGCCGTTCCCCGAGGAGGCGAACCGCCGGTTGATCTCGCAGATCAGCAGCCTGCATCTGGCCGCCACCCAGACCGCGCGTTCCAACCTGACCCGCGAAGGCATTGCCGAGCGCGACATCGCCGTGACCGGCAACACCGTCATCGATGCCTTGCTGGAGGCGGTGCAGAAGCCGGCCCGGATCGAGGATCCGCGGATCGCGCAGGCCGTCGCCGACGAGCGGCCGATCCTGCTGGTCACCACCCACCGGCGGGAGAACTGGGGTTCGGCGATGGAGGGTGTCGGCCGGGCGCTGCGGGTGCTGGCCGAGCGGAATCCGGAATGGCTGGTCGTGTTGCCGACGCACCGCAACCCGGTGGTACGCCAGGCGATCCTGCCGCAGATCGGTGATCTGCCGAACGTGCTCGCCGGTGAGCCCCTGCCCTACGACCAGTTCACCCATCTGCTCGCCGCCAGCCGGATCGTGCTGACCGATTCCGGCGGCATCCAGGAGGAGGCCCCCTCGCTGGGCAAGCCGGTGCTGGTGATGCGGGACAACACCGAACGTCCGGAGGCGGTGGTCGCCGGTACGGTGCAGCTGATCGGCACCGATGAGCACGTGATCATCCGGGAGGTCTCCCGACTGATCAACGATCGGCTTTGGTACGACAGCTTCGCGAACACGACCAATCCCTACGGTGACGGGCATGCAGCCCCGCGCGCCTGCGCTGCGATCGAGCAGCTGCTCGGGGTCGGTACGCGGATCAAGGACTTCGGCAGTGGCTATCCCGACGTGTCGACCTGGACGCTGGAACAGGCGGCCCGGGCCCAGAGTCTGCAGGCCGGTGCTCCGTTGAGAATGGGAGCCGCGTGAGCGCACACCGCCGTATCGCGGTGGCAGGACTCGGCTACATCGGCCTGCCCACCGCTGTCGTTCTGGCCGACAACGGCCATACCGTGATCGGTGTCGACCCCGATTCGTCGCGGGTGGAGCAGATCGGCCGCGGCGACCTCCCGTTCGTCGAACCGGGTCTGGACATCGCACTGGGCCGGGTCGTCGCCGACGGTTCGCTGACGGTACGTACCACGCCGACCGAGGCTGAGGTGCACATCATCGCGGTGCCCACGCCGCACACCGATGATCATCGGGTCGACACCAGCTACATCGACGCCGTGGCGAGGAATCTGGCGCCGCACCTGCGCGGTGACGAGTTGATCATCCTGGAGTCGACCGTGGCGCCGGGGACGACCGATCATCTGGCTGAGCTGCTGCTGTCCGAACGACCGGATCTGTCCCTGGACGGTGAGGCCGGGCGTCCGCTGATCCATGTGGCGCACTGCCCCGAGCGGGTGTTGCCGGGCAAGGTGATGGAGGAGCTGGTCACCAACGACCGGTTGATCGGCGGGTTGACCCCCGAGGCCGGACGCCGGGCCACCGAGGTCTATGCCTCCTTCTGCACCGGTGAGATCCGGTCCACCGCGGCGCGTACCGCGGAGATGGCCAAGCTGACCGAGAACGCGTTCCGGGATGTCAACATCGCCTTCGCCAACGAGCTGTCGGTCATCTGCGACCGGCTGGGGATCGACGTCTGGGAACTGATCGAGCTGGCGAACCTGCACCCGCGGGTGAATGTGCTGCAGCCCGGTCCGGGTGTGGGCGGGCATTGCATCGCTGTCGATCCCTGGTTCATCGTCGCCTCGGCCCCGGAGGAGGCCCGGCTGATCCATCAGGCCCGGCTGGTCAATGATGGCAAGCCGTTGACGGTGATCGACAAGGTGCTGGCAGCGGTCGACGGACAGGCCGATGCGGTCGTCGCCACCTTGGGACTGTCGTTCAAGCCCGACATCGACGATCTGCGGGAGTCTCCCGCACTCGACATCACCGTGAAGCTGGCCGACAAGTTGCCGAACGCTCCCCTGTTGGTGGTCGAGCCGTACGTGGACTCGTTGCCGGCGCCGCTGGCGGATGCGCCGAATGTCTCGCTGCACGGGCTGGGCGAGGCGATCGAGCGGGCGAGCGTCGTGGTGCTGCTGGTCGACCACCAGGAGTTCAAGCAGCTGGATCGGACCCGCTTGCGAGGCAAGACCGTGATCGACACCCGAGGTGCATGGCGTTGAGGACCGGGCCCGGGTCGCCGGGCCCCGGTGCCGCTGCGCGGCTGGTCGTCGTCGGTACCGCCTGCGTACTGCTGGCTGCCTGTTCGCCGCCTGCGCCGCCGCAGGTGCCGGCGCCGGCGCCATCGACGGAATCGGCCGGGCCGACGACGGTCGAACCCACTGCCGATCCGTGGGCCGATGTCTCCGATTTCGTACCCGGACTGGTCACCTGGGACAGTGCGCTGCCCGAGCAGTCAGTGGAGGGCGACCCGGTGGAGATCAGCCTGGGCGAGGGTGAGGACCCGGTCGGCAGTTTCCGGCGTACCAATGTCGGGCTGTCCTTCGAGGCCAGCGATCTGGCCGACGAGCGCTGGGAGCCCGGTACGTCCAGCCTGACCCCGCTGATCGCTGCCCTGAACCAGCCGTCGTTGCGCTTCGGTGGCAATGCGGTGGATCGCCGTGTCTGGTGGACCTCCTCGGATGAATCGGCGCCGGATTGGGCGGAGTTCACGATCGGCCCGGATGATCTTGACCGGATCGCCCGGTTCGCCGAGGCGACCGATGCCTCGGTCACCCTGGTGCTGCCGCTCGGCCATTTCGACCCCGAACGCGCGGCGGACATGGCCGCCCATGCCGAGCGGGCCTTGGGTGATCGGCTGGTCGCGGTCGCGTTCGGCAATGAACCGAACGGTTTCCATCACCAGTCACAGCTCGACCTGGCGCTGCGGGACGAGGGCTGGGACGCCGAGGCCTGGGTGGGCGAGGCCGAGGACTACGGCCAGGCGGTTCATGATCGGGTGCCGGAGCTGGCGGTCGACGGACCGGGCGCCTATGACGCGCCGTGGTGGCGCGCCTTCGGTGAGGCCGAGATCGAGAACAAGGTCGCGTTGTCCCAGCACTGGTACCCGTTGTGGTCGTGCCCGGACCGCAGCGGTGAGACCGAGGAGCGGGCCGAACCCGAGGTCGAGAACCTCACTTCGCAGTGGCTGCACGAGCGGGCCGAGACGGTGTTCGGCCAGGGCAAGGACACTGCGGACAACTATGACCTGCCGCTGTGGATCGAGGAGACGGGACCCACTTCGTGTCCGGGTACGAATGACTCCTCCCGCACCCATGCCCAGACCTTGTGGACCGCCGACTTCGTGATGATCGGCGCGGCCGTCGGCGCGCAGCGGATGAACCACCACTCCAGCCTGGCTGCCTGCCGCGGTGGCGCCCCGATGAGCATGGTCTGCGGTATGGGAGCGGTGCCGAACGAGAGCCCGCGAGTCATTGCGCAGTCGAACTATCTGGCGCTGTTGATGTTGAGCCAGGTCGGTACGGGCGAGCTGGTGGAGATCTCCAGCTCGGACCCCGAGGTACGCGCCTACGCCGTGGCCGGAGAGGGCTACACCGACATCGTGCTGGTCGACACCGGAGAGCCCGGAACCGACCGAGCCATGGACCTGTCGGTCGACGCCGACCGTCTGCACGGCATCTCCACGCTCACCGCCGAATCGCTCGAGGCGACCAATGAGGGGCGATTGCGGCTGCTGTCCGAGGCCGATGCCGTACCCGACTCACTGCCGCGCGGGTCGGTGACGCTGCTGCGTTTCAGCGACGAGTGATCAGCTGCGTTCCCGTTCGTACACGGTACGCAGATACCTTCCGTATCCGCTCTTGGCCAACCGGTCCGCAGTCGCCAACAGTTGGTCATCACTGATCAGACCGCGGCGCCAGGCGATCTCCTCCGGGCACCCGATCGACAGGCCCTGCCGGTGCTGGATGGTACGGACGAACTCGCTCGCTTCGTTCATTCCCTCGAACGTGCCGGTGTCCAGCCAAGCGGTTCCGCGCGGCAGGAGCTCGACCCGCAGTGCCTTGTCGTCGAGGTAGCTCTGGTTGAGGTCGGTGATCTCCAACTCGCCACGCGGCGACGGTGTGAGAGCTTTGGCCCGGGCGACCACGGAATTGTCGTAGAAGTAGAGTCCCGGCACGGCGTAACTGCTCTTCGGGCTGGTCGGCTTCTCCTCCAGACCGGCCACACTTCCATCGTCGTTGAACTCGACCACGCCGTAGGCAGTCGGGTCAGCGACCCAGTATCCGAAGATCAACCCACCGTCGGGATCTGCATACTGTGCAAGCTGGCTGCCGAGGCCCGTGCCGTAGAAGATGTTGTCGCCGAGGACCAAGGCTACCGAGTCATCGCCGATGTGCTCCTCGCCGATCACGAACGCCTGGGCCAGACCGTCGGGAGAAGGCTGGGTGGCATAGGTCAGCGTGATGCCGAACTGGCTGCCATCGCCCAGCAACTTCTCGAACTGATCCTGATCGGCCGGGGTCGTGATCACCAGGATGTCGGTCACCCCGGCGAGCATCAACGTGCTCAGCGGGAAGTAGATCATCGGCTTGTCGTAGATCGGCACCAGCTGCTTGCTGATGGCCTTGGTGATAGGCCACAAGCGAGTGCCGGACCCGCCTGCGAGGATGATTCCCTTCATCGGTTCTGCTGTCCCGTCTGGTCCGTCGGTTGATATCCGGTGGCGATGATCTTGTCCAGCGACAAGACGCTGTGGGTGGGTCTGGGGGCATGTGGTTTGTCACCGAAGTAGTCGGCCGTGCTGACCGGGGTCACCACACCGGCAGCACCGGACGCGTCGAACACCTGCGAAGCGATCTCTGCCCAGGTGGTGGCAGGGCCGGAATCGGTCACGTTGTAGGTGCCGTACGGCGCCTTCACCGAGAGCAGATGGGCGACCGCGGCGGCGATGTTGTCGGTATGGCTCAGGCGGCCGTGTTGATCACTGACGACCGACGGCGAGATGCCGCGCTCGGCAAGGCTGCGCATGGTGGCGATGAAGTTGTGGCCCTCGCCGATCACCCAGCTCGTGCGGATCAGGTAGTGCCGTGGGAAACAGGAGACCACCAGATCGCCGGCGGCCTTGGACTGTCCGTACACACCCAGTGGCGCGATCGGTGAGTCCTCGTCGGACACCTCGTCGGATCCGTCATGGACGTAGTCGGAGGAGAAGTGGACCAATGTCGCGGGGGTCCCGGCCAGATTGCGGACCAGCGCCGCCACCGACGTGGCGTTGACCTGCCAGGCCTCACGACGGCCCTCGTCAGTCTCGGCGGCGTCCACCTTGGTCATTGCCACGGCATTGATCACCGTCGAGAAGTCGCCGAAGTCGAACGACTCCACCGCGGCGGCATCGGCGAAGTCCAGCTCGGCGCGGCCGATCAGCCTTGCCTCCGGATACACCTTCTGCAGCGCCTTGGCGACCTGTCCCCCGCCCAGGATCGCGATCCGGCCCTCGGCGAACGGAACGGCGTCGGCCAGCAGCGGGTGCTGACGATCCTTGTCGGAGACTGTTGCCTGTTCCAACGGCACCGGCCAGGGGACCGCCAGCTCCGGGTCGGCCAGGTTGACCATGGAATAGGTCAGGTCGGGGCGCCAATGATCATTCACCAGGTAGCTGTAGGCGGTGTTCGGTTCCAGGGTCTGGAAACCGTTGGCCACACCCCGGGGCACGAACATCGACTCACCGGGCCCGAGTTCGCGAGTGACCAAGGTGCCGAAACCGTCACCCTCGCGCAGTTCCACCCAGGCGCCGAAGACCCGACCGGTGGCGACCGAGACCAGCTTGTCCCAGGGCTCTGCATGCAGACCACGGGTGGTCCCGGAGTCGGTGTTGAAGGACACGTTGTTCTGCACCGGCCCGAAATCAGGCAGACCCAGCGCCGTCATCTTCGCGCGTTGCCAGTTCTCCTTGAACCAGCCACGGGCGTCACCGTGGACCGGCAGGGTCAGGGCGAGCAGCCCGTCGATGGCGGTCTGTTCGATGCTGAGCTCTGCAGTCACTGGCCCACCTTGGAGTACTTGGCCTCGGTCTCGGCCTTGGAGCCCCGCCACCATTCCTCGTTGTCGCGGTACCACTCGACGGTTGCCGCAAGACCCTCGGCGAAGGAGATGTGCTTCGGGGCCCAGCCGAGTTCACTGGTCAGCTTGCTGGGGTCGATCGCGTAGCGCAGGTCGTGACCCGGGCGGTCGTTGACGTGGTCGAAGTCGTCGTCCGGCCGGCCGAAGATTCGCAGGAGATCCTTGACCACATCGAGATTGGAGCGCTCACCTTCGGCACCGATCAGGTAGGTGTCGCCGATACGTCCGCGGTCCAGAATCGCCATCACCGCGCTGTTGTGGTCATCGACATGGATCCAGTCGCGGACGTTCTGTCCGGTCCCGTAGAGCCGGGGCCGAACACCGTCGATCAGATTGGTGATCTGCCGCGGGATGAACTTCTCCACGTGCTGGCGCGGACCGTAGTTGTTGGAGCAGTTCGACAGGGTCGCCTCCACCCCGTAGGTACGGATCCAGGCCCGGACCAGGTGATCGGATGCGGCCTTGGTCGAGGAGTAGGGCGAGGACGGGTTGTACGGAGTTTCCGGGGTGAACCGGTTCGGATCATCCAGCTCCAGATCGCCGTAGACCTCATCGGTGGAGATGTGATGCAACCGCACCTTGTGCCGGCGCACCGCTTCGAGGACCTCGAAGGTTCCGATCACGTTGCTGCGGACGAACTCCGCCGGTCCGGCGATGGAGTTGTCGTTGTGCGACTCGGCGGCACAATGGATGATCGCATCGCAATCCTCCACCAGCGGGTCGATGACGCCGGCATCGCAGATATCTCCGATCACCACTTGGGCCCTCTCAACGGGAAGGCCCTGCAGCGACTCACGACGGGACGCGTAGCCTCCCTTATCCAGGATTGTCACTGAATGATCGGTCATCCGGATCACATGGTGTACCAAGTTCGACCCGATGAAGCCGAGCCCGCCGGTGATCAAAAATTTCACGGACAGACCCTAGCAAGGCCAGTCCCGCATTTGACCCTTCTTATACTCCTCGCCCCGGAGACGAACCACTTCATCAGGTGCCGATGAGCCGTGCTCAAAATTGACGCAGCGGCTGGACCTCGCTGAAGGTCAGTCCGTCGCCATCACGCGAACAACTCATCTGCGCCAGGCGACTTGATCCTTTCAAGTGCGCCAAGCCCAACGGGGTGACTCAGCGACAAGGCTCGTTCGCCTGAGTCCCCTCAAACCCAGCCCGCAAGGAGGAACTCAACACGGTGAATGCTCCGCACAGAACAGGCCATCGGACCAGTAGGGTGCCTACCGTGCAGAATCCCGCCGAGATCTCCAGCCCGCCGCAGTGGCATTCGAACGACTTCCTGATCCGGGTCCGGAGCGGAGAATTCGCAGGCACGACTCATGGTTCCGACAGCCCCCAGCTCCACGCAGAGACCGCGACCTCTCCCGGCGTGGGAGACGCGAGTCTCGGTTTGGTCGCTGGAGACCCCACACGTCACGAACACCTGTCGGTGCTGCGTTCGCCGGTGCTGCCGACCCCCCGAGTGCGTGCCTTCGCCGGCCGGCACGGCTCCACTTGGGCACTCGACTTGCTCGCCGAACGATACAGCCGCGGATCGCACGACTGGGGCAGCCTTCGCACGATCGCGCTCCGGTTCGCTGCCGCGCCCCGCGAGTTCGAGCCGACTCTGGATCGTCTGAAGCTGAAGGATCTCTGGACCATTGCCGAGGTGCTCCACGAGCGTGGTGTTGACCACGACGGGGAGCGAGCGCTCCTGACCTTCATCTCCACTCGTGTCCTCGAAGGTGCTGACTTCGACACGCCGTTGATGGAGTTGCTGCTCGAACGGCTGATTTATGCAGGGATTTCGGGCCCGGCTCGGGCGTTTGTCTCCCAACTCGACAGCAACAGTTGGCGCAAGCACGCGCTCGCCGTCGATCTGGAGCACCCTCGGTTCGGTGGCACCTATGACGGCATGCTGCTCGCCCTGAACTCGAAGTTCCACCAACTCGGACTGGAACGGATCCGCCTCGACGGGGACGGGCAGTCGGCGTTCCAGCGACTCGACGCCGACCCCCATGGGTCGGCACAGCCCGGGCCACTGGTCACGGTGATTCTGACCACGCGGAGCCCCGGGCCCGAGGCACTAACCGCGGCACGCTCGATCCTCGCCCAGACCTACCGGGAACTCGAACTCATCGTCATCGACGATGGCTCACCCGATGAGTGCGCTCCCCTCTTGGATCACATTGCCGCGATGGACCCGCGCGTTCGAGTCATTCGGTCCACCGACAATGCCGGCCCCTATGTGCGCCGCAACGAAGCTCTCGAACTCGCAGAAGGCGAGTTCGTCACCTTCCAGGACGCTTCCGGATGGTCACATCCGCGCCGGATCGAGATCCAGGTGCGTGATTTAGTCAACGCCCCTGGGAAACTGGCCAACCTCGTCCGCGCCGCACGCGCTCGCGAGGACCTCTCGTTGGTCGGCCCACGAGGTGCCCGGCTGGTGTTGTCCGAATCGTCGCTGCTGTTCCGGCGTGACCCAGTGCTCACTGCCATCGGCTTCTTCGACACCGTGCGTCGAGGCGCAGGCACCGAGTTCCGCAGCCGCCTCAAGGCCGCCACGGGCGCCGACGTCGGCTTCGTTGGACCGGACCTGCCATTGGAATTCTTGTCGACTTCGACCGATCGCGACGCCCAGAACGACTTCGAGAACGGCAGCTTCGTGGATCCGCAGTGGCTGGCCTATCGCGAAGCCGCCTCGCGGTTCCACGGCGAGATCCGGTCCGGCAGTCGGTCTGCGGTGGTGCCGTTTCCCCAGGCCCAACGCGCATTTTCGGCCCCGTCGAGTTGGCTGGCCAGCGAACCCTCTCAGCATGAGGTAGATCTGCTGCTGGTTCTGGATGCGCAGTGGTCCGAGCATCGGCGCGATTTCCTCAACGCAGTGGCGGATGAGTGCGTCGTCGCCCTCGCGGCGGGCATGCGCTTGGCCATTCTGCAATCCGATTCCACGACTGGCCCTGAGCCGGGGCCGATCGCAAGTGTGCTGCAGCAACTGATCGACTCCGGTCAGGTCACACGGGTTTTCGACATCGACCAGGTGCAGACTGCCGCAGTTGTTGTCCGGCACGCAGGAGCGGCGCAGGGACATGCGCCGGATCGGCGGCCGGTCACGGCTGAGCGGGTCGTGGTCGTCGAGGACCCGGCAGCCGGCGACACTCGTGGAGAGACCATCGCCTGTGTCGACGTGGATGCGACCGTCACCGGTTGGTTCGGCGTGGAGCCGTCATGGCTGGCGGCCAGCCCCGTGCGGCCGCGCCCGAGGCTCAGATCGGTCATCGTCAAGGAAGGCAAAGTCCATGTCACCCTCCAAGCGACCGATGCGAGACAGTTGCGAGCCGTCAGGATCGGTGTCGGTGCGGAGTCACATGACTTCCCTGTGACGATCAACAAGCGTGGATTTGCTGTCGCCGTCGGGGAGTTGGAACTGTTGCCCATCGGCCACCTTCCGGTCTCCGTGGTGCGCGGGGAGGGCGCGTCCGTGTCCCTCCAGGGTCTCCTGATCGCACCTGAGAACATCGTCGCGACTGGCGCCGGCCGACTCCTGATCGCCGATGGCCGAGTTCTGCGCGTGCTCCCGGAGGAGGCGTCCGCGGGCGAGACCGGAGCCCGCGAGTTCCGTGACCGATATCTGTCGGCTCGGATTACCTATGCGCGGGTCTTCCGTGACCAACTCGAACTGACGGTGAAATGTCCCCCTGGGGTCGAGGTGTCGGCGATCCACGCGGTGCGCGAGGATCGCGGTCGGATACGCCGCCGGGCCTTCGATATTGAGACAACAAAGGACGGTCGGCATCGAGGGATCCGGGAGCTGGGCGATGTCCTTGACCAACGCTGGCGGACATTTGCCATCTTCCAGACGCCGCTGGGCCCGGTGCAGGCACCGATCCGTTTCGATCGCAGCACGCTGCTCCAAGACTCCGCGGAGTATCAGATCCGCCAGCTGCACCGGGGCGGCCTCGATGTGATTCACGTGGTAGAGAAGCCCGCGCCGCCGGCTCCGGACCGGGTACCGATGCTGTCGATCGTCATGCCCGTGTTCAACGTGGGCCCCTACCTCGACACCGCCATCCAGTCGGTGCTGATGCAGGACTTCCAAGATTTCGAGTTGATCATCGTCGATGATGCGTCGACCGACAATGGACGCCAGGTGATCGATATGCATCGGTCGCTCGACCCCCGGATCCGAGTCATCGCTCTGGACCACAACACTCTCGGCGGAGCGGGAGTCCCGAGCAACCTCGGCATTCGTGCCGCCCGCGGCAGGTATCTGGCGTTCGTGGACAGCGACGACTGGGTGACGAAGACCGCGTTCGCGAAACTGGTGCAGCTCGCGGAGGACAACGACACCGAGTTGGTGATCGGCAATTTCTGCACCTTCGACGAGAACGACCGCACGGTCTCCGAGGCGTATGACAGCGATCGGTGGAGGGACGTTCCGCTGAACCAGGTGATCTCGGCCTCCAGCCACCCGGATTTGTTGCGGATCTCGCCGGTGCCTTGGCGCAAGCTGTACCGACGAGACTTCGTGCAGGCGCACCACGTGCTCTATCCCGAGGGCGACTACTTCTACGAGGACAACCCGCTGCATTGGCACGTCCTCTCCCGCGCCGAACGAGTCATCGCTTGTGACGAGATCGTCAGCTATCACCGGATGGCGCGCGAGGGACAAACGATGGGCGCCTACGAGTACAAGCTGGGCGCAATCGCCAGCCATGCCAACACGACGCTCAACTCCCTCACTGGAAGTGTGGCCGCCCACCGGGAACTGCTGTTCGAGCAGTTCATCGACTACGTGAGCCGGCAGCGTTGGATCGTGCGGCGGCAGACCCAGCCGGCGGCGGCTCACATGATTCAGCGTCGCCTCGCCGACATCTACGAACGTGCCCGGTCTGCCGAACCGGACGCCGACATTCCCCAAGCCACCATCGCTCATTTCACCCGCTACCAAAAGGCGTACCCGGAGCTTGACCTGACGATCGTCATCCCGGTCTACAACAGTGCAGACCTGCTGCGGGACACGCTCGACTCGGTGCTGCAACTCGAGGGGCTCGCCTACGACGTACTGCTGATCGACGACGGCTCGACCGATGAGTCGCTGGAGATCCTTCGGGAGTACGAGCAGAACCACGAGAATGTGCATGTCTTCGAGCAGAAGAACCGTGGCGCAGGCCGCGCCCGCAACGCGGTGATTCCCCTGTGTACTGGTCGCTACACCTATTTCTTGGATGCTGACGACACGATCGATGCGCGTGCACTGCGGGAGGCGGTGACCAAGGCCACCAGCGAAGATGCTGACCTGTTGTTCGTCCAGTACCGCATTGAATACACGGACGAGAACCGCTCCCGTGGCATGTTCAACGCCGATGCCGAGATCTGGCAACAGCTTCCCGACGCGACAGAGAACATCGAGAAGCAGGTTCTGCTGGCCGGGTTGATCAACTACCCGTGGAACCGGATCATCCGCACCTCCTTGCTGCACGATGCGAACATCTTCTTCGGCCCAACCATCGTCCATAACGACGTGCTCTACCACTGGCACAGCATCCTCAGCGCGACCCATATCAGCTACCTCGACGTGGAGGTGTGCACACACCGGAAGTTCACCCGACGGGCGCAGGTGACCAACATCGACGACGGTCGCCGCATGGCCGTGCTGGAAGCTCTGCGTGGCACACACGAACGAATCTCTGAGCTGGACGCCTATCTGGTCGCCCAGGGGCAATGGAAAGCGTTCGCGCTTCATGTGCTCGACTGGGCGAGAAGCCGGATCCCTGCATCCCTGCAATCGGCGTATCGCGAGCGGAGCGCCGCACTTGCGGAGACGCTGGATGGCCGAGCGACACAGGTCGATCACGAGGTATGGCACTGCTCGAGGCGACGCCCTCTGGCCGAGCGTTCCATGGCCAGCGATGCACAAGGGTGAGGCGAGAGCCTAGGACCTTTAGAGGCTCATCCGAATCGAGGGTGTAACTGCGGCCTGAAGCCGCCAGTCTCGAGCAGGGATCTCGCGATGTAGTTGGTGAGGTTTCGGAATCCGAGCGCGGAGCCGCGGAGGTGTTCTAGCCGGCCGTTGATCGCTTCTGTGGGGCCGTTGGACGTGCCGGGGCGGTCGAAAGTAGGCGAGCACGTCGTCGGTGCGCTTCTTCAGCGTCCGCCCCAGCGTGCGGACCTCGACCAGCGCGGTTGGAACGCCGTGGCTGATCGATTCGATGAGCTTGAGCAGTACCTCGCGGCCCTTCGACCGGTCGGGTTCGCGGTAGGCGGCGATCATCCGCTGGTAGATCGACCAGGTCACCTCGACCTCGACATGCCGGTCGCCGTGGGCATCGGGATCGAACAGAGCCGCGAGTCGGGCCTTCTGCCTGTCGGTGAGCAGGCCGGCGCCGGTGTGCAGGGTCCGGCGTGCGCGGTAGAGCGGGTCGTCCTTGCGGCCGCGGTGGCCGTGGATGGTCTGCTGCACGCGGCGCCGGCAGCGGTCGAGGGCGTCGCCGGCGAGCCTGACGACGTGGAAGGGGTCCATGACCGCGACGGCTTCGGGCAGTTCCTCGGTGGTGGCGGTCTTGAAGCCGGCGAACCCGTCCATCGCGACCACCTCCACCTGGTCACGCCAGGCCCGGGGGCGTTCGGCGAGCCAGGTCTTGAACGCCTGCTTGGAGCGACCCTCGACCATGTCCAGCAGCCTCGCCGGGCCGGTGCCGTCACGAATCCCGGTCAAGTCGATGACCACGGTGACGTACTTGTCGCCGCGCCGGGTGTGCCGCCAGACATGCTCGTCGACCCCGATGGCGGTGACGCCGTCGAATCGGTGCTCGTCATCGATCAGGACCCGCCTGCCTTCGGCCAGGACCGCGTCATTGGCGGTGTCCCACGCCACCCCGAGGCCTTCGGCCACCCTGGCCACCGTCAGGTGCTGCACGACGATGCCTTCCAGTGCCCACCGCAGCCCGCGCCGCGAGAGCTTCGCTCGCGGCCCGGCCACCTGGCTGGTGTCCTGGCGCCACACGTGCCCGCAACCGGTGCACCGGTAGCGACGGACGGTCACCTCCAGCGTGGTCGGTCGCCAACCCAGCGGCTCGTGCGCCAGCCGACGCACCACGCTGTCACGCGGCGCACCCTCGCAACCGCAGCGTCGGCACCACTGATCCGACTCGACGACCCGACACGCGAGCACCGCACGGTCGGGTTCAAGCCGTTGGCCAGTGGCTTCGAGCCCGAGTTCGTCGAGTCGGCAGAACACGGTCAGGTCAGGGCAGGCGAAGCCGGCCACCGAGGTAGCGTCAGACACGTCGAGGTCTTTCGGATGAGGCGTGTAGGAACCTTCATCTTCGGGAGACCTCGACCTCTCTCCCGGGACCGACGCGCGCCGACCACCTCACACCGCCACTACACCCTCATCTGGGAAGAGCCCCTTTAGAAAAGAAGCCGCAGAATTCGAGACAGTCCACAGTTGGTTGCAGTCAGCGCGCCTGCTGTGGGGGTGCAATACTAAACGCCCGAACTGGTGCGCGTCCTCCCATTGTGTCCCCGCTCGACACGTCTGACGCCGCGGCCACAACCTTCAGAGGGACAGAGAACTTGGCAAATTACTACTGACATTCCTCACGACCAAGGACACCGATTAACTTGCTCGCGTCGAACCCGAACAAGCGATTGAACTCATCAAACTGGAATTCTGACAAGCCGCCACTATAACTCTTTCCGCGCACCTGCTTCTCTAAGGGTCGAGGCTTCCAAAACTTGTTCGCCAGATTGGATCCGTGCAGCAATTGCCACCACAACACCCCTTCGAGTAGTATCGGCTGCAATTC
The DNA here is from genome assembly GCF_004364645.1 of Naumannella halotolerans. Taxonomy (NCBI): domain Bacteria; kingdom Bacillati; phylum Actinomycetota; class Actinomycetes; order Propionibacteriales; family Propionibacteriaceae; genus Naumannella; species Naumannella halotolerans. The sequence continues at coordinate 186,350 of NZ_SOAW01000003.1, read as the reverse complement.
TGTCACGTTTTGATGGTTGCGGAAGATGGATTCCGAGGTCCTGTTTTTAACAAAACGGGAGATGAATGGAGAGTTCACGTAGTGAAATGACTGCACTTGCCGTAGATCCGAGCGCTGACCATCGACCGCCACAAACCACTGGTCCGGCATTCCGGATTCGAGTGCCGCACGCGACAACCGCTCAACATAATCCGCCGTAATCAAATCATCCGAATCGACTCTCGACAGAAGCACATCGCTGCCAAAACCGTCGCGAGACAACGCTTTCCGCAACCCTGGATTTGACTCCTTTCCCGCAGGAATATATACCGGCCTAAAGACACTGGAGTCGATATACTTCTCAAAGAACGCTTCGTCACCCTCCGCTAATAGAAGATACGCTGCGTCGAACGGGGTTGACTGATGCGAAATGCAGTACCCCAGACCAACGTTGATCAATTCGGCGCGCCACCGCATCCATGCTTGGCGCGATTGCTCGTCTCCGAACGGCGTCTGCCATGTGCTACTTCGCACGCTAAATCGAGTCGCTACAACTGGATGCACTCCTGCAACATATCACCACCGCCACACTCGGTCGATTCGCAACATCTTGCTCCGAGCAGGGCATCACGACTTCATGCGCCTAAGCAACCCTCACCCCAAGACCCAACAACGGTATCCGCGGCCTTCTGAACAACGGTTTCGTGCCGCTCGCTCTTCCCAGTCCTCATCCCGCGGCAGCCAAACGTTAACCAGCGTCAGTGAACCAACCCGGCGATCCTGGCAGGAGACTCTGCCGCACAGACGACTGGTTGCGATGGTCATCCCAAATTTTCCGGCTTAGCGACTTCAGGGAATCGATCGCGTCAGCACGGAGCTTCGCCACCTTGTCCATCGGGACTTCGGGAACTCCACCTTCAATGATGTCAAACACTCGGCGATCATTCGCCGGAAGCGCCAAGTCCTCGCGATCAATCGATCGCATAAATGCCCGCGCCTTTGCAACGGGATTCATGGAAATTGTGGGGACACCATACATCGTCGCCACCAATGTCGTGTGCAACTTCATGCTAAGAACCAAGGAACACTCGCCAAGTGCGCGACTGATGTCGTCCAAGTTTTCGGTGTAGCAGGTTTCCTTGCCTTCCACTTTGAGCTCCGCAGCGTTCTCGAAGTCCTTCCGCCCGTGGCCGGCGACACCACCGATGATATGTCTGACACGCCATCCCTGTTCGATGAGGCGTCGCGACACTTCGGCCATCAGCACGTACTCTTTCGGATGCTTGATGTGGCGCGTGACCAACCCCAGAACTGGCGCACCATCTGGCCGCGGAGCAGGAGGCAGGGGAAGGGCGCAGACGAGGTCAGGGTGTGACGACACGGGCACGTTCGGACTGATGTGCTCGATGATCCATTCTGCGGAGCGTGGGTCCCGCGTGGAGATCGATCGAATATTGGGATCGGTCAGAAACCTCTTCCACTTCCCGACCGTGCTCTCGTCGATGTCGGTCCTGTTCAGCTCGACACCAATGCCCGCCACGTGCACGGGGCGCCTCAAGTACATCGGGTTGATGAAGTCTGGATCGACCTTCGGACGATAGGGACACAGGAGGTCCCCGCCGCCGAGAACCACCGCGTCCATGAGGTCAACCTGGGCGTTCCGCAGACCCCGGAAGTACTCCGGCCGGAAGATTCCGGTAAGGAGGGTGAGATCCGCCCACTGGCCAAGCCAGTGCTCGAATACCCGCACGTAAAGTTCATCGCCATAGTTCCCTCTGGCGTACGAACCCGTGACTCCGACACGGGGCTTCAGCAGACCTCTGAGCTCACCTTCAAGGCTCTCCTTCGATGGCTCCGGTCGGCTCGTTTCGGGCGGCTCTGCCTGACTCATGCGCTGGTCCTCCAAGTCAATGATCAGTTTTCGACGGCGGGCTCGCCCAACGCACGGCTGTGGTCGAACACTGTCGTTACGGCCGACGCTCGCAGGTTAGGTTGGGTCCACAGCGAACATCGCGCTGATTCTAGGTGCAGTCGTCTTCCGAACGTCAATCCAGGCATCCAATCCGAGATTCGAAGTCCTGCCAGTCAGGTATTGGTGGGCTGCGAACTACCGCCGGCGCGGGTGCTTCGCGGAGAAGAGCAGCTTCAGCGGCAATTCGGGCAGGCTTGCTTCACTTCGAGCTGAGCCGTCAGTACCATGCCGCTTGGGCATCGGTAGCCGGGCTGTTCGGTCACCGGCAGCACCCGCCAAGTGCCTGCCAGTGACCCCGATCCAGAAGCGAGCTCAATGACATCCCACCAAGTCGACATCTTGGTCGTGACCGACGCCAGATTGGTCGGCGGTGGCAACAAGTCCCTCGCTCAGGAGATCATCGCGCACGCAGCAGCGGGATACACGACCGGGCTCCTTTCATTGTCGGGGCCTGCGCGGGGCGGAGCGCGGCCGCTCGACGTCAGCCTGATGCAGCTGATCGACGATGGACTGCTCCAGATGTTCCGACCGGATGACCCCATCGAAGCAGGCTTGGTGATAGCCCGCGGACCGTCCATGTTCGAGCGCGAGCAGTCGTTCAAACCTCGCGTCCGGGCCGAGAAGTGGCTGCTCGTCGCGAACGCCTTCAACACCGATCCTGCCGTGTCCAACATGCTGTACGACCCGAATGTCGTGGCGGCACAGGCCGAGGAGCTGTTCGACCACCAGTGGCAGTGGGTGCCGCTGTCTCCGATCGTCCGGCACAAGATGCTCAGCACCCACCCGAAGCTCGCGCTGTCTCCCATGAACTGGTCGAACATCATCAACCTCGACCATTGGCACATCGACCGGAGTGACCGGCTGGAGCGGCCCGTTCGCATCGGCAGACACTCGCGGGATTCGCCCGGCAAGTGGCCCACCGACCGGCGCGAGATCTTCGACGCCTACCCGGCCGGGAGCGATTTCCGCATCTCGATCATGGGCGGCGCACGCACGCCACGGGCAATCTTGGGCCGTCCCCTACCAAGGAACTGGGACGTGTTCCCGTTCGGCGCGATGAGCCCGAAAGAGTTCCTGCGCAAGGTTGACGTCTACTCCTACTACCACCACCCTGCATGGCACGAAGCCTTCGGCCGGTCGATTCTCGAAGGAATCGCCACCGGCGCTGTGGCCGTCCTGCCGCCCTACTTCGAGGCGATCTTCTCCGACGCCGCCATCTACGCAGAGCCATCAGAGGTCAAGGAAGTCGCCCTCCGTCTGGCGGAGGATCCCTCGTACCTGCAGGAACGGCGGGCTGTTGCCCGTGAGGTGACCCACCAATACTTCGGCTACGGCTCACACGTCGAGCGGCTGAAGGATCTGATCGGGGCACCCCGACGCAAGTCCACCGCCACGACGAAGCTGCCCCGGCTGGACAAGCCGACCACGCCGAAACCCCGGGTGCTCTTCTACACCGACAACGGTCATGGGCTCGGCCACGTCACCCGCCTGATGGCCTACGCCAAGCGACTCGGTCCCGAGGTACAGCCCTACTTCCTGACGATGTCGGAGGCCTACCACTTGGTCGACGAGCAGGGTCATCCGGTCGAGTACTTCCCCTCACCCAAGAAGATGGGCTTCACCCCTAAGCAGAAGCCGATCTGGGAGGAAATACTGAACGTCCGGCTCCGCCTCCTACTCGACCGGCTCGAGCCGTCGGTGCTGGTGGTGGACCACGTGAACCCACCGGAGGTCCTGCGGAAGATCTGCGCCGATCATCCTGACACCACCTTCGTCTGGTCCCGACGCGGGATGTGGCGGCAACAGCGGAAACCGCCGAGCCTGCGGATGGCCGATGCGTTCGACCATGTGCTCGAGCCGATGGACCTGGCCGCCGCCGTCGACATGGGCTTCACGCCTCGCCTGTCAGCCGGCACCCTCTACGTGCCGCCGATCACCTTTGTCCAACGCGACGAATTGTTGCCGCGGGAACAGGCACGGGCCGAGCTCGGGCTTCCCCTCGACGGCACCTCGGTGCTGTTGAACCTGTCGGCCGACTCCACCGACCAGTTGGTCGAGTTGATGACACACATCCAGCGCCTGCTCCGCGCCCAGATCGGCGAGGACAAGCCACTGACCATCTTCGCGCCCCGCCATGCCCTGCACGCCGCTGGTCTGGAGAACGTCGACGGAATCGTCATGAAACCGGTGTATCCGGTGGCGAAGTACGCCAATGCGTTCGATGCGGCGATCTCGACCACGGGCTACAACTCGTATCACGAACTGGTGCATCTGGGCGTCCCCACCATTTTCGTGGCCCGGGCCACCGAGACCCTCGATGACCAGAACCGCCGGGCCGCGTTCGCACCGATTGCCGGCTTCGGAGCCTCGGCGCAGAGCGTCCACGGTTTGGAGTTCGACGAGGCCGTCCGGAGCGTGATGAATCCCCGGGTTCGGGCGCGGATGCGCAAGGCCGCCCTGGAGGCCTTCCCCGAGAACGGAGCCAATCAGGCCGCGCGGATCATCGAACGCCTGGTTCGCGGCGAACCTCCGACACCGCACACGGAGGCGACTGCCCCCGGCGGTACGGAAGCCGTCATGGCCACCGCCATCACCGACAGCAGAATCGGGGGAACGGCCGGTGCGACGGCGGTGAAGGAAAAGTTCTCCCTGCCCGACTCGCTGGAGCGAATGCCGTCGGGAATCTCTCTCCCCTCGAATGCCGTCAAATCAGCGATACGAGTGGTGATCGACGCCACCACCCACGGCGATGCCGACATTCCGGGTCTGGTCGACCACATCACCCACGTCCAACTCAGGTATCCCTACATCAAGCCCGTCTTCCTGATCTCGGCGCTCAACTCTGCGGCGCTGACCCGGGCCGGGTACATGTACGAAACCGTGGTGCCGGCGGACAAGTGGGAGGCGCTCGGCACCGCAATGAGCCACAGCGAGTACGTCGAACGCCGCTTCTACGAGATGATCACGGTGTACCAGCCGCAACGCATGGCCCGAATCAGACCAGGAGAAGCGCTCCCACGATGGATCTACGAGAGATAGGCACCCGGTGAAGAACGTTCGTATCATCCTTCTGGCCGTCGCGCTGGCGACGGTTGCCGCCACCGCAGTCCTGGGCATCACGTTGGGTGCCACGTGGGCAGTGATCGTCGCTGCCGCAGGAATCGTCGTCGTGGTGTTGCTGGTCGGCTACGTCCAGACCAAGACCACCCAGCTCGCCACCCAGCGCCTCGCCGGTCTGCAGAAGCAGAACGAGCGAATTCTGACGAATATGCAGATCATCCAGGCATCCGTACAGGCGGCCCGGATCGCCTCCAAGACAGCCGAGACACGCGTGGCCGAGCTCGGGAACGACCAATCAGCCCCACTCCCCAGGGAGGTTCAGCGAGCTTTCGAGGACCTCAGCCTGGCGTCGCGCTCGCTGACGGTTCCGCAGGTGCACTTCGATCAACTCTTGCGAACGATCTCGGCGAACACCGTTCGGACCGAGTCGGCCCTGAACGATGCCGTCGAAGAGATCCGGCTCCTAGGGCGTGACGGCAGCGCCCCAACGCCGCAGGAATCGAACGGACTGAACAACAGCTGATGCGGGGGCGGACCACAGATTGTTCCCGGGCTCCCGCAATGTGTGAGGTGGATGAGTGCCAAAGATCGATTTGGTGACAGTGTTCTTCGGTCTGGAGCTTCCGTTCATGGAGGTACAGGCCATGTCGATCGACAAGTGTTTCGATCCCGATCTGGTGAGCCGGATCATGGTCGTGGTCAACGAGCCCACCCACGCCGCCGAGGACGAGACCGTCCTCCAGTTCGAGAAGCATGTACTCCAGCGGTACGGCCAGTTCAAGGACAAGGTGACTCTCCTGCGCGCCAGCCAGTTCGGCGACCTGTCCGAGAAGGGATGGCTGACCCAGCAAGCCTGCAAGCTGGCAGTCGCCAAGCACAGCACGTCGGAGTACTACGTCGTCCTGGACGCAAAGAACCACGCCATCCGACCGGTGGGGGCAGCCACACTGTTCGACAGCACCGGCGTGCCGACGAAGATCTTCACCAAGACCCGGCAAGATCAAAGGCCTTGGCTCGATGCGAGCTTCTCCTACCTTGGAGAGCAGAACCTCATCCCCAGCTACCGTTGCCCGTCCAGCGCTCCCCCGTTTCCCATCCGGACCTCGGTCTGCTCGGATCTGGTGGACCTGATCGAGGACAAGGAGTCGACGAACATCACATCGTTCTTCCTCAACAAGCAAGACGTGAGTACGGAGTTCACCCTCTACGTCGCCTACACCGCCAAGATCGGGATGTTCGCCGACTGCTTGCGCAACGGTCGGTCGACCTACGCGTCATTGCGCGGAAAGATCGATCGGGCCAAGATCGCGGACACGAAAGCAAGGATCGAGAACGCGAACGTGTGGTGTTTTTCGGTGCACCGAAGGGCATTCCGCGACATCCGCGAAAGAACGTTGCGCACCATCGCCCAGGCATGGGCGATCGCGCTGTTCCCGACCTTCGACGAAGCACTCGCCAGTGCCCATCAATTGGCTGACAAGCTGTCGGATGTCAAGGACTTCACCGACCTGCGTGAGCGGGAACTGAAGTCGTGAGACGACCATGACTGCGGCCGGTTCCCCCGAAGGCCCCGGCAGCCCGGCCCCAGCCTGCAGCCGACCCGGCAGTGCGCCGCCATCGGCGACGATTCCAGCTTGGTCCATTGTCGTCGTCTGCTTCCCCGGCGAGTTCAACCTTCTGCGGCTGCTGCTCCGCTCGCTGTCCAAGCACCTCGACCCTACCGACTTGGACACCATCCTCGTGCTGTGGAACACCGATCCCGGCGACGACACGTCAATCGACCGCTACCGTCCGGGCCTGATCTCCGCACTCGACGCGGGTCGACAACTGTCACCGCGGCTGCAACTGGTCCCCGCGACTCCGTTCCTCACACCAAGTGAGCGGGGCATGCCGGGCTGGTCACGGCAGCAGATCCTCAAGCTGAAGGCCGCCGAAACCGTACCCTCCCCTGCGTATGTGGTGCTGGACGCCAAGAACATCGTGCTCGCTCCCGTCAGCCGCCAGACCTTCTTCGCGCCGGACGGACGTGCCTTCAGCAAGCGGGTCGACGCGAGTAGGCCGGGGAAGTTCACCGACTTCCTGCAGACCGCACTCGACCTGTTCGGTGCTGACACCGATCAACTCGCGCCGGAGCGTTCACTGCCCACAGTGACACCCGCGACACTCTTCGTCGATGTGGTCACGGCCATGAGGGCCGAACTGCTTCGACGCCACCACGAGACCCCGGCCACCTACATCAACCGCCCGAACCCCAGAACCAGCGAATTCCTGTTGTACGCCGGATACTGCGCGGCGCACGGACTGATTGAGGACCGTTACCGTTTCTCCCACCATGTCTCCTCGGCCACGCTCTACACCGTCGGCCCTGACACCCGCGCGGGTCTCGACAAGGCTCTCGCCAGGATGTCTGCCCAGAAGACGATCTTCATCGGCGTCCATCGCAGGCGGTGGCCACGACTGGCCGATGCCGACCGGGAGCGGTTGGGAAACCTGTTGATCGACCGCGGAATCTTCGACAATCGGACGCAACTGATGCACGAATTCGGGTACGCACCGGATAGGTCGCCCGAGGTCTAGGCCAGCGGGTCGCCACTGACCACCGTGGCAGAGGCCAACAGTTCCACATCTGCGGCCTGCCAGGTGTGCCCACCCTCGCCGCGCTGCTGCACGAAGTTGAATCGGTCTGCCGCGTAGATCCGACCACCCGCGTCGGCCACATCCCGCAGGAACGCGGTGTCCTCGCCTGTCGAGCGTGATTCGAAGGGGTGTGCCCGGAAGACCTCGGCCCGCGCGGTCAGGGTCGGCCCCATCACGAAGTCGGTGAACCGGTGCTCCCGATCACCGAACCGGATCGCCGTCGTCCCCGACTCGCCGAGGCGGACGTAGTGCGCCTGTTTCCCGACCACCTCGGCCCCGGAGTACCGAATCGCGTACAACAGGTCGAGCAGATAGTTCGCCCCGTACTCGTCGTCGTCGTCGATCTTGGTCAGCACCTCGCCGTCAGCCATCGCCACCAGTTGGTTCAGACACTCCCCGAGGGTCCTCTCCGCCGGGGCTTCGACGACCTTCAGATCGGTGACCCCGAGCGCGGCTGCCCGCTCGTGCAGATCGTCCGGCGCGGTATGTCCATGGGTGAGCAGACACAGTTGCACCTGCACACCGGTGAACCCGGCCACCGTGCGCAGGATGTGGTCCAACTGCTGTGGCCGGATGGTCGAGACCAGTGCCGAGACCGTCGGCAACGCCGCCTCACTGCCCGGCAGGCCCACCGAGCCCAGTACCTGCTCCACCCGGTGACCATAGGTGTGCTCGGACCAGATGTGGCGCTGAGCCTTGTGCACCATCCGATCCCGCAACTCCGGACTGCGGACCAGCGCCCGCAGCGCCAGCTCGGCCTCGGTCGACTCCTCGACCTGCACCACCTCGTCGGCGGGGAAGAACTCACTGATCGCCGGCGAAGGGGTCGAGACCACCGGAGTCCCGCAGGCCGAGATCTCGAACACCCGCCGGGCACACATCGACGGTGAATCGACCACCGAGTTCACGTTCAGGAACACCTTGTACGCGCGGTACGCGGTGAGCATCTGCCGATAGTCGAGCGAGCCGACCACGCGCTGGTCCAGTGGTGCCGGGAATTGGTATCGCTCGTCGTGGCCGAGGTAGCGGGAGAAGATCTCCAGCCCGTGCTCCATCCGCGCACTGACCCGATCGGCGGCGCCGAGCAGCAGATCCATCTGCGCGCGCCGCTCGGGATACTTGTGCGCGAAGTACATCCCGCCGAAACCGATGTCGCGGGCGGCATGTCCGCGGCGCGGTCGAATCGGGTTGTGAATCACCGGCTGCACCGCGAAGGGCAACACTCCTACTCGATCATGATCGAGATCCCGGCGGTAGTCGTCGAGCTTGTTCACATCGGTGGTGAACACCTGGTCGAAGAGCCGCGCGGTGTCCAGGAAATCGGCATAGTGCGCCGGATCCTCCTTGTTCCAGAAGACGGTCGGCACACCTGCCTCCCGCATCCCGGTGACCAGCTCCACCAGGGCCGGGCGAGGCGCGCTCGATCCTGTCAGGTGGTACTGCCAGGCGTCATCGTTGCCGTGCCAGGCCGATTCGACGAACAGCAGGTCGACCTGCGGTCGGCCCTGGCCGTCGAGGAGCCGACCCCGCCAATCATCAGGGGTGACCTCGAGCTGCTGCCACTCATACCCCAGTGCCAACCGGGTGAAGTCGTCGGCGATCACGGCCACCCGAAGATCACGCACCGGTGGCCGATCGGGGAACTCCCACGGCCGGAACGTCAGCCGACCGTCGACATCGTCGAACAGGTCGTCACCGATGATCTCCCGGCGACGACGATAGGTCCGCAACTGACGTAACCCACCATGCCGAAGGTGCCACAACTGGCGGCGCCATTCGCTCAGCCCCACGAGCGGTCCCCGCTTTCCCCGGCGTTGTGCCGGATTGCGATGTCGGCCAGGGCACCGGCGGCTTGGGCGGCCCCATTGCCCGGTCCCGCATTCTCGATCTGCGCGCGCATCCGGGCCCGGACCAGGTCGTCGCTCATCCGATCGACCGCCGCCGCCACCTCTTCGGCGGTACGCGCGCTGATCCCGACCCCTTGCGCAGCCACTCGCTCAGCCCGCAGTACTTGATCATCGGTCATCGTCGCCTCGGAAGGCACATAGATGCCGGGTGTGATCGTGTGCAGGTTCTCGTGCACCGAGTTGTAACCGGCCTTGGTCACGGTGAACTCCCAGGCAGCGGCGTAGTCGACCAGTGGGAAGACATTGTTGATCACCGGGAAGCGACCACCTTCTCCTTCATGGTCATAGCCGATCGGGGAACGTACGAACACCGGGACGAAACCGTTCCTGAGCACGGAATCGATCGCCGCCCGTTCCTGTTCTGCCGGACCGTCGCTGTTTCCGCCGGCGAGCTGGACCAACACATGCCGGGATGCCGGATCGAGCCCGAGGGCAGCCAACGCCTCCTCCCGGGGCAGGGCGAATGTCTGCGAGGCGAGTGAGATCGGATCGACCTCCACCAGCTCGGCCGACTCCGGCGAGGGTTCTGCCCCCGTCCCGGCGACATCTCCCGGGATGACCAGGGCATCGGTGAGCCGTTCGAACTCGCTGTACTTCGCCAGATCGACCGACTCCTGCCAAAGGCCGCGACGCAACCAGACGAACGGGATCCCGGTGACCCGCACCACGTCTCGTACTGCCAGGTACATCCAAGTACCGTCGAAGACGATGACATCGGCCGGCCATCGGGCCAGCTCACCGTAGAGGAACCGCGCGAAGCGGGTGTTCCACTGTTTCGCCGGGCTGTCCAGCGCCTTCTGGCTCGGGTGGTAGGTGACCGGCCAGCCGGCAGCCCGGACGGTCAGTGCGGCGGTCGACAGCGAAACGATCCGGGATTCGAAAACGCCGTCGGCAGCTCGTACCACTGCCGAACAGCGAGCGATGTGCCCCATCCCGCTGCCATTGCTGGTGACGAAGAGCACCCGTGGGGCATCAGGCAGGCCTGCCCTGCCGGCGGCCCCGCTGATGCTCAACGCCCCATAGGCCGCGGCCCGGGCGGAATCGGCCAGATCCTCGATCCGCTCCAGTGCCAGTTCCTGGTGGTACTCGTGCCGGGACTGGTCACCCCGGGCCTTCTGTACCACCTCGGTGGTCTGCTTCACCGCCCGGGAGAGACGCCGCTCGGTACGTGCCAACGACGCCCGTACCACCACGACGACTGCGATGCCTGCCGCACCTGCCGCGGCGAGCAGGGCGAGCTGGATCACCAGCGCCTGCAGATAGGTCAACGCCGTCACCGCCGCGAGCAGGACGGGTACGACCAAGATGACGGCGATGATCCCGAACGCGATGCCGTACCGCTTGATGCTCAACCCGGTCTCCTTCGGCGATCGCGGCCTGTGAACGGATGAACCTTAGCCACCTCCAGGGTTTCGGCGCAGGCGGCAGCAGTCGAGCGGCAGTGTTGTCGGACAGAGGACACCGGCGGCCGGCAAAGTCGGTAGGGTGCGGTCTGAATCAGCTCCCGACGCCCGGGTACGGCCCGTCCAGACCACCGCGTCCTGCCCCAGGAGGAATCGCCACCACCATGCGGATTCTTGTGCTCACCCAGCACTTTCCGCCCGAAGGCGGCCCCCATGCCTACCGCTGGGGTTGGCTCACCAAGGCCTTCGCCGAGCGTGGACATGAAGTGGATGTGGTCGTGCCCCGATGGCGCGCCGATGGTGAGGACACCGAGGAGAGCGTCGTCCGCGCAGGCCCCGGAGTTCGGGTGCACGAGACCGCCGCCCGGGTCTCCGGTGTGCAGTTGCGACGCCGGCTGGTCAACGAACTGCTGACCGCTGCCGCGGCCTACCGTGCCGGGCGCGGCTGCGGCAAGGCGGACGTGATCATCGGCACCGTACCGTCGCTGCCCACGCTGCCGGTGGCGATCGCGCTCGGGCTGCGTACCCGTACCCCGACGGTCGCCGAGATCCGCGACGCCTGGCCCGATCTGCTCGGTGAGTGGGAGCAGTGGGGCGACACCGGTACGGCCCGCCGCCGTCCGCGGGCCGGTCAGCTGGTGCGCCGGGTGATGCGGCGGATCGTGCCCGTCGCCGAAGCGGCCTACACCGCCCTGCAGCGCCGCGCCGGGCTGGTCGTCACCACCACCGAGAGCTGGGCGCGAGTGCTGCGCCGACGCCGGATGCGACGAGTCGTCGTGATCCGGAACACCAGCATGGCCATCTCCGAACCACTGCCGCTCCCACCGGCCCGACCCGGTGGCGCGCTGCACGTGCTCTACGTCGGCAACTTCGGCCGGGCACAACACCTCGCCACCGCCATCCGGGCGGCGTCGTTGTGCCATCAGGAAGGTGTCCCGGTCCGGCTGCGGTTGGTCGGTGTGGGTGCCGAGGCCGAGGCCATGCGCTCGTTCAACTCCCGCCTGGGCCAGCCGGCCGAGATCTTCGACCGGGTCGGGGTGGACGAGGTCCCCGCCCTCTACGATTGGGCCGACTCGGTGCTGGTCACCCTGCGGGCCTGGCAGCCGATGGAGTGGTCGGTGCCCTCGAAGCTGTACGAAGCGCTGACCAGCGGGCGTCACATCACCGTCACCGCACCGGGTGAGTCCGCCACCATCGTCGAGCACGCCAAGGCCGGGCATGCCGTACCTCCGGAGAACCCCGAAGCCCTGGCAGCACTGTGGACCCGGATGGCCAACGACCGCTCACTGCTGCGGACCGAAACCGACCTCGGCGCTGCCTGGGTGCGGGAGAACGCCGACCCCGACGAGCTGGCCGAACGCTATCTGGACGAACTCGAGTTGCTGCATCACCGGGCTGCCCGGTGAACCGTGCACGGCGCTACGGCATCGATCTGGCGTTGCTGGCGCGGACGGCCGGACGGATGGCGCTGGAGGATCCGCTGAACCTGCTGGTCCAAGGTGCCCGCCGGGTTCTTCCCCGCCTCCGGGGTGTCGGTGGCCCACGGCGAGGCCTGCTCGGTGCCTTGGTCGCATTCATTCAGGACCAGCCGGCGCTGGCTCGCCGACTGCTGGAAGCCACACCGGCGCCGGCGGACCGGCTGCGGCGCGAACTGTACGAACTGCTGTCGGTGCAGCTGGGACTCCGGCTCCCGCCGGGTTCGTCGGAACGCGCCCGTGCCCGGGCCGCCTGGCAGGCAGGTGAGCTGTCCGAGGCAGTCGGCCTGCTGAGCGACCATCCGCGCAGCCGGTTGCGGGCGCGCCTGTGGTCGGAGCAGGCGCTGATGCAGCCCGGCGCCCGACTGCGACCACTGCCGCGCACACCGGTGGTGGCTCGCGGTGACGGTGTGCTGGCAGTGATCACCAACGCCCGCCCCTACACCCAAAGCGGTTACACCATGCGTACCCAGCACACCCTGGGCGCCGTTGCCACCGCCGGCCGCCGGGTCGATGCGGTCACCCGGATCGGTTATCCGGCGACCGTCGGCCTGATCGGCACCGCCACCGCCTGGACCCTGGATCGCGTCCACTACCACCGCCTGCCGGCGCGGTCCCTGCCGGCCGCGCTGGATCGGCGACTGTCTGCCCAGGCGCAGGCACTGGTGTCGCTGGTCGACACCCACCGGCCGCAGCTGCTGCACACCACCACCGACTGGACGAACGCCGTCGTCACCGACAGCGTCGCACGTGCCTGCGATCTGCCCTGGGTGTACGAGATGCGCGGCCTGCTCGAGCTCACCTGGCTAGCCTCGCGTCCAGCAGAGCAGCAAGCCGCGGCTGCCGAGAGCGAACGGGTCCGGCTGCTCCGGGCGAAGGAGGCCGAACTGGCCCGGGCCGCCGACGCCGTCGTCGTGCTGTCGGAGGTGCAACGTGCCGAGATGGTCGCTCGCGGCGTACCCGACGAACGAATCCGGACGATCCCCAATGCGGTCGACTCGGCGGTGTTCGAGCGTGCCCGGGTCAGCCCCGCCGAGGCCCGTGCCTCCCTCGGATTGCCCCGCGAAGGCCTGTGGGTCGGATCGGTCACCTCGGTGGTCGACTACGAGGGCCTGGACACCCTGATCGACGCCGTAGCGCTGGCCCGCCGAGCCGGCGTCGACGTCCGCTGCGCGATCGTCGGCGACGGGGTCGCCCGACCGCAGTTGGTCGCCCAGGTCGAACGCCTGGGATTGGACGGGTACGTGCTGCTGCCCGGCCGCGTACCTCCGTCCGAGGCCGCCGGGTGGTACGAGGCACTGGATGTCTTCGCCGTACCGCGCAGGAACACCGAGGTCTGTCGTCTGGTCACCCCGGTCAAACCGCTGGAGGCGATGGCCATGCGGCGGCCCGTCGTCGCCAGCGATCTGCCGGCGCTCGCCGAGATCGTCGGCGACGCGGGCCTGCTCAGCCCGGCCGGCGACCCGGCCGCACTGAGTGCGTGTCTGGCCGAGCTGTCGGACCCGGCACTGCGGGAACGCTATGGTGACGTGGGACGGAAACAGGCCCGCACCCGGACCTGGCAGCGCGCGGCCGGGCAGTACGAGGAGTTGTACCGAACTATCGTGGATCGACATGGCAGAGGCTGAGGCCAGGGCCGGCCGCCGGTCCGGCGATCCACGACGGGCTGCCGGGCCGAAACCGGCGCTGCTGCCGATCGGCGGGCGTCCGCCACTCGGGGTCTACATCAACCAGCTGGCCAAACGCTGGCCGTTCGCGTTGGCCCAGGCACGTGCCCAGGCGATGACCGCGAACCGCGGAATGGTCCTCGGCAACATGTGGCTGGTACTGAATCCGCTGCTCGACGCCGCCATCTACTTCCTGATCTTCCAGATCGTCCTCGACGTCGGCGATCGGGTCCCGAACTACATCGCCTACCTGCTGATCGGTGTCTTCCTCTTCGCCAGCACTCGCGCAGCCATCGGGCAGGGCACCGGCATCATCCGGGCCAACAAGGGTCTGATCCGTGCTTTCGCCTTCCCCCGCGCGGCACTGCCGCTGGCCCTCGTCGTCCGTAGCTTCCTCAATTCCGTGCCGGTGATCGTCGTGATGCTCAGCATCATCATGGTGAAACCCCCGCACGCGCTGCCCACGGCAACCTGGCTGCTGTTCCCGGTCGTGCTTGCGCTGCAGTTCATGCTCAATTTGGGGATCGCGTTTTACCTGGCCCGGCTGACCGATGCCTACCCGGACCTCGGCAAAGCCATTTCGATCGGATCCCGACTCCTGCTGTACGCCTCTTGCGTGATCTTCCCGGACGAACGGATCCGATCACTGCCCGGTGGTGACATCGTGTTGGACGTCAACCCGATCTATCACGTTCTCGACATCAGCCGTGATCTGTTGATCTACGACACCCTTCCCGAGGCGAGATCCTGGTTGATCCTCACCGCGTATGCCGTCGGCGGACTGGTGTTCGGGTTCATCTACTTCTGGCGGGGAGAGGTGAGTTATGGACGCACCACACAGTGAGGTCACAGTGGAGGTGGACAACATCGCCGTCGAGTACACCACCGACACCAGCTCCATTTCGCAGGTTTCGCCGGCTCACCGCGCCAAGGCCAAGATCGGTCGGATATTCGGCATCGCGCCGAAGACCACGGTGCCCGCGGTCAAAGGGGTGTCGTTCAGCGCCCATGTAGGCGAACAGATCGGCATCGTCGGCCAGAACGGCTCGGGCAAGAGCACCCTGCTGCGGATCATCGCCGGTGTCGAGCCTCCGACCCGGGGTGAGGTCCGGGCCACCTCCACCCCGGTTCTGCTCGGCGTGAACGCCGCGTTGATCGGCTCGCTCAGCGGCGAAGGCAACATCCGGCTCGGGCTTCTCTCCCTGGGCAAGACCAAGGCGGAAGTGGATGCCCTGATGCCAGGCATCGCCGCGCTGGCCGGTCTGGGCCCAGCCATCAAACGCCCCATGGGTACCTATTCCTCCGGCATGGCCGCCCGACTCCGCTTCTCGATCGCCGCCGCCTACAACCCCCATATCCTGTTGATCGACGAGGCTCTCGGCACCGGCGACGCAGCATTCGCCAGCCGGAGCGAGAAGGTGATCCAGCGGTTGCGGGAGAGCGCCGGCACGATCTTCCTCGTCTCCCACGCGGCGCAGACGATCGAGGAGACCTGCACCCGCGCGATCTGGTTGCACAACGGCGAGATGATCGCCGACGGAGAGGCGGTCGAGGTGGCCCGGAAGTACCGCTGGTGGGCGCACAACATCGCGCAGGACAAGCCGGAGAAGGCAGCCGGCCTGCTCGACGACGCCCGTGCCGAGTACGGATTGTCGAGGCCGCAATGAGCACCCGAGTCTTCATCATGGGCTCCTGCGTCTCCCGCGACAGCTTCGAGTTCCTCGGCCCGGAGTTCTCGCTGGCCGAATATGTCGCCCGACAATCGCTGATCAGCATCGGGCGGCCGGTTGCGAGCGACACCATCCCAGCCGATGAGTTGGACAGCGCATTCCAGCGTCGGATGCTGACCGGTGACCTGGCCGGCAATGCCCTGGCCCAGATCGACAAGGCCGGCGAGATCGATCTGCTGCTTTGGGATCTGACCGATGAGCGACTCGGGGTGCACCCGGGCGGAGACGGTTGGTTCACCCGTACCATCGAAGGTGTCGGGGCCGACTTCTATCCCGAAGACCTGCCGCATCATCCGTTCGGCAGTGATCAACACTTCGCCCTCTGGGCCGAGGCCGCCGAACGCTGGATCGATGCACTGGCCGCTCGCGAACTGCTGGGCCGGACCGTGATGCTACAGGTGCCCTGGGCGGCGGTCACGACCAATGGTCTGCCCACCCCGGCGAGTTTCGGACTCACCGCCCAGGATGCGAATGCGGCGAGTTTTCGCTATCAGCGGGTGATCATGGACCTGGCCCCGGAATTGCCGATGCTGCGGCCGCGGCAGCGCATGATCGCCCGGCCGGGACATCAGTGGGGTCTGGCCCCGTTCCATTACACCGAGGAGATCTACACCGAGATCGCGACCTCGGTGAAGCAACTTCTGCACTGAGTCGGCAGTCGAGTCTCCGAAACCGCAGTCGGCCCCTGGGCCTCAGCAACATCCAGGCGAGTCAGTTGCCCCACTCGTCCTGTACGAAGAGACTCACCCGTTCTCGGGTACATCCTCACCCGGTTGCTCCTCACCCGGACCCGGCTCGGCTGTACCGGTGGGCTCGGGATCGGGGTCGTTCGTCGGCTGCGGGTCCTTCGTCGGCTCCGGATCCTTCGTCGGTTCGGGCTTCTTCGTCGACTCGGGCTTCTTCGTCGACTCGGGCTTCTTGGTCGATTCGGGCTTCTTCGTCGGCTCCGGCTCCGGGTCCTTCGTCGGTTCTGCCGCAGGCTGGTCCGCGCCCTGATCGCTCTGCCCTGCCGCACCCTCACCGGACCCGCTCGTACCCGACCCCTGCTGCTCCGAGCTGTTCACCGTCGGCTCCGGCTCCGGCTCGAAGGTCGGTTCGGGCTCCTGGGTCGGTACCGGCACCTCCACCGCTGCCGGGGTCGAGGTCGGTGTGCTCGGTGTCGGGGAAACCGACACCGGAGCCGGGATTGCCGCGATCGGCGGCTGTTCTGCGGCCTGCCCGAGGCCGAGTCCCATCCAGGACCCCAACCCCAGCATCGCCACCCCGGCCGCGATCAGGGAGAACTGTGCCGGCCCGGGTTTGCGGATGCCCTTCGACGCCCGGCGTGCCCAGGTGATCAGGGCGAAGGCGATCGGCACGATGGCCAGCATCAGCACCGCGAACCACGGTCCGACCAGACCGCCACACAGGCCGACATAGGCGAACAGGCAGATGATCGCGAACCCGATCTTCTTTCCCGAACTCCTAGTCAGGACAGCAGGGTTCGCCAGGCCGTCGAGAATCTCGTCGACCTCATCGCGTGCGCTGTGTTCAGTCACGCCTCTCCCAGTCCAGTCGGTGGTTCGGCCCAAACTCCAACGAGGTTACACCAGCCTCTTAACCGTTTCACAGGCGAACGCCACTGTCTGCCGGTAGCAGCACTATCAGGGCAAGCGGTACTCGAGACTCGTCGCCACCACCAGTCCGTCGGCGATGAGGCTCTGCAGGGCTCGCTCCCGCTGGACCGGTTCTGGCCAGGCCAGGTCGATCTGCGCAGCGCTCACCGGTTCCTCCGACTCCCGCAGAACCCGCAGGATCGCTCCCCGACACTGCCGATCCGTACCGGCATAACCCTGACCACGTCGCGGGACCGCGTTGTCCGGCGTACCCGCTGCATGCCAGGCACAGATCTCGATCACCGGACAGCGTGAGCATTCCGGTCGCTTGGCGGTGCAGACGAGCGCTCCGAGTTCCATCGAGGCCGCGGCCCAGCGGGCCGCCAGCGCCGGCTCGTCCGGCAGCAGTGCCTCGGCCCGGGCGTACTCACCGCGGGTCGGCGTCGGGCCGGGCAGTGCTGTCCCGTCCAGCAGCCGGCCGAGTACCCGGCGGACATTGGTGTCCAGGACGACCTGTCGCTGCCCGAACGCGAAACTGGCGATGGCCGCAGCCGTGTAGCTGCCGACGCCGGGCAGCTCGAGGAGTTGTCGATGATCCGAAGGCACCTGGCCGTCATGCTGTTCGGTGATCGCGACGGCGGCCGCGTGCAGACGCATCGCCCGCCGGGGGTAGCCGAGCCTGCCCCACGCCCGGATGGCCTCACCGGCCGGCTCGGCGGCCAGGGCAGCCGGCACCGGCCAGCGTTCCAGCCATCGTCGCCACGGCTCGAGCACCCGGGAGACCGGGGTCTGCTGGAGCATGAACTCCGAGACCAGCACACCCCAGGGCGAGCACTCCGGTCGCCGCCAGGGCAGGTCGCGCGCCGCCTCGTCGAACCATTCGACGACCGGCTCGACGATCTGGTCCGAAACATCCACCCGCCGAGTGTGCCTCACCAGCCAACCCCGTAGCATCGACTTGGCGCCGATTCGGGGCGCCACGACCCGACCACGAGGACCCCATGAGTGCAGAATCGACCACCTCCCCGAAATGGCTGATCACCGGTGGCGCCGGCTACATCGGCGCCCACGTGGTACGGGCCCTGCAGCAGTCCGGACAAGGGGTGGTGGTGGTCGACGACCTCTCCAGCGGGTTCGGTGAGTTCGTACCGTCGGACGTGCCGTTGGTCGTCGCCTCGATCACCGACCGCGCAGCGCTCGACCAGCTCTTCGCCGAGCACCGGATCGAGGGCGTGATCCACGTCGCCGGTTTCAAGTACGCCGGGGTCTCGGTCGAACGCCCACTGCACACCTACGAACAGAACGTCACCGGTACGGTCGTGCTGCTGCAGGCCATGCAGGACGCCGGTGTGGACAAGATCGTCTTCTCGTCCTCCGCTGCCACCTTCGGCACCCCGGAGACCGATCTGGTCACCGAGTCCACCCCGACCCGCCCGGAATCGCCCTACGGTGAGTCGAAGCTGATCGGTGAGTGGTTGCTGGCCGACCAGGCCCGGGCGACCGGTCTGCAGCACACCTCGTTGCGCTACTTCAACGTGGTGGGCTCCGGCACCCCGGAGATCTTCGACGCCTCCCCGCACAACCTGTTCCCGAAGGTGTTCGAAGCACTGCTGGCCGGGAAGACACCGATCATCAACGGCGACGACTACCCGACCCCCGACGGTACGGCCGTCCGCGATTACATCCACGTCGCCGATCTGGCGCACTCCCATGTGATCGCCGCCGAACGGCTCGCCGCCGGTGAACCATTGGAACCGGTCTACAACCTCGGTTCAGGCGCCGGCTCCTCGGTACGCCAGATCATGACCGCCATGGCCACCGCCACCGGCATCGACTTCACCCCCGAGATCGCACCCCGCCGCCCCGGCGACCCGGCGCAGATCGTCGCCAGCGGCGAACTCGCCGCCCGCGACCTGGACTGGCACATGCGCCACACCCTGGACCAGATGGTCTCCAGCGCCTGGGAGGCGGCACGACAAGCCGCGCACCGGGACAGCTGACCCTTCCCCCCCCTCAGCCCCGCCTCACTCCCAAATTGTCGGAAGTTATGGCGACTTGAGCTTTCGGCAAGTCACCATAACTTCCGACAATTTGGGGTACGGGCGGGAATAGAGCAGCGGCCCGGCTCCCCAAGGGAAGCCGGGCCGCTGCTCTTTCCAGGGCCGTCAGCAGGCTGTCGTACCCGTGACGAACCTCAGGCCGTCTGCTCGCCGTCCTCGCTCGGACCGCCCTCGAGCTCCACCGGAGGCGTGTCCGGCAGTTCCGCCCGCGGCGTACCGGTGAAGGTGAACGGATGCTCCGCTCCCGGCTCGGCGACGTCGACCAACACGATCTCGCCCGACTTCAGCTCGTTGAACAGGATCTTCTCGGCCAGGATGTCCTCGATGTCGCGCTGGATCGCACGGCGCAACGGCCGCGCCCCCAGCACCGGATCGAATCCACGCTTGGCGATCAGTTCCTTCGCCGCCTGGGTCAGCTCGATACCCATGTCGCGGTCCTTCAACCGGACCTCGACCTGGGCGACCATCAGGTCCACGATCCGCTCGATGTCGGCCTGCGTGAGCTGGTGGAAGACCACGATCTCGTCGATCCGGTTCAAGAACTCGGGACGGAAGTGCGTCTTCAGCTCCTCCGCGACCTTCGCCTTCATCTTCTCGTAGCCCGATTCCTCGTCACCGGCCTTCGAGAAGCCCAGATTCACCGACTTGGAGATGTCACGGCTACCCAGGTTGGTGGTCATCACGATCACCGTGTTCTTGAAATCGACCGCACGGCCCTGGGCGTCGGTCAGACGACCTTCGTCCAGAATCTGCAGCAACGAGTTGAAGATATCCGGGTGGGCCTTCTCGATCTCGTCGAACAAGACCACCGAGAACGGCTTGCGGCGCACCTTTTCGGTGAGCTGGCCGCCCTCTTCGTACCCGACATATCCGGGCGGTGAACCGAACAACCGCGAAGCGGTGTGCTTCTCGGAGTATTCGCTCATGTCCAGCGTGATCAAGGCGTCTTCGTCACCGAACAGGAATTCGGTCAAGGCCTTGGTCAACTCGGTCTTTCCGACACCCGACGGGCCGGCGAAGATGAACGAGCCACTGGGCCGCTTCGGGTCCTTCAACCCGGCACGGGTACGCCGGATCGAACGGCTCAGCGCCTTCACCGCGTCGTCCTGACCGATGTAGCGCTTGCCGAGCTCGGACTCCATGTTCAGCAGCCGGCTCGACTCCTCCTCGGTCAGCTTGAAGACCGGGATGCCGGTGGCGCTGGACAGCACCTCGGCGATGATCTCCTCATCGACCTCGGCGACCACATCCATGTCACCCGAGCGCCAGGCGCGCTCCTTCTCCTCGCGTACCCCGATCAGCTTCTTCTCGTCGTCACGCAACGAGGCTGCCCGCTCGAAGTCCTGGGCATCGATCGCGGCTTCCTTCTCCAACCGGACCGTCGCGATCTTCTCGTCGTACTCGCGCAGGTCCGGCGGTGCGGTCATCCGGCGGATCCGCAACCGGGCGCCGGCCTCGTCGATCAGGTCGATCGCCTTGTCCGGCAGGAAGCGGTCCTGGATGTAACGATCGGCCATGTTCGCCGCCGCGGCCAGGGCCTCGTCGGTGATGGTCACCCGGTGGTGGGCCTCGTACCGGTCACGCAGACCGCGCAGGATGTCGATCGTGTGCCCGATCGACGGCTCGGCAACCTGGATCGGCTGGAAACGGCGCTCCAGCGCGGCATCCTTCTCGATGTGCTTGCGGTACTCGTCGAGGGTGGTCGCACCGATCGTCTGCAACTCACCGCGAGCCAGCATCGGCTTCAGGATCGAGGCCGCGTCGATCGCGCCCTCGGCCGCACCGGCACCGACCAAGGTGTGAATCTCGTCGATGAACAACACGATGTCGCCGCGGGTCTTGATCTCCTTCAGCACCTTCTTCAGGCGCTCCTCGAAATCACCGCGATAGCGCGATCCGGCCACCAGCGCCCCAAGGTCGAGGGTGTAGATCTGCTTGTCCCGCAGCGTCTCCGGCACGTCACCGCGGACGATCGCCTGCGACAGGCCCTCGACCACGGCGGTCTTGCCGACACCGGGCTCACCGATCAGCACCGGGTTGTTCTTGGTACGCCGGCTGAGCACGGTCATCACGCGCTCGATCTCGGTCTCCCGGCCGATCACCGGGTCCAGCTTGGACTCCCGGGCGGCCTGGGTCAGGTTGCGCCCGTACTGGTCGAGGACGGTGGTGCTGGACGGGGTGGAGCTGGACTCACTGCCGACTCCCGCACCGACCGGGCCGGACCCGGCTTCGGACTTGCCGCCCTGGAATCCGGACAGCAACTGCAGCACCTGGCTGCGGACCCGGTTCAGGTCGGCGCCGAGCTTCACCAGCACCTGGGCGGCGACACCCTCACCCTCACGGATCAGGCCCAGCAGGATGTGCTCGGTCCCGATGTAGGTGTGGTTCAGCTGCAGCGCCTCGCGCAACGAGTACTCCAGCACCTTCTTCGCCCGCGGGGTGAAGGGAATGTGACCGGTCGGGCTCTGCTGGCCGTGGCCGATGATCTCCTCGACCTTCTCCCGTACCGCTTCCAGCGAGATCCCGAGCGACTCCAAGGCCTTTGCCGCGACGCCTTCGCCTTCATGGATGAGACCGAGCAGGATGTGTTCGGTCCCGATGTAGTTGTGGTTGAGCATGCGAGCTTCGTCTTGAGCCAGCACGACCACTCGCCGTGCTCGGTCGGTAAATCGCTCGAACATCTGGTCTCCTCATCTTTGCCACAGCCCCCTCGGTCCGTGGGGCCCGGCGTAGGAACAGTCTAGACAGCGCTCTGCAGCGCCGAAGTGTTCCCCCGAATCCGTGCGTTCGCCCTCGGCGCAATTCCTTCACCTGAAGACCCGTTGCGGTTCAGGGCCACCCCGACCGCGACCGGCCGGCAGGCCGAAGACACGACACCCGATCCGCAATGGGATCGGGTGTCGTGAAAGTTACGCCGGAGTCAGTGCGCCTTGTCGTAGGCCTCCTGGATCTCGGCCGGGATCCTTCCGCGGGCCGAAACCTCCAGTCCCTGCGCCTGGGCCCAGGCCCGGACGTCGCCGGCCTTGGATGCCGTCGAGGTCGACGCCGACTTGCCCGCGCTGCGCTTGCGCCCACCCAGCCGCCGGCCGTGGGCGACCCACGGAGCCAGGCCGTCGCGCAGTTTTGCTGCATTGTCCTCGGACAGATCGATCTCGTAGTCGACCCCGTCAAGTCCGAAGCGAATGGTCTCCGTCGCCGAAGAACCGTCCAGGTCGTCCTCAAGAATAATCTGAACCCGTTGTGCCACGGAATTCTCCTTCTGAAATTCGAAATTCTGCCGAGATTGATGGTGCCATATGGATTGTTCGCCGACAAATGATCCCCGAGAAAACTCGCAGAATCTGTGGGGAACCCTTCGGTGACGCAAAACGAACAGGGCCCCGGAACAATTCCCGGGACCCTGGTCGAACCGACCTGTGCGTCGAAGGTACGACTGTGCGCTCAGGCCTCCTTGGCCTGTGGCAGCTCCGCGGAGACCGACCGCTCGGCCGCCTTCAGGGCAGCCATGTTGGCCACGGTCGGGTGTTCGGTGTCGGCCGACCAACGATCGTCGGCGGCGGGGTCGCCGGCCGAACGGGCGAGCTCGAGCACCGACGCCTCGGGCTCCTCGCCCCGCAGTTCGGCGAGTTCGAGCTCCTTGGCCACCAGCAGATCGGTGAGTTCGGCGATCTCGATCCGACGATCCTCGTGCTTGGTCTGCAGCACCGCATTGTCACCGCGCAAGGTCGACACCTCGGTCTGCAGGACGGCGATCCGGCGCTTCAGACCGACGATCTCGGAGTTGGCGTGCCGACGCTGCTCGTCCAGGCGGTCGTTCACCGCGGCGAGATCGTCGTTGTAGTGGGACAGCACGTCGAGGACATCCTGGGACTGCGCCCGCTCCGCGCTCCGGGCGGAGGCCTCCCGGCGCAACTGCTCGCGGTTCTCCTCCGCAGCCTGCTGGGCGGCCTTGCGGGCTTGGACAATCGTCACCCACAGAGCGGCGACACCACCGATGATCGCAATGGCGACGCCGGCTCGGACGATCCAGACCTGACCGAACGCCGCGGCGACGGCCAGGACGGCTGCCACTGCCAGGACGATCTGGGCGGTCCACCGCACGCGTGTGGGAAGGTTTCTGCGCTGTGTGGTCACGAGCATCACAGTAGACCGAATACCCCGAATTCTGTGGCATCTCCTCGGCGTGGCACATCATGCTGAGGGTTCATTCACGGCTGATCCACAGCCGGGCTCACAGCTCGGGCTGGTCCTCGGCATCGTCGTCGCCGTCCTCCGGCACCCGGCAGGCGCGTTCCAGCACCAGGCCCGCGACCATCACGATCAGTCCGCCGATCATCGCCACCGAGGCACGCAGCACACGATCCCGAGCAGCCGGTAGGGCCAGATCGGGCACCGAGAGCATGGCGAACATCAGATAGCCACCGGCCATCAGTACCCCACCCAGGGCGGCCGCCTTGCCAAGCGCCAGCAGTGCCACCGCGCGAGCCGGCTCGGTACGTACCCGATCGCGGCGCAGCCGCAACCAGGCCCCGGCGGCGATCGCGGAGATGCAACCACCGATCACCAGCAGCACCACCGCCCCCGGCCAGGTCAGCTGCAACGGCAGGCCGCTGAGCAACTCGACCAGACTGGCCAGTGCCCAGGCACCGACTGCACCGACCGCCGCGGCGGCGACCAGGTGCATCGGCGGGGTCAGCCGCAGACCTGTCCCCGCGGGATCGGGTCGGCCCCGGTCGGGAGGCTGTGATGAACGCGGTTCGGTCAGTGCTCCAACTCCAGGTCGTCGCGCCGGACGACACCGCTGGTGTCGAGGTCGGCGAGCAGGTCACCGATCGCGCCATGCCCGGGGATCGTCCCGGCCGGCTCGATCTCCAGCCACGGCACCAGCACGAAGGCGCGCTCATGTGCCCGCGGATGCGGGATCGTCAGGTCCTCGCTGTCCAGTTCCTCGTTGCCCACCACGATCAGGTCGACATCGAGGGTCCGCGGCGCATTCCGCTCCTCGCGGGTCCGGCCGAAGGCGTCCTCGATCGCGATCCCGCGCTCCAGCAGGGTCCGCGACTGCATGGCGGTGTCGGCGATGACGACCACGTTCAGGAAGTCCGGGTCACCCTCCGAACCGCCCACCGGGGAGGTCTCGTACACCGAGGAGATGTCGACGACCCGCAGGTCGGGGGTGTCCTCCAATGCCTTGATCGCGCCGGAGAGATTGGCCTGACGGTCCCCCAGGCTGGATCCCAGGCAGAGCACCACCTGCCGGATCGGTTTCATCCCGCTGAGGGTGTCGGCGTCGATAGCGAACGGGTTGGGACTGGTCATCGATCAGCACTCCTTTGCACCGTGACGGCAACATCGGCTACCGGCACCGGCATCTGAACATCCGGTTTGTGAACGGTCACGGCGACCTGTCGAACGCGTCGATCGTGAAGACACCGATCGGCGATCCTGGTCGCCAGGGTTTCCAGCAGGTCCACCGGCTCACCCTCGATGTCGCCAACGACGGCAGCCGCCAAGCCAGCGTAGTCGATGGTCTCGGCCAGATCATCAGTCGCCGCTGCCGGCGACAGGTCCAGCCAGCACCGCAGATCGACCACGAAGCGCTGGCCCTGCCGACGCTCGGCAGGATAGAACCCGTGGTAGCCGTAACCGGTGATGCCGACCAGGTCGATCCGGTCACCGCCGACAGGCCGTTCGGGGCCGGTGGGCGTCGGGGGGCCAGCATCGGCGGGGGTCTCCATACTGCTCCTCACCCTCTCGTTCGGGACCGGGCAGCCCGGTCGGACTGCCGAGCCGACCCTAGCCCAGGGTGCCTGCACCGCCGCAGGGCGTCCACACCCCACCCGGGTTCAGCCCGCACCCGGATTCAGCCTCACCGGTGGGCGACGACCTGATCGGCGACCGCGATCGCATCCCGATGCTCTGCTGCCGTATGCGTCCGTACCCCCCAGACTCCTCGGGCAGCCACCAGCGCGGTCACCGCTGCCGTCGCGGCGTCGCGCTGCGCCGGCGGACGCGGTCGCCGGCGGTCGGCCAGCAGGTCACCGAGGAAGCGTTTGCGCGAGGCACCGATGAGGATCGGCCGGCCCAGGCTCTGCAACTCGTCGATCCGGCCGAGCAGCTGCCAGTTGTGCTCACCGGTCTTGGCGAAGCCCAGACCCGGATCGAGGACGATCCGCTGCTCGTCCACCCCCGCTGCGATGGCGGCCTCCAGACGGGCGGCGAGCTCATCGCGTACCTCGCTCACCACGTCGTCATAGACGGCGTTGTGCACCATCTGCGTGGCATGACCTCGCCAGTGCATGCAGATCCAGGGCACATCGAGATCGGCCACCACCGACAGCATCTGCGGATCGGCCAGCCCGCCGGAGACGTCGTTGACGAGCTGCGCTCCGACCGCCACCGCCTCGGCGGCGACCTCGGCCCGGGTGGTGTCGACCGAGACCGCGATCCCGGCGGCGGCGAGCTCGGCGATCACCGGCTTCACCCGGCGCAGTTCCTCCTCGGCGTCGACCCGTTCGGCCCCGGGCCGGGTGGACTCACCACCGACATCGACGATGGATGCGCCGTCGGCCACCAGGCTGCGGGCGTGCGCGATCGCCGCCGCGTGATCGAACCAGCGGCCACCGTCGGAGAAGGAGTCCGGGGTGACATTGACGATGCCCATGACCCGGGTGGGGCCGGGAGTCAGCAGGTGATGGCTCACCCGGGCATTCTGCCCTGATCGGCGCGACCGGCGCCCGAACTTGTCGGGGTCATGTCAACATCAGCCAGCGTGTTGACGTTGTCGATCGATAGACCCTACTTTGACAGTCAAACTACTGGCGAGGGCCGTGCGGTTCTCGCCGGTTCGCAACAGAGAGGCCGTGAGGTTGACCGATCGACCAGAGAACCCCAAGCTCCCCACTCCGACGGCAACCGGTTCCAGCAGTTTCACCAAGCCGGCCGAATCGCAGCAACCAGCGGTCGCCGATACACCCCAGACGACCGCCGAGCAGCCCGAGGTCGCACCGGCCGATCCGAAACCGGGCACCCCGGCGGCGCCCACCGGTGACGTCCCGGCCGGCGACTCCGATGACCCGCGCAGCCGGGCGATCGGCACCTGGCAGGTGGACACCGCCCACTCCGATGTCGAGTTCACGATCCGTCACCTGATGAGCCGGGTACGCGGGTCCTTCACCGATTTCACCGCCACCGTGCACATTCCCTCGACCGATTTCACCCAGGCCTCGGTCGAGGCGACGATCCAGCTGGGCTCGCTGACCACGCAGAACGAGCAGCGCGACGCGCATCTGCGCTCGGCCGACTTCTTCAAGCAGACCGAACCGTTGATGACCTTCCGCTCGACCGAGATCGTGCAGGCAGCTCGCGGGCGGCGGCAGGCGAGCGCGGACACCAACTACACGATCATCGGGGACCTGACCCTCAACGGCGTCACCCGCGAAGTCGAGCTCACCTCGGAGTGGCTCGGGGTCGAGGTCGACGGGTTCGGCACCACCCGACTCGGTGTCGCAGCCTCCACCGAGATCAACAAGCGCGACTTCGGGGTCGACTTCAACGTGCCGCTGGACGGCGACAAGTTGCTGCTCGGTGACCGGGTGGACATCGACCTGTCGATCCAGGCGATCCGCGGCTGACCGCCCGCCGGCCGCTTTCGAGCGGTGGCCTGCGATGCCGGGCCCGCTGATTCCGCAGCGGTCCCGGCGTCGTACCGGCGGGATCAGCCGCCCCGGCGCCCGCGGATCAGGGCCAGCGCCTCGGCCCGCGTCGTGGGATCGCGCAGCTGCCCGCGTACCGCGCTGGTGATCGTCTGCGCACCGGGTTTGCGTACCCCCCGCATGGTCATGCACAGGTGTTCGGCCTCCATCACCACGATCACCCCCCGGGGTTGCAACCCGTGCACCAGGGCGTTGGCGACCTCGGTGGTCAGCCGTTCCTGCACCTGCGGGCGCTTGGCGTAGACGTCGACCAGCCGGGCCAGTTTGGACAATCCGGTGATCCGCCCGTCCGGGGCCGGGATGTAACCGACATGGGCGACGCCGGTGAACGGCAGCAGGTGATGTTCGCAGACACTCCACAACTCGATGTCGGTCACCAGGACCAGTTCGTCATGGCCGAGGTCGAAGGTCGTCGACAGCGCCTCGGCCGGATCGGTCCGCAACCCGCTGAACATCTCGGCATAGGCGCGTGCCACCCGGTCCGGGGTGTCCCGCAAGCCGTCGCGATCGGGATCCTCACCGATCCCGAACAACAGTTCCCGCACCGCCGCCTTGACCCGGTCATGATCGAATTCTGCGCTCACCCGTGCACTGTACTTTCGCCGGCCCGGCGGCCCTCGACGGGTCAGGCGGGTGAGACGGCCGGCCGCGGTCACGGCCGGTGGCAGACTCGGTCCATGGCTCCCGCACCTCCGACCGAGTCCGCTTCCGTCAACGATCCGGCGGTGATCGAACGCCTGCTCCGCGATGCCGATCGCTGGGCCGTGGTCGGACTGTCGAACAACAGCGCGCGCACCGCATACCGGATCGCGGAGTTCCTGCAAGGACTGGGCAAGCAGATCGTGCCGGTCCACCCGAAGGCCGAGACCGTGCAGGGACAGACCGGGTACGCCTCACTGGCCGACATACCGGGCCCGATCGATGTGGTCGATGTCTTCGTCAACTCCGAGCTGGCCGGGGCCGTGGTGGACGAGGCGATCGAGGTCGGCGCGAAGGCGGTCTGGTTGCAGTTGGGGGTGGTCGACTCCGCCGCCGCGCAACGCGCCGCCGAGGCCGGGCTGGACGTGGTGATGGACACCTGCCCGGCGATCGAGGCACCGAAGTTCGGGCTCGGCTGAGGCAGGCACTAGATCCCCCGTGGGACCGGGTGCGCTGACTCAACCGCTCATCTCACCGAACTGCTCGTGCGGACTCCGGGATCTCCTCGGCCCCGGTGATGAAGGAGACCACGTCGCTCATCGTGATCTTCTTCGGATCGACGACCCCGGCCCTGCTGCCCAGCCGATGGACATGGATCCGGTCGGCGACCTCGAACACCGCTGGCATGTCATGACTGATGAGCACCACCGGCAACCCTCGATTGGAGATCCGTTTGATCAACTCGAGCACCTGCGCGGTCTCCCTCACCCCCAACGCAGCAGTCGGTTCGTCCATGATCACCAGCTTGGACCCGAACATCGCGGCCCGTGCGACCGCCACGGCTTGACGTTGGCCACCCGACAAGGTCTCGACCGGCTGCTTCATGTCCTGGATGGTCGCGATCCCCAGGGCGTCGAGTTGTTCGGCCGCCGCGACTCTCATGGCCTTCCGATCGAGTATCCGCAGCCACCCCAGTGGCCCGTCGCGGCGCAGCTCTCGACCGAGGAACATGTTCGTCGCGATGTCCAGGCTCGGCGCGACCGCCAGGGTCTGGTAGACGGTCTCGATGCCATGCTCCCTGGCATGGCGCGGATCGGTGAACCGGACCTTGGTCCCGTCCAGCTCGATCGTGCCGGCATCCGGATTGACCGCTCCGGTCAAGGACTTGATCAAGGTCGACTTGCCGGCGCCGTTGTCGCCGACCACAGCCAGGACTTCACCCGGGTACAGATCGAAATCCGCCTGTTTCATCGCCGTGACCTGGCCGTACTTCTTCACCAGGCCCCTCGCCATCAGAACAGGCCTGACCGTTTCCATGGTCTCCCTCTGCGTCATCGTGCCCTCCTGCGAGTGGCCTGATCCACTGCCACCGCAGCGATCACCAAGGCTCCCGTGGCCAGGTTCTGGTAGTTGGAGTCGATACCCATCTGGGTCAATCCCGATCTCAGGACCGCGACGATCAGCGCACCGATGGCGGTCCCGGCCACACCACCACGACCACCGAACAAACTGGTTCCGCCGATCACGACAGCAGTGATCGCGTCGAGGTTGCCCGTCTGGTACGCATTCGGATCCGCACTGGGCGTGCGGCCGAGCGCCATCCACGCAGCGCAGCCGTAGATCAGACCGGCGAGCGCATAGACCGAGACCAGCACCCTACCGACCCGGATACCGGTGAGCCGGGCAGCCTCGGCGTCATTGCCCACGGCATAGACGTGCCTGCCCCAGGCGGTCCTGGTGAGGACGATCCCCACCACCAGGTACAACACGACGGCGAACAGCATGCCGAACGTCACCGGGATCTGACCGAAGAGATAGCGCGTGGTCCCCATCACCTGCAGCAGTCCGTCGGGTACCGGCCACGAGGTCCCCTCGGAGTAGATATTGGCAACGGCGGTCATCACCGCAAGCATCCCCAAAGTGACGATGAAGGGTGGGAGGCGAAGCCGTGTGACCAGCGCCCCGGACAGCAGTCCCACCAACATGGTGGCGAGCATTCCTGCCACCAGTGCACCGGCACTCGGCCAGCCACCGGTCGCGAGTTTCGTTATCAGCAGCGTTCCGAAGACCATGATCGCGGCGTTGGCGAGATCGATGCCCGCTGTCAGAATGATCAAGGTCTGACCCAGGGCCAGCGTACCGATGACCAATGACTGCTGGATGATCAGGGAGAAATTGTCCGCGCTGAAGAAGGTGGTCGTAGCTGCCGAGAAGACGATCACCGCGACCAACAGGGTCAGCCCGGGCCCAAGGACGGGATTGCGAGCGAAGACCGTACTGAGTCGCGTGACCAGGGAACGATCCTTTTCGATCACCAGTGGTGCAGACATATGTCAGCCCCAGCAGTTCTCGGCGCCCCAGGCGGTGTCCTGTGATTCCATGCCGTCCACCGGGTCGTCGGTGATCAACATGGCACCGGTGTCGATGAACCCGGAGGGCTTCTCACCGGTGGCGGCATAGGTCTCCACCGCGGCGACCCCCTGTACGGCCATCTCCTTGGGGAACTGCATCACGGTCGCCGCGAACTCGCCATCGGCCACATCCTGCACGCCTTCGCAACTGCCGTCGATCGCACCGACCAAGACCCGGTCGGTCAGGTTGCGGTCCTTCAGTGCCTGATACGAACCACGGGCGGCCGGCTCATTGATGTTGTAGACCACGTTCACCTGCTCGCCGACTCGCTGCAGGAGGTTCTCCGCTCCCTGTTGGGCCTTGGTCTGGTCACCCTGGGTGATAGCGCTACCGAGGATGTCCGGTGAGTCCTCGGGCACGCCCATGCCCTCCAGGAAACCTGTGCGGCGCTGAACCCCGACAGAGGCCGACGGGTCCAGGTCCATGGTCAGGATCTGTGGCTGGGTGTCCCCGAGCCGAGCTTTGATGTACGCACCGAGCAGTCGACCTGCCTCGGTGTTGTCCGTGGCGTAGGTGGCACTGACGACATCGGCCGGGTCGGTCTCGGTGTCGAGGGCGATCACCACGATCCCGGCAGCCTCCGCCTTCTCGATCGCATCCAGGATCCCGGTGGCATTCGAGGGAGTGATCAGAATCCCCGATACCCCTTGCTGCACCAGGTTCTCCACCGCGGCGATCTGGCCATCGTTGTCGCCGTCGAACTTCCCCGACAGCGCGATCAGCTCGTTGCCATTGGCCTCGGCGGCCGCCGTCGCCTCCTCCCGGAGCTTCACGAAGTAGGGATTCGTCTCGGTCTTGGTCACCAGACCGATCTTCACCGGCCCGCCGTCTGCACCGACCGGTGCGGATTCGACTGTTCTCGATTCGGTGCATCCCGTGAGCGCGATGCTCAAGGATGCGGCCGCAGCCACCACAGCCAGTCCCGGCCTGGAGAATTGCTTCATCCGAAAGACTCCCTTGTCTTGTCCGTTGCGTCGTCACCCCACTGTCGGGCGACGGTTTTCGGTCACAGTAGTTGCGGTGAACCCCGGGGGGCATCCGTTTGCGCAAAGGTTGCGCAAGCCGCAGGGAGGGTCGCTAATGGACCCATGGCTCCACGAGGCAGTGCGCCACGGCTGGCCGATCTGGCCGAACGTGCCGGCGTGTCCATCAGCACCGTCTCGCATGTCATCAATGGCACCAGATTCGTCGCCCCGCAAACGCGGCGTGCTGTCGAACAGGCCCTCTCCGAGCTGGGTCGACCGGCCCGTGCGGCAGCGCCGAAGAACCGGGCCGTGGGCCTGGTCACGACAGCCGCATCCAACCCCTACTGCGGTGAGATCATCCACGGAGTCGACAGCGAGGCGAGTAGGAACGGTTTCGCGGTCCTGTTGTGCGACAGCCATGACGATCCCGCCCGGGAGGAGGAGGCGGTACGCACTTTGGTCAGTCACCGGGTCGACGCCGTGATCATCGCTCCGACAAGGGACTGGCAGAGCGTGACTCTGCCCATCCTTCGACATCACGAGCTGCCGTTCGTCCTGGTCGACCGTACCGACGACGTGCGCTGCGATCAGGTGACCACGGAGAGCCAAGGTGCCTCCCGAGCACTGGTCGATCATCTGTTGGAGATCGGCCACCGGCGGATCGGCATGATCACCGGCGTGGATGGGATCTCGACGACCACCGAGCGAATCGCCGGATACCGTGAGGCCCATCTCGATGCCCAGGTCCCGGTCGATCCGTCCTTGATCGTCTCCGGCCGGTCGACGGTTGATGGTGGACGGCGGGCGACCGAAACCCTGCTGAGCCACCCGGACCCGCCGACGGGTCTGTTCTCGGCCAACAATGCGATGACGATCGGGGTCCTGCTCGCCGTACGTGATGCCGGTTTGCGCATACCCGACGACATTGCGGTGGTCGTCTTCGACGATCTCGAGGGAGCGGAGGTGTTCAGTTCGCCGCTGACCGCCGTGGCCCAACCCTTTGTCGCCGTCGGCGCTCAGGCGTTCCAGCTGCTGTACCGGCGATTGCAGGACCCGCTCGCACCGAGACGGTTGGTCCGGCTGCCGAACGAGATCGAACACCGAGACAGCTGCGGCTGCCACCGGCGGCAGCGTTGATACAAGAATGCCCGTCCGCCAACCGCGGGACGGGCATTCTGGGCAGCGACGACAGCCCGGTTCAGCGTGACGTGGGTGGCTGGCCGCCGTGGCCGTTGGTGTCCGGGCCGTTCGGGTACGGGTTGTGGTAGCTCGGCCCCTGCGGCCCGCCGTTCGGGCCCGGGTAGGGGCCCGGCTGGCCGGGTGCGGGATAGGTCGGGCCCGGATGCCCGCCCGGGGCCGGCGGCTGCGGATTGCCCGCCTGGTGTCCCGGGGGCAGCGGCGCACCGGCCGGTACGTGCTCGACCTCCGGCTGCTTCGGGCTCGGCGGCGGCTCCACCGGCGGCAGGTCACTGGGCTTGCGATCGTCCGAACCGGTCCAGGCCGGCCGCTTCGGCCAACGCCGCAGCGGTTCGAAGACCTTCGCCACCTGCGCCTTGTCCAGGGTCTCCTTCTCGAACAGCTGGCGTACCAGCTCATCCAGCACGTCCCGGTTGGCCTCCAGCACCTGGAAGGCCTCGTTGTGGGCATTGCTGACCAGCGTCGAGACCTCGTCGTCGACGATCGCGGCGATCTCCTCGGAGTAGTCGCGGCCACCGCCGCCACCCATGTCCCGGCCGAGGAACGGCTCGGAATCACCGGAGCCGAGCTTGATCGCGCCCAGCCGCTCGGTCATGCCGTACTCGGTGACCATCGCCCGGGCAACCTTGGTCGCCTTCTCGATGTCGTTGGCGGCGCCGGTGGTCGGGTCGTGGAAGACGAGTTCCTCAGCAGCCCGCCCACCCATCATGTAGGCGAGCTGGTCGAGCAGTTCGTTGCGGGTGTTGGAGTACTTGTCGTTGTCCGGCATCACCATCGTGTAGCCGAGCGCCCGGCCACGGGGAAGGATGGTCACCTTCTGCACCGGGTCGGTGGCCGGCATCGCCGCCGCCACCAGGGCATGGCCGCCCTCGTGGTAGGCGGTGATCAGCTTCTCCCGCTCGTTCATCAACCGGGTCCGCTTCTGCGGTCCGGCGATCACCCGGTCGATCGCCTCGTCCATGAACTCGGCGGTGATCACCTGCTTGTTCGACCGGGCTGCCAGCAGGGCGGCCTCGTTCAGCACATTGGCCAGATCGGCACCGGTGAACCCCGGCGTCCGGCGGGCGACCGAGGTCAGGTCGATGCTGTCGTCCAGCGGCTTGCCCTGGGCATGCACCTGCAGGATCTGGGTGCGTCCGGCCAGGTCGGGCGCCTCGACGGCGATCTGCCGGTCGAACCGGCCCGGACGCAGCAGCGCCGGGTCCAGTACATCGGGACGGTTGGTGGCGGCGATCAGGATCACGCCACCGCGGACGTCGAATCCGTCCATCTCCACCAGCAGCTGGTTCAGGGTCTGTTCGCGCTCGTCATGTCCGCCGCCCATGCCGGCACCGCGGTGCCGACCGACGGCGTCGATCTCGTCGACGAAGATGATCGCCGGGGCGTTCTCCTTGGCCTGTTCGAACAGGTCACGAACCCGGGAGGCACCGACACCGACGAACATCTCCACGAAGTCGGAACCGGAGATGGAGAAGAAGGGGACTTTCGCCTCACCGGCGACGGCGCGGGCGAGCAGCGTCTTGCCCGTACCGGGCGGACCGTAAAGCAGCACCCCCTTGGGGATCTTCGCCCCGACGGCCTGGAACTTGGCCGGTTCGGAGAGGAACTCGCGGATCTCCTGCAGTTCCTCGATCGCCTCGTCGGCACCGGCGACATCGGCGAAGGTCGACTTCGGGGTGTCCTTGTTGGCGACCTTGGCCTTCGACTTGCCGAACTGCATCACCCGGCTGCCGCCGCCCTGCACGGAATTGATCAGGAAGAAGAACAGCAGACCGATGATCAGCAACGGCAACAGCCACGGCAGCACCGCGGTGAAGAAGTTGGGCGAGGGGTTGCTGACACTCCAAGTCGTCAGCGAGCCGTCGGCGACCCGTTGCTCGAGCCGTTCGACGATCCCGTCGGACTGGGTCCCGACCCAGTGGGCGCTGACCTTCTGCGGCTCGGTGCCGGCGGTCGTCACCCGGATCTCCTGCTCCTCGTTGATCAGCTCGACCTCGGCGAGCGGATCGTCGGAGTCGATCAGCTGGATCACCTGTGAGGTGGGCTGCTCCTGGAATCCGGTCGCCCGGCCGGCCAGGTCGAAGACGACGACCAGCGCGAGCAGGGCAAGCAGGATCCACAGCAACGGTCCACGGAACAGCTTCGAAAAGTTCATTGAGTGCCTTGACGATGGGATACGAGCACCCTGAGACTACCCGGCTCCGGCAAGCTGTACCGCATTGCCGCAGCAGGTGGCGATACTGGCTCGCCGCGACCCGCCGAGCCGTACCCCTCGGAGGGCGCGACGGTAACTCCGGCCACGCCGGGCGGTCCCGCAGGCGGTTCGGCCCACAACCTCTGGTCACTTCGTGCGCGTCAACACACACAGATTGACCAGAACCCACACCCGTACCCCGGTCGAGCGTCGCCGATCCTGCAGGAGAAGCATCGAAGCCACCCAGGCGGCGGCAGCGCGACCGACAACCGCTTCGATGCGCCGACGAAGGAACGGCGGAAAGCGCGACCGGCCGTCGCCCGGAGGGCGACCAACTATCCG
The DNA here is from genome assembly GCF_004364645.1 of Naumannella halotolerans. Taxonomy (NCBI): domain Bacteria; kingdom Bacillati; phylum Actinomycetota; class Actinomycetes; order Propionibacteriales; family Propionibacteriaceae; genus Naumannella; species Naumannella halotolerans. The sequence continues at coordinate 151,401 of NZ_SOAW01000003.1, read as the reverse complement.
TACCCCGGTCGAGCGTCGCCGATCCTGCAGGAGAAGCATCGAAGCCACCCAGGCGGCGGCAGCGCCACCGACAACCGCTTCGATGCGCCGACGAAGGAACGGCGGAAAGCGCGACCGGCCGTCGCCCGGAGGGCGACCAACTATCCGTACCCCGGTCGAGCGTCGCCGATCCTGCAGGAGACGCATCGAAGCCACCCAGGCGGCGGCAGCGCCACCGACAACCGCTTCGATGCGCCGACGAAGGAACGGCGGAAAGCGCGACCGGCCGTCGCCCGGAGGGCGACCAACTATTACGAGTAGACCTTCGGATCCAGGGTGCTCAACCCGCGGTAGTTGCGGTACCGGCCGTCGTAGTCCAGCCCGTAGCCGACGACGAACTCGTTCGGGATGTCGAAACCGACGTACTTCACCTCGACCGAGTTCTGCAGCGCCTCCGGCTTGCGGAACATGGTCATGATCTCCAGGCTGTTCGGCCCCCGGGACTTCAGGTTCGACACCAGGTACGACAGCGTCAGCCCGGTGTCGATGATGTCCTCCACGACCAGCACATCGCGACCGGAGATGTCGGTGGTGAGGTCCTTCAGGAACCGGACGACCCCGGAGCTCTGGGTGCCCGATCCGTAGGACGACACCGCCATCCAGTCCATCTGGCAGTGCGACTTCAGTGCCCGGGCGAGGTCGGCCATGACCATCACGGCGCCGTTCAGCACACCCACCAGCAGCGGCTCGGTGTCGGCGTAGTCGGAGTCGATCTCGGCAGCGATCTCGGCGAGACGGTCGGCGATCTGCTCGGGGGTGTAGAGCTCGTGGGCGATGTCGCCGGCGATGTCAGGGGTATCCACGAAAACTCACTCTGGCACAACCTGCAGGATTCCCCCAGAGCGGGCGACCTTCAAACCCGGGACTTCCACGAAACGCTGTCCCGACCAGTGGGTGACCAGCCGCTCCACGGCCACGATGTTGGCCATCGACAGGTCGCTCGCCCCGTGGTGGATCAGCCAGGCGCGGATCATCCGCCGCCGGATCGCCGGATGTTCGGGACTGATCAGCGCCACCGGCAGGAAGTCGATGTCGGCGACCTCACCGGCTCGGGTCGAGAGCAGGTCGTCGTCGACGGCGAGTTGTTCGGCCGAGCGGGCCAGTGCCTCGGCGACCCCGGGACCGAGCTGGTCCTCCAGCACCGGCAGCACCCGGGTACGCACCCGCACCCGGGTGAAACGGGGATCGTCGTTGTGCGGGTCGTACCACGGTTGCAGACCGAACTCGTCGCAGGCGGCCGCGGTCTGGGCCCGCCGGACCCCCAACAGCGGACGGCGGTACGGCCCGCGCGCGACCGGCATCCCGGCCAGGGATCTCGCCCCCGACCCGCGAGTCAGTCCCAGCAGCACCTGTTCGGCCTGGTCGTCCAGGGTGTGCCCCAACAGCACCAGCCCGCCGGTGGCGGCGGCGACATCGTCCAGCACCTTGTACCGGGCGTTGCGTGCCGACGCCTCCGGTCCGCCGGGACCGGAGGCGACGGTGACCTTCGCCACCAGGATCTCCAGCACCTGCTGTTCGGCATCGGGTTCGGTACGGCTGCGCCGCTCCTGCCAGGCCCGCAGCTGCCGGCGTACCCCGGCGGCCACCTCGTCCGAACCGGGTTGCAGACCGTGGTCGACGATCACGATCCGCAGTTCGTCGACCAGCTGGGCGGTGGCCGCGGCCAGTGCCAGGGAGTCGGGGCCTCCCGAACAGGCGACCGTCACCGAGGTCACCTCGTCCTCATCGGCGAGCAGATTTCGTACCGCCTTGGTGACGGCGTGGGCGTTGGGGCCGAGGGCACGGTAGGCCATGCCCCAGTGTGGCACCGATCTGACCGATCAGACCCGGGGAAGACTCCCCATCCGGGACAGCCACAACGTCGGTTCGGCGATCTCGGCCGCATTGGGCAGGGTGTTCGGGGAGGTCCAGATGTGGTTCAGGCCGCTCATCCCGACCTCGGCCATCACGGCCCGGCAGAAGGCCGCGCCCTCGGTGTACTGGCGCAGCTTGGCATCCAGCCCGAAGACCTTGCGGATCACTGCGGCGAACCCCTTGGCCTGTCGGCGGGCGTCGAAGCGGCGGCGGATGGTCCGTACCGTCGGCACCACCGCGGGCCCGACCTCGTCCATGATCACATCGGCGTGCCCCTCCAGCAGCGACATCGTCGCCACCAGCTGGTCGAGCACCTCCTCCTGACCACTGTTGCGGGCGATCTGCTGCAGATAGTCGGCACCGCCGATGATCATGGAGATCCCGCCCGGCTGCAGATTGTCGAGGAAACTGCGCAGGTGATCGCGCAGATGGTCGGCCAGCCACGGCGCATGGGTGAACTGCACCCGATGGGTCTCCTCGTGCAGGCAGACCCAGAGCCGGAAGTCGTGTGCCCGCAGCCCGAGCTTCTGCTGTACCGACACGATGTTCGGCGCGACCAGCAACAGCCGCTGGGGATCCCCGAACGGATCGAACTGGCCCAGCACCGACCCGGACAGGAAGGCCATCATCGCCCCGAGTTGCACCGACGACGCGCGTTCGGCCACCGAGGGCCGAGACGCTCCGGCCGGTCCGGCCAGCAGTTCGCCCATCATCGCCAGGTTGGAGCGGATCCAGCTTGGCCGGTCGATCACCGCCACCGCCGGGTCTGCCGGCGGCACCTGCAGCCCGGTGATCCGGCCGACATGGTCGGCTGCCTGCTCGGCACTGCTGCGCAGATCGGCCACCACCTCGCGCGCCTTTTCGGCGGTGAGCTTCGGCCCCGGTCGGACCAGGGCCAGCGCGGTCGCCCGGGCCAATCGCTGGTCAACGCTCACATCCATGCCGGCCGCACCTCGCTCGTCCCGGCGCTCCTGCGCCTTCTCCAATCTAGCCAGCCGGGTTCAGCGGCACCCACAGCCGGCAAGTTCTGCTGCCATCCGTTCCAACCAGGTCCGGTTCTCGTAGTCGTTCTCCGGGGCGTCACCGTTGATCACGAAGGCGAACACGAGCAGTCCGCCGTCGTCGTCGATCACGTACCCGGCCAGTGCATGGACCTGCCGCAGGGTGCCGGTCTTCGCCCGTACCTCACCCCGCCCGGGATCGGTTCCGGGTTCGACGAACCGCTGCCGCAGGGTGCCCTCGGCGCCGGCGACGCTCATCCCGGTCAGCAGCGAACGGTAGTTGTCGTCGACCACCCCCAGTTCGATCGACTCGACCACCGCGGCGGTGGACAACCGGTTCTCCCGCGACAGACCGGAACCGTCCCGCAACTCGGCGCCATCGGTGTCGAGCCCCAGTTCGTCGAGCACCTGCAGCAACCGGGCGGTCCCGGCCTCGAAGGAGCCGTCACCGGAGACGAGGGTGCCGAGCTGGCGCAGCAGCACCTCGGCGGCGTTGTTGTCGGAGTGGCTGATCACCCGCTCGACGATCAGCCGCAGCGGCATCGACGACACCTCCGCGAGCGTCCGGGCGGTTGCCGGGGCGGTTGCCGGGCCGGTCTCGGTGACCTCGATGTCGTGGTCGGCCAGCGCCTCGGCGAAGACCTCGGCAGCCTCGCGCGCCGGTTCGGACGGACGGGTACGGTCGGCGCCGAATCCGCCGTCGAGCCACAGGGCGCTGATCGGCGTCACCTGACTGCGATAGTTCTCCGGCCAGTCCTCGTTCCAGTCCGGCCCGCCGAACAGGCCGGCATCGAAGCCGAGCGCGACCTCGGTGACCCCGTCGGCGGCCAGCGCCCCGGCGGTCAGTTCGGCCAGTTCGTCGATGCCGGCGGCCTCCTCGGGCCGTTCGCCATCGGCACCCAGCCCCTGGTCGAGCAGGTACGGGTCGCCGCCGCCGACCAGGACGATCTGCGGCACCTCGGGCTGCCCGGGCTCCTCAGGGGCGGTCGGCTCGGCGGTCGGCATCACCACCGTGGTGCTGAACCGGTGGTCGGCGCCGAAGGCCTGCAGCGCGGCCGCCGAGACCGGCAGCTTCAGCGTCGAGGCCGGGATCATCGGCCGCTCGGCATTCTCGGCCTGGACCTGGTCGCCGGTTGCCGGATCGATCACCACCGTCGCGACGTCGCCACCGGTGCTGCCGGCATCGGCCAACCGCTCCGCCAGCCGATCGGCGTCCACGGGTGTCGGGGAATCCGCCGCAGGCAACACCGGTTCGGGGGTGGCGGCCGGTGCGACCGGTTCGGCCGGGGTGAAGGCCCCCGGCGGCAGGGTGGCGGCGGCCACCGGCGGCAGTGCTCCCCACTCGCGACCGGTCTGCTGCAGCTGCCGGGGCAGGATGCCGGTGCCCAAGCCGACCAGCAGCACCAGCGCCAGGCTCGGCCCGATCACCCAGAGCAGGGCCGGTCCGATCCGGCTGGTTCGCGATCCCGACACCGGCCCATGATCGCAGACCGGTCCGGCCCACCGGGCGCGGACGACGGCGAGCGGAAGGCTCGAACGGCGAACTCATTCTGCTCCGGGGCGCCACTGACGCTACCCTCGGTCCACTACGGCACCGCAGAGAAAGGGCCAAGCGTGACAGAAGAGTACGAGTCCAGCCGGACCCCGGAGTCCGAACAGGCGAAGGCATTCACCTTCGATGTGACGGTCGAGATCCCCAAGGGTCACAAGAACAAGTACGAGTTGGACCACGAGACCGGCCGGATCCGACTGGACCGGACCCTGTTCACCTCCACCCAGTACCCCTCCGACTACGGGTTCATCGAAGGCACCCTCGGTGAGGACGGCGACCCCTTGGACGCCTTGGTCCTGCTCCCCGAGCCCACCTTCCCCGGTTGCCTGATCGAATGCCGCGCGATCGGCATGTTCCAGATGACCGACGAGGCCGGTGGTGACGACAAGGTGCTGTGCGTACCGGTGGCCGACATCCGCCGCCACCATCTGCAGGAGCTCGAGGACGTACCCGATCTGTCGCTGCGCGAGATCGAGCACTTCTTCTCCGTCTACAAGGACCTGGAGCCCGGCAAGTCGGTCGAGGGTGCGTCCTTCGCCGGTCGTAAGGAGGCCGAGGAGGAGATCCGGGCCAGCTTCGAACGGGCCAAAGGCACCCACTTCGAGCACAAGCACGTCAACCTCTACTGACACGCGATGAGCGCCACCGAAGACCGCCCGGCCCTGCCGTGGAGAACCCTGGTTCTGGTCGGTCTCGGTGGCGCTCTCGGCGTTCTAGCCCGGGATGGCCTGGGCTTCGCCGGCTCCCCCTTCGCGGTCATCACCGCGATCAACATCGCCGGCTCCTTCGCTCTCGGGCTGCTGGCCGGGTTGGCCACCGGCACAAGCAGTGAACGGTGGGCGATCCCGCTGCTGGGCACGGGTTTCCTGGGCGGGTTCACCACCTTGTCCGCGGTGACGGTCGTCCTCGCCGGTGGGCCCGGATTGCCGGACCTAGCGCTGGCCGGCGCACAGGTCGTGTTCGGCACGGGGCTGGCGCTGTTGGGTCTGCTCCTCGCCGACCGGGTACGCGAGGCGAGCCGATGACCGAATCGCTGTTGTTGGCCACCTTCGGGGCCCTCGGCGCGATCTGCCGGGCGCTGCTGGAGCACCGCTTCGCCACCGCCGACCCCGACGTCCTGCCGCGTGGGGTGTTGATCGCGAACCTTCTCGGGAGCCTGCTCATCGGAGCACTCCACGGGTGGGCGGACCTGAACGCCCACTACCTGCTGGCCACCGGTTTCATCGGTGTCCTGACGACCTGGTCGTCGTTCTCCCTGGGCACCGCCCGACTGCTCCACCATCGGCGCTACCGACTGGCGGTGATCAACATCGTGCTGAACCTCGGTGGTGGTGTGCTGGCCGCCCTGGCCGGTTCGGTGCTCGGCGTGATCATCTTCGCCTGATCGGCCGGCTGATGACGCCGATCATCCCGCGGGGCAGAATGGAAGGCCCCGACCCGGAGTAGTGATGCCCGTCATGTCATCCACCCAGCCCGCCGAGCCGACCTCCACCGCAGGCCAGACCTCGACCGCAGACCCAGGCTCGATCCGTGCCGTGATCGAACGCAGCTCGCTGCCACACGGCCTGCCGGACTTCGCCGCGATCTCCGACGACGCCTTCCGTCCGGCCTTCACCCAAGCCATCGCCGAACACCTGGCCGAGGTGGACCAGATCGCCGCCGACCCCGAACCGCCGACCTTCGCCAATACCGTCGAGGCCTTGGAACTGTCCGGCCAGAAACTCGCCCGGGCGGGTCGGATCTTCTCCAACCTGGCGATCTCCGACGCCAATCCCCAGCGCGATGCGATCGCCCGGGACCTGGCCGTGGCATTGGCCGAGCACACCGACACGATCAACCTTGACCCGCGGTTGTTCTCCCGGATCCATTCCCTGTACGAGCGCCGCGACGAACTCGGGCTGACCGAGACCCAACTCCGGCTGCTGGACAAGCAGCATCGTGACGCGATCCGCGCCGGTGCCGGCCTGGATGCCTCGGCACAGGAGGAGATGCGGACGATCTCGGCCCGACTGGCCTGGTTGGCGACCAAGTTCCCGCAGAACGTACTTGCCGAGGCCTACACCGCCGGGGTGCTGATCACCGACGAAGCCGAACTCGACGGGCTCAGCGCGACGGCGGTGGCCGCGGCCAGACAGGCCGCAGTCGAGGCCGGCCACGATCAGGGCTGGTTGATCGCGATGGAACTGCCCAGCAGCCAGTCGGCGGTGGCCGAACTGACCGATCCGGCCGTTCGCCGACGGGTGTTCGAGGCGTCGGTGACCCGCTGTCTGCACGGGGAGCACGACAACCGCGCATTGATCACCGAGATCATCGCTCTGCGCGCGCGCCGGGCCGAGCTGCTCGGGTACGCCGATGCGGCCGCGTACGAGATCGCCGAACAGACCGCCCCCTCGCCTGCTGCCGTCGACGAGCTGTTGACCCGGTTGGGAGCGGCGGCGGTACGGGCCGGCGAACGCGAACTGCAACAGGTACAGGACTATGCCGACTCGGTGAGCCCGGGAACCGTCATCGCGGCCTCCGACTACACCTATTGGCTGGAACGACAGCGCGGGTCGGTGACCGGAGTCGACCTCGACCGATTCGAGGAGTACTGCGAACTGGAACGGGTGCTCACCCACGGGATCTTCTTCGCCGCCGGGCAGCTCTACGGATTGCAGTTCGTCGAACGCGACGACCTGGTCGGTTATCACCCCGATGTCCGGGTCTGGGAGGTCTTCGACACCGCGGGAGACAGCATCGCGCTCTTCCTCGGCGACTTCCACGCCCGCAGCTCGAAACGCGGCGGAGCGTGGATGAGTACCTTCGTCGACCAGTCCTCGGTACTGGCCGAGACCCCGGTGGTGGTGAATGTGCTCAACCTGAACAAACCCGAGCCAGGGCAACCGTCGCTGCTGAGCGTGGACAATCTGATCACCTTGTTCCACGAGTTCGGTCACAGCGTGCACGGGCTGCTGTCGTCGGTGGAGTACCCGTCGCAGTCCGGTGCATCGGTGCCCCCGGATTTCGTCGAGTTCCCCTCCCAGGTGAACGAGATGTGGGCCTTCCATCCCGAGGTCCTGGCCAACTATGCGGTGCATCACCGGACCGGTGAGCCGATCTCGCCGGAGTTGGCCCGGGCCGCCCGGGAGGCGGTCGAGGTGGAGTCGGCCCACAGCACGATCGAATACCTGGCTGCGGCCGTACTGGACCTGGCCTGGCACCGCCTGGGAACCGAGGAGATCGCGGCGGTCGAGGATGTCGAGGCCTTCGAGGCGGCGGCGCTGGCGACCGCCGGGTTGGCTCATCCGCTGATTCCGCCGCGGTACCGCAGCACCTACTTCAACCACATCTTCGGCGGGCAGTACGCCGCCAGTTACTACTCCTACATCTGGTCGGAGGTACTCGCCGCAGAGACAGAGCAGTGGTTCCTCGCCAACGGCGGTCTGCAGGTCGAGAGCGGTCGCCGGTTCGCCGAGTCCACCTTGTCCCGCGGCGACAGTGTCGACCCACTGGCCGCCCACCAGCGGTTGATCGGCCGGAAACCGGAGCTGGGGCCGTTGTTGCGCAAACGGGGGCTGGAACCGGTCGCCTGAGCGCGGAATCTAAGCTGGGGCGATGCGATCGCTGTATCTGCTCCGGCACGCGAAGGCGGCCGATTTCACCCCTGGCGGGCTGGATCACGAACGGCCACTGACCGAGCGCGGCCGGCTGCAGGCCGCCGAGGTGGGGCAGGCCCTGGCCGATCCGGGACTGCCACGGATCGACCAGGTGTTGTGTTCGACCGCCACCCGTACCCGGCAGACCCTTGCCGGTCTCGCTACGGCCGGACTGGAACCGGACTGCCCGGTGACCTTCAGTGATGCGATCTACGGCGCGAGCCCCGAGGAACTGCTCGCCGAGATCGCGACCGCCGACGGCGATGCACTGCTGGTGGTCGGCCACTCCCCCGGGATTCCCGGTCTGGTGCTCGAACTGGCCGATGCCGACTCGGATCCGGCTCTGCTGGGATCGGTCGGTTCGCGATACCCACCGGCCTCGCTGAGCCTGCTGCGGGCCGATACCGGATGGACCGATCTGACCAGCGCCACCTTGTCCTACGTCCGCCTCGGAAGCTGACGCCTCACCTGGTCAGTGCGTGGCTGCGGTCTCCCGGTGCAGCGCCTGACCCAGCAGCTCCAGGGTCTGCACGCGGTTCGGGCTCCGGCGCGGGTCGGTCGCGGCGTCGGCACCGGCCACCGGGTGGATCATCACCTCGTCGACGTCGTAGCGCTCGGCCAGCTCCTGCAGCCTGCCAGCGACCTGGTCGGCGGTACCGATCAGCCACTTGTCCGACATCGCATCGGCCAGTACCTGGTGCGCCGGCGGGATCTGGGTCTGCAACGCCTCGTCGATGTTCAGTTGGGGACGCATCGGCTGATTGGTCCGCAGGGCCAGCATCGACAGCAGGTTCGGCCGGGCCTGGGCGATCGCCTCGGCCTCGGTCTTGGCGACGACTGCGTTCACGGTCAGGAAGGTACGCGGTGCACTGGTCACCCCGGGAGTGAACAGCGAGCGGTACAGGTCGAGGGCCTGGCCCGTACCCTCACCGGCGAAGTGGTGGGCGAAGACGTAGGGCAGGCCCAGCTTGGCCGCCAGCCGCGCCGAGTAGTCCGAGGACCCGAGCAGCCACACCGGCGGCGCCGAGGTGGCGGCGGGCGTCGCGCGCAGTGCGTACCGTCGGCCGCCGACACCGAGCTCGACACCTTCGGGTTCGAGCCAGGCGATGATGTCGTTGACGTAGGCGTCGAACTCCGCCACGGCATCGTTGCCCCTGCCCTGGCGCAGTGCGTAACTGGTGACCGGATCACTGCCCGGCGCGCGGCCGATGCCCAGGTCGATCCGGCCGGGGAAGGCGGCCTCCAGCAGCGCGAACTGCTCAGCGATCACCAGCGGTGTGTGATTGGGCAACATCACGCCACCCGAACCGACCCGGATCCGCTCGGTCCGTGCGGCGAGCAGCGCAATGCTCACCGGCGGGTTGGTGGCGGCGACTGCAGGCATGTTGTGGTGCTCGGCGACCCAGTAGCGGGTGTACCCGAGCCGGTCGGCGGCCTGTGCCAGCTCCACACTGGCGGCCAGCGAATCGGCGGTGGTCTGGCCGGTACGTACCGGCATCAGGTCCAGTACCGACAATGACAGGTCTTTGCTCATGTCGGTTCAACACCACCGACCCCGGGTTGATTCCGGCCGGTGGGCCCCTCGAGGCGACTGACAACCTGGTGGTGGGTGTCGCGGCGACACGGCCTGCCAGTACGGTGTCGGAGACATCTCAAGGCCAGTTCAAGGAGGCAGCCAAGCGATGACAGAGCCGGATTCCCCCCACCCGCGGCGCTCCTGGCCGAGCGATGACCCGGGTCAGCCGGACGGCCCCGGTTCGACGCCCCAGCGTGGACTGGCCTGGCCGGTGCTGCCCCAGGACTCCTATCCGTCGAGCCAGCCGACCCCGTCACGTCCGGAATCGCCGGCCCGGGGTCTGCCCGCCGACGCCGCCGCGGCCGAGGGCCGGCTCGACCCCGATGCCACCCACATCGCCGATCCGGCCGCCGTGCGACAACAGCCCGGCCCCTACGGCGTACCTCCCCAGGCCGGTACGGCACCGGGCGGTTTCTCCCGCCCCGGACCCGACACCGCACAGGCCCCGGCTCCCCATCCGGGCAGCGCCGGTGCTGCTCCGGAGAATCGCCCCTGGACCGGACCGCAGGCCCCGCCACCGTTCCTGCCCGCCGGTCCCCAGCAGGGGTGGGCAAACCCATCGCAGCAGCCCCGCGAAGCGACACCCTCCTCGCCCTTCTCCCAGTCGGGTGGGCGAAGCGCCCCGGAGCAGCAGCAACCGCAGGGCATCGGTGCGCGGCTACGCAAACTCTTCGGGGGCCGACGGGCCGAGGAGGCCGAACGCCGAGCCCGGGAGGAGGAGGCCCGCGCCCGGGAGGAGGCCCGGCGGGCCGATCAGGAGGCAGCCGAGCGCGCCGAGCGGGAGCGGGTCGAACGCCTCGCCGCCGAGGAGGCCGAACAGAAACGGGCGCAGGTCGAGGCCGTCAAGGCCCGACGACACAAGCTGATCGACACCCCCGTCCGGCATCACCTGGTGACCGTCTCCTCCCTCAAGGGTGGGGTCACCAAGACCACCGTGGTGCTGGCACTGGGTACGGCCATGGCGCTGCACCGCCGGGATCTGGTGCTGGCCATCGACGGCAACGCCCACCGCGGCACGCTGGCCGGCCGCCTGGGTGAGGAGACCTCGCTGACGGTACGGGATCTGGTCGCCACGCCCGGCGAGGTGACCACCGCGACCGATTTCCGCCGCTTCACCTCCCAGGCCGAGAGCCGCTTCGAGGTGCTTGCCTCGGAGTCCAATCCCCTGCAGGCACAGGGATTCTCGGCCGAGGAGTACAGCACCGCACTCCGGATCGCGAAGACCTTCCGCAGTGTGATCCTGACCGACACCGGGACCGACCTGACGCTGCCGCTGATGACCGAGGTCTACCAGAACACCGACACCTTGGTGGTTCCGGCGACAACCGCCTATGACGGTGCGGTACTGGCCTGGGAGACCCTGGACTGGTGGGAGGACCAGGCCGATCCCGAGCTGGTACGCAATGCCATCGTCCCGGTCACCCAGATCGAACCGTTGGCTCTGCCCCTGGACCTGGCGAACGTCGATGCCGACAGGTTGGCCGAGTTGCGTGAGGAGTACCTGGTCAAACAGGCGGCCCGGCGCCAGGAGATCCTCGACCGTTTCGGTCCCCGGGTGGGTGAGGTGATCTTCGTACCGTACGACCCGAGTCTGCGGGCCGGCGGGATGTTCGACTGGCAGGGGCTGAGCCCGGAGTCGCAGGAGGCCTACGAGAAGGTGGCCGAGGCGGTGGCGCGACGCTTCGCCCGGGAGGAAGCCGAACCCGGCGCCTGAGGGCGGTCGGGCGGGCCGGTTAGATTGAGCCCATGGACCTGCCCGTGATGCCCCCGGTGAAGCCGATGCTGGCCAAACCGCAGAAGCGGATCCCGCCGGATCAGGTCTACGAACCCAAGTGGGACGGTTTTCGTTCGATCATCTTCCGCGACGGCGAGGAGGTGGAGATCGGTTCTCGCAACGAGCGGCCGATGACCCGCTACTTCCCCGAACTGGTGGAGGCGTTGAAGGCGAACCTGCCCGAGCGGGTGGTCATCGACGGTGAGATCGTGATCGTCGACCCCGAGCGTGACGGACTCGACTTCGAGGCCCTGCAGCAACGGATCCATCCCGCCGAATCGCGGGTACGGAAACTGGCCACCGAAACACCGGCCGGCTTCGTCGCCTTCGACCTGCTGGCCCTGGGCGATCGCGACCTGACTTCGGAGCCGTTCTCGGTTCGACGTGAACTGCTCGAACAGGTCCTCGCCGAGGCGAAGCCGCCGATCTGGATCACCCCGGCCACCGATGATCATGAACTGGCCGAGCGCTGGTTCACCGAGTTCGAGGGTGCCGGTCTGGACGGGCTGATCGCCAAGTCCCCCGACGGTACGTACCAGCCGGACAAGCGGGTGATGACCAAGATCAAACACGAACGTACCGCCGATTGTGTGGTGGCCGGATACCGCGTCTACAAGTCCGACCCCGAGGCCATCGGATCGCTGTTGCTGGGGTTGTACGACGACACCGGGACCCTGTCCAGCGTGGGAGTGATCGGGTCCTTCCCGATGGCGCGGAGAAGGGAACTGTTCACCGAGCTGCAGCCGTTGGTGGTGCCGATCGATGATCATCCGTGGAACTGGGCGAAGGAGTATCTCAGCGGGATGACCGAATCGGGCGCCCGTTCGCCGCGGAAGTCGGAGGGCAGTCGGTGGAACAACGGCAAGGATCTGAGTTTCACACCGTTGAGCCCGGAGCTGGTCGTCGAGGCCCGCTACGACTACATGGAGGGCACCCGCTTCCGGCACACTGCGCAGTTCGTCCGCTGGCGACCCGACCGCGACCCTGCCTCCTGCACTTTCGATCAACTGGAGCGGCCGGTCGGTTTCGAGCTGGCCGAGATCCTGCCACCGGCCTGATCCCGCGATGATCTTGATCGATCCGCCGACCTGGCCCGCCCATGGCACGGTGTTCTCCCATCTGGTGTCGGACCGTTCGCGAGCGGAATTGCACGAGTTCGCCCTGCGCAGCCAACTGCCGGCCCGAGCCTTCGACCGTGATCATTACGACGTCGCCGAGCAGTGGTACGACCAGTTGCTGGGTGCCGGGGCCGTACCGGTCTCGGCGCGGGAGTTGGTCACGAGATTGCGGGCATCGGGGCTACGACGGACGAAGCAGACCGTGGCCCGAGAGCGCGCCGGGCGGATCGAAGAACTTCGCCATGCCTGGCAGGAGCTGGACCTGGGAGCGCCCGGATTGCGGGATCGGCTGTTGGCGGACTGGGGGGCCAGGAGTCGGCGCTATCGCGATCAGCAGCACCTTGCCGAGGCGCTGGCCGCGATCAGCCTGCTGACCCCACATCCCTCGCGCGAGCTGCGGTTGGCGGTCTGGTTCCACGACGCGGTCTATGCAGGGGAACCGGGGGCCGACGAGGAGGCCTCGGCGCAACTGGCCGAGCAGAGCCTGAGCGGGCTGCTTCCCTCGGGACCGGTCGCCGAGGTCGCCCGGTTGGTACGCCTGACCGCCTCCCATGCAGCGGCCGGTGAGGACACCGACGGCATGGTCCTGAACGACGCCGACCTGTCGATCCTGGCCGCCGACCCGGAGCGGTACGCGGGGTACACCGCAGGTGTGCGCGCGGAATACCACCATGTCCCGCCCGCCCAGTTCGTCCGTGGCCGGACCGCGGTGCTGGAGGACCTGCTCGGTCGGGACCGCTTGTTCGCCACCGCCCGCGGACGAGAACTGTGGGAGGAATCCGCCCGGCACAACCTGCAGGCAGAGCTCAGCGGCCTACGCCGGTGACTACAACCCCCGGTTCGGCCGGTTTTCCGCAGGCGCACCGATGGCTGCCTCTGCGAAGATGGGGCCATGGCAGAACTCAAGGACCAGATCCGCGACGACCTGAAGACTGCGATGAAGGCGCGGGACAAGCAGGTGACGACGGTGCTCCGGTCGGTGCTGGCGACGATCGGCACCGAGGAGGTGTCCGGTGACGCACCGCGCGAGCTGACCGGCGACGAGGAACTGGCGATCATCCGCAGTGAGGTGAAGAAGCGCCGCGAGGCAGCCGAGGGATTCACCGCCGGTGGCCGGACCGAGAGTGCGGAGTCCGAGCTGGCCGAGGCCAAGATCCTCGGTCGGTACCTGCCGGCCGCGCTGTCCGAGGACGAGCTGGACGCCCTGGTGGCGGCCGAGGTGTCGGCGGCCGCAGCCGAGCTCGGCGAGCAGCCCGGGATGAAGCAGATGGGCCAGATCGTCCGTGCGGTGAACGAGAAGGCGCACGGACGCGCCGAGGGCAAGGTCGTCGCCGCGAAGGTACGCGCAGCGCTGCAGTGAGCTGATGCGCGCCGGTGAACTCGCCCCCGTCTGGCGCTCGGTCAGGCGCAGCGGTCGGCCGGAGCCAGGTCGTGGGCTCGGCCTCCCCGTGCCATGACCGAACACGGGCCGTGGGCGCGGCCTCCCGCCGCCATGACCGATAACCCAGGCTGGGAGGCTCGACCTCCCGGTGCCATGATCGAACCCAGGTCGCAGGCTCGCCCTCCCGCGCCAGGGCCGAACCCAGGTCGTAGGCTCGACCCATGAGCGAACGCCCCACCAGGATCGGTGTGCAGATCCAGCCCCAACAGGCCGACTACGGCGCGATCCGGGAGGCCGTCGCAGCGGCCGAGGAGATCGGGGTCGACATCGTCTTCAACTGGGATCATTTCTTCCCGTTGTACGGCGACCCCGACGGCAAGCATTTCGAGTGCTGGACCATGCTGGCGGCCTGGGCAGAACAGACCTCGCGGGTCGAGCTCGGCGCGCTGGTCACCTGCAACTCCTACCGCAACCCCGAGTTGCTCGCCGACATGGCCCGGACGGTCGACCACATCAGCGACGGCCGGCTGATCCTCGGCATCGGCTCGGGTTGGTTCGAGCGTGACTACACCGAGTACGGCTACGAGTTCGGCACCGCCGGCGGTCGGCTGAACGACCTGTCCGAGGCACTCCCGCGGATCGAGTCCCGGTTGCAGAAGCTGAACCCGGTGCCGACCCGTGACGTGCCGGTGCTGATCGGTGGCGGCGGGGAGAAGAAGACCTTGCGGCTGGTCGCCGAGCATGCCGACATCTGGCACACCTTCGCCGATCTGGAGACCCTGGAGCACAAGCTCGGCGTCCTCGCCGGACACTGCGACGCCGTCGGGCGCGATCTCGCCGAGATCGAGGTGTCTGTCGGCGTCAACGGCCGCGGCCGCGACGGCCACCCGATCGGCCTGCCCGACGACACGGCCGATGCCCTGCACGGCGCCGGTGCCCGACTGTTCACCGTCGGTGTCGGCGGCCCGGACTATGACCTCGACGGGCTCGCCGAATGGGTGGCCTGGCGAGACCAGCACAACGCCTGAGCCGTCTGGCCTTGGGCCTTCGGCACTTCCGGTCCTTGGCGCCTTGAGACCTTGGCGCCTTGAGACCTTGGCGCCTTGAGACCTCGGCGTCCTTCGCGCCTTGAGACTTCGGGTCCTTGAGGCCTTGGAGATCGCGACCCCTCTGGAGCCTCGAACTCTTCGGGGTCTTCCCGCCCCAACACCGCTGCAGTGGCTCGAGAACCCAAAACCGCCCCATAAACCCGCAGATCGGCCGACTGGAGCCACGCCAGCGGTGTTCGACCGGCTCCACATCCACACCGAGAGACGGGTTCCCATTGCGGCTGTGCCGGCGGTGACCTCCGGGCAGTGCAGGAGTCTGCGAGACGGGCAGCGAAGCCAGGCCGATCAACATGCACTCCGGGCTTCGAGTCGTGTGGGGAAGACGGCCTATGAGACGAGCAGCGGCCAAGGACCGCGTCGAGACAGACCAAAGCCCCGGCGACTCGAGAGTCGCCGGGGCCAAGCCGAACTGGTGCGAGCGTCGCCTCTCGGCGAGTGGCGCGACGCGGTTCCAGCCGAACGGTATTCCGCGAAGGCAATAGGTGAGGCCCGGGGACACGTTCCGCACCAGCACTGGTTCCAACGAGCAAGTCGGACGAACTATTCCCCACCCGCCAACTTTCAGCAGTGATTGAGCCAGCCGCCCGGATCCGACGCGCGGGCGGAACCGCCGGCCAACGAGTTCAGGCGACCATCCGTCTCACTGCAGCGCCAACCTTCGACGCAGATTCAGCCAGCCACCCGGATCCGACGCGCGGCGGAACCACCAGCCAACGAGTTCAGCCGACCACCCGTCCTCAGTGCACCGCCAACTTTCGGCGCAGATTCAGCCGGCGGCCTTGTCCTCGTCCCGCTGTTGGGCCTGGGCGATCTCCTCGGCGCGGTCCTCGGCTGCCTCGGCGGTCAACCGAGCGCCCTCTTCGGCATCGCGGGTGAGGTTCTCCCCGGTTGACGGATCGAACAGGTGCACCCGTCGGGTGTCCACCCAGAACTCGCCGTTGCGCCCACCCTTGAGCCGGCTGGCCGAATCCAGCGAGAGCACCACCTGGGTGTTCATCTCCTCGGCGTCGAGGTCCTGGGCCAGTTCGGTCAACACCTCGGTCAGTTCGGCATCGGGGGTGAACTCGATGTAGCCGTACTGCTCGTTGCCCAACCACTCGGTGTGGGTCATATCGGCGGTGAAGGTGCTCCCGCGATCCCGCAGCGCCTCGTCGACGAACTTGAGATCCTCGAACGCCTCCGGCCGGACACCGAGCAGCAACAGTCCCTTGCCCTCGGCCTTCGCGGCCTTGTCCGCCGGGATCTCCCAGTCACCCAGCGGGGTCTTGGCGATGTTCCCCTCGATCGTCGCCGGCAGGAAGTTCATCGACGGCGAGCCGATGAAGCCGGCCACGAACAGGTTGATCGGTTGCTCGTACAACTCGCGCGGTGAGGCGACCTGCTGCAGCACACCGTGCTTCAGCACCGCCACCCGGTCGCCGAGGGTCATCGCCTCGGTCTGGTCGTGGGTGACGTAGACGCTGGTGATGCCGAGTCGGCGCTGCATCTGCGCGATCTCGGTCCGCATCTGTCCACGCAGCTTGGCATCCAGGTTCGACAGCGGTTCGTCGAAGAGGAAGGCATCGGCCTCGCGGACGATCGCCCGACCCATCGCCACGCGCTGCCGCTGTCCACCGGACAGGTTGCCCGGCTTCCGGTCCAGGTGCTCGGTCAGCTCCAGGGTCTTCGCCGCCCGGGTGACCAGTTCTCTGACCTTCTCCTCGGGCATCTTGTTCTTCGCCAGCCGCAGCGGGAAGGCGATGTTCTCGAAGACGGTCAGGTGCGGGTAGAGCGCATAGTTCTGGAACACCATCGCCAGGTTCCGGTCACGCGGAGCGAGCTCGTTCACCCGCTTGCCGCCGATGAACATATCGCCGGAGGTGATGTCCTCCAGGCCGACGATCATCCGCAACAGGGTCGACTTGCCCGAGCCCGACGGCCCCACGAGGATGATGAACTCGCCGTCGGCGATGTCGATGCTGACGTCGTTGATCGCCGGGAAACCGTCACCGTACCTCTTGACGATGTGCTTCATTTCGATCGATGCCACTGCTCAATCCTTTCTAGCCCGGTGGGCGACTCAGCCCTTGACGGCGCCCTGGGTGAGGCCGGAGATGATCTGTCGCTGGAACAACAACACCAACACCACGACAGGGATGGTGACGATGATGGCCGCGGCCGAGATGGCGCCGGTCGGTTCCTCGAACTGGGAAGCGCCGGTGAAGAACGCCAACGCGGCCGGGACCGGTCGCGCCGCCTCGGTGGAGGTCAGCGAGATCCCGTAGACGAAGTCGTTCCAGGCGATGAAGAAGGCGATGATGGCGGTGGTGAAGACGCCGGGCGCCGCCAACGGGACGATCGCCTTCCGGAAGGCCTGCCAGGTGGTTGCTCCGTCGACCTGGGCGGCCTGCTCCAGTTCCCAGGGGATCTGCTGGAAGAACGCCGCCAGGGTCCAGATGGAGATCGGCAGGGTCAGCGACAGGTACGGGATGATCAACCCGAGCCAGGTGTCGTACAGACCGATCAGCCGCCACAGGTTGAACAACGGCGTGACGATGCTGATCACCGGGAAGATCGACACCGCGAGTGCGGTGGTGAGGATGATCCGCTTGCCGGGGAAGTCCAACCGGGCGATCGCGTAGGCACACAGGGTCGCCAGCACCACCGCGATAAGGGTCGCGATCAAGGTGATGCCGATCGAGTTCCGCAAGGCGGTAAGGAACAAGCCCTGGGCGTCACCGGTGAGGATCAACTCGTAGTTGGCCAAGGTGCCGCCGCTGGCGGGGAGGAAACTGGGATTACCCAGGTCCGCTGAGGACTTGAACGAGTTGGCGAAGATCGACGCCACGGGGAACAACGCGTACAACAGCACCGCGACGGTGATCACCGCCCAGCCGATCTTGACCTTCGTGCTGGTCATCAGTTGCCTCCCCTCGTACCGGCCAGATCGACCTTGAACACCTTGATCGCGATGAAGGCGATCAACAACACGCAGATGAAGAGCAGCACCGAGACGGCCGAGCCCATACCGATCTCCAACCGCCCGATCGAGGTCCGGTAGGCCAACAGCGACAGCACCTCGGTGCTGTTCGCACCGTTGGTCATGATGAAGACGTTGTCGAAGATGCGGAAGGCATCGAGTGCCCGGAAGAGCACCGCGACCATGATCGCGGCCTTCATGTTGGGCAAGGTGACCTTCCGCATGACCTCCCAGCGGGTGGCGCCGTCGACCTTCGCGGCTTCGGTCAGCTCACCGGGCACCTGGGCGAGACCGGAGAGCAGCAGCAGGGAGATGAAGGGGGTGGTCTTCCAGATCTCGGAGGCGATGATCACCGCGATCGAGGTCTCGAAGTGGGCGAACCAGTTCAGATCCGGTGAGATTCCCGGCACCCAGGAGAACCATTGGTTCACGAAACCGGAGTTGATGTCGAAGGCGTAGTACCAGGCGAAGGCCGAGACCACGGTGATGATTCCGTAGGGCACCAGGATCGCGGTACGCAGGATGCCGCGGATCGACTTCAGCGCCCCGTGCATCACCAGGGCCAGCGCGAAGCCGAGGATCAGTTCGACCACCACCGTCACCACGGTGACCAGCAAAGTGACCAACAGGTCCCGCCACCAGACCCAGTCGGTCAGGATCACGCCGTAGTTGGCGAGCCCGACGAAATGGCGATCATCGGGCGCGGTCAGCCGGTAGCTGAACAGCGAGTCGTAGACCGCCTGCAGGATCGGGTAGGCCGTCACCAGCAGCATGATCACGAAGGCCGGGCCGGCCAGCAGCCATCCCAGACGGGACTCGGCCTTCGCCCGGTCGCTCTTGACCGGGCGGGCCTCGCGTACCGGCTTCCGGGCGGTTTCGGTGGTGGTGCTCACAGCAGGCGCTCCCCTCTGAGAACCTCGGTGATGAACTGCTGCGACGACGCCGGGGTGCTCGCCGGATCGACGGCCGACGGCGGGGTCCAGGTCTGCTGGATGCCGGTGGAGACCTCGTTGTAGTACGGGGTCTGCGGCCGCGGTGCGGCGATGTCCAGCGACTCCCGGATGGTCGTCGCCATCGGGAAGTCCTGAGCCACGCTCGGGTCATCGAAGGCACTACGGACCGCCGGCGCATTGCCGTTGGTGACGAAGTACTCGGTCTGGTTCTCCGGCTGCACGATGCAGGAGATCGCCTCGTAGGCAAGGTCCACATGGTCGGAGTCGGCTCCCACGCCGAGGTTGATCCCGCCCAGCGGCGGCGCGGCCTCGGTGTCGGCATCGACCCGGGGGAAGACCGCCCATCCGATGTCGTCGACCACCGACTGGTCCAGGCTGCCCTCCTCCACTGCCGACTGCATGGCCGGCCAGACGAAGTTGTAGTTGACCATGAAGGAGCCTTGATCGCCCTGGAACAACTCCATCGAGGCGTTCTCGTCCATCGTCGGCAGACCGGGACCGCCGAGCCCTTCGGTGCCGATGGTGCTGATGATCTCGGCAGCCTTCTCCCCCTGCGGGGAGTCCAGGCCGAGTTGCAGTTCCTCGGCCGATGCCTCGGGGTTGACCACGATCTCGCCTCCACCGGAGGCGATCAGGGCATTCAGCCAGACCGTCATCGACTCGGCCCGCGCCCCCTGCACACCGAGGTACTTGTCCTGGGAGCGGGCGGCTTCGATCAGTTGGTCCCAGGTGACCGGCTGGGTCATGTCCAACCCGGCGGCCTCGGCGACCGACTTGCGGTACCAGAGGATCTGGGTGTTGGCCCAGAAGGGCACCGTCACCAGTTCACCCTTCCAGGTCGCACCGTCGATGGCTCCCTGGACCACGTCCTGGGTGGAGCTCTGGGCGATGTCGTCGGGCACCGGCGCGAGGAAACCGGGCTCGGCCAATTCGGGGATGTAGGGCGGGTCGAGGCTCATGATGTCCATCGACGAGTCACCGGCTGCCAACCGCCGGGCGAGCTGTTCGCGCTGGGAGGCCGCATCATTGGGCAGCAACGAGGTCTCGATGGTGTAGGCACCATTGGCCTGTTCGGTGCACTTCTGCGCGATCGCGGCCTGCCCACCGTCATCGGGGTTGATGTACCAGGTGAGCGTCGGCGGACCGGACGAGCCGGAGCAGGCAGTCGCCACGAAGCCCAGCGCGGAGACGACGGCGACCGCTTTGATGCCGTTGCGCCAACGCCGACCGACGGTCTGCGTCACCTTCTGGTCTGCCATCCGATCACCTCATCGTGTGGAACATCCTCATGGGGAGACCATGAGAGCGTCCTCTGCGTTGCACTTGTGGGGCGATGCTAGCCCTCCCCCGACATGCGTGGCTACCGTGGTTTCCGGCCCGTCAACTACACGGCGTCGTGAAGCCGCGCAAACGCCGCTGTGGCGGGGATGTGCGTCTGGTCACGATCCGGGAAACCGTCAACCGTGGCTTGAGATCGGCAGGCGCTGGGGCACGTCAGGCGGCTGCTCGTAGCGGTGGAGCCACCTAGGGGAATCGAACCCCTGACCTACGCTTTACGAGAGCGTCGCTCTACCGACTGAGCTAAGGTGGCGCGGTCATTCCGACCGTGCGGCACTATACCGGTCGCGACCATGCAGCCCGAAATCAGCGAGCGGCCAACCGCTGCAGCGCCTGACCGGTGACACGCTGGGTGGTCCACTCCTCCATCCCGAGGGCACCGATCGAGCGGTAGAAGCCGATCGAGGGGGCGTTCCAGTCCAGGACCGTCCACTCGAACCGGGGATAGCCCCGCTGCAGACATACCTGGGCCAGGGAGGCCATCAGCGCCAGTCCGTACCCGCTGCCGCGCTCGGATTCGTGGACGTACAGGTCCTCCAACCAGATGCCGTGCTTCCCGGTCCAGGTGGAGTAGGTCAGGAACCACACCGCGATCCCGACGATCCGGCCGGACCGCTCCACGACCTGGGCGAAGACCTTCGGCTCGCCGCCGAAGAGCATCTCGGTCAAGGCCTCGGTGGTGTTGTCCACCGCATCGGGTTCGCGCTCGTACTCGGCCAGGGCCTGGATCGCGGCCAGGATCCCCGGCTCATCGCCCGGTCGGGCTTCCCGTACCACCGCGCCATCGGGCAACTGTCGTGTCTGCACGCTCGGACTGTACCTCCGGTCGCGCTACCGACCCGCCCTCCTCCACGGTAGGTACGCAACCCCTGATCGATGCACGCCTGGCATTGCTCGCCCGCGGACGAGAGTCGGATCGTCACCGACGGCCGATCCGGGCAACCACCGCTGGCGAAAGGGCCGGCTCAGGCCGAGCAGGTGGTCTCGTCCTCCGGCACCCGATCGAGGAAGTAGTCGCGAATCGTCGTGTTCACACACTCGTTGCGGCCGTAGGCGACGTGACCGTTGCCCTCGAAGGTCAGCAACCGTCCCACCCCGAGCTGATCGGCCATGCTGACCGCATTCTCGTACGGGGTGGCCGAATCGCCGGTGGTGCCGACCACCAGGATTGGCTCGGCCCCCTCGGCCTCGATCGGACCCGGGTCCTCGATCGCCGCCACCGGCCACGAGGGGCACCCGTAGTCCGGGCCCATGAACCGCCCGGCCCAGGGGGACACCTCTGCGGCGGCCGCCGCATCGGCATCGGCTCCGGCATAACCCTCATCGGGTTCGTCCAGACAGCGGATCGCGTTGAACGACTTCAGCAGGCCCCCGTAGCTGCCGTCGTCATTGCGGTTCCAGTAGGAGTCGGCGATCGCCAACATCAACTGCCCGTCGCCGTTGCGGGCATCGTCGACGCCCTGGCCAAGGTAGCTCCACACCGACTCGTCGGAGTACAGCATCTGGGCGACCGCAGTGACGAATGCCGACTGGGTGAGGCTGCGGTTGCCGACCGAGACGGGCTCGCTGTCCAGTTTCACCGTCAGGTCGGTGACCACGCCCATCACCTCCTCGGCACTGCCGCCGAGGACGCACTGCTCCTGTTCGGCACACCACTGGCTGAAGTTCTCCAGCGCCCGCTGGAATCCCTCCGACTGCGCCACTTCCTCCTCGCCGGTGATGTCCACGGCGCTGTCCAGCACCAGACGGCCCGAGGTCTGCGGGAACATCGAGGCGTACCGGGCACCGACCTCGGTGCCGTAGGAGGCGCCGTAGTAGTTCAGGCGACGGTCGCCGACCAGGCTCCGCAACATGTCCAGGTCCTGCACGGTGTCCACGGTGGAGATGTTCTCCAGCAGTTGCCCGGAGTTCTCCAGACAGGAGGCGCCGAGATTCACCTCGGCCTGCATCAGGTCCTCCCGCTCGGCCTCGTCATCGGGCGAGGAGTCCTGGTTGAACAAGATCTCCATGTCGGTGTCGCTGCAGACGACCGGCGTGGAGGCGCCGACCCCTCGGGGGTCCCAGCCGACGATGTCGTACTGCTCCAGACCGGTACGGTCGAACCCGGTGGCGAAGTCGGCACCGGAGCCGCCCGGCCCGCCGGGATTGACAAAGATGGTCCCCAGCCGGGGCGACTGGGTGGCCGGCACCTTCCGCATGAAGAGCGTGATCGCCGTCGGACCGGCCGGATCGTCCCAGTCCAGGGGCGCCAGCACCTCGGCGCATTCGCCACCCTCACACGGCTGCCAGGCGACATCCTGACCGTCCCAGCCGAGTTCGTCGATCTCGGCCGGGCGCTCGGTCATCCCGTCCGGGGTCACCTCGGGGACCGGCTGCAGGGGTCGCCCGTCACGGTTGATCGGATTGTCGTCCGGCGGCTCGGTCGGGGTGCTGCGCTGCACGAAGACGGCGCCGAATGCGGCGGCGGTGAGTCCGACGATCACGGCCAATACGGTCACCGACGCGATCACGGCCCGAATGGTCGAGGAGCGGCGAGCGGCAGGGGTCGTCGCAGATGGCACCGCGCCAATCTACCTGTGCCCCGGCGCGCATCAAGAACGCGCGCTGCTGCACCGACGGTTCCGGTCCGGGATCAGGGCCTACGCCACATCACGAATGCCTGCGCCTGCAGGATCGCAGACACAAACGCAGCGGGTGTCGCACCGATCGGTGCGACACCCGCTGCTGAAGGCAGTGTTGGAGGATCAGACCGACGCCTGGTCCAGCGCGGTCTCCTCCTTCTTGCGACGGCGGCTGGCCCGGAAGCTGCCGTCGATCGACCACCGGCCACCGCCGACGCAGAGGAACAGGATGCCCACCGCACCGAGCAGCAGCTCCAGCTCACCGGTCAGCTCGTACCCGTTCTGGAACGGGAAGGTCAGCCAGAGGACGAACACCAGCGCGCCGATGCCGATGGCGGCGACACCGAGTCCGGCCAGCCGGACCAGCACACCGAGGAGCAGGGCCACCGCGATGGCCACCTCGCTGATCGCCAGCACCAGCGCCATGATGTCGGGGTACGGGATGACCGTGTTCGACAACATGGTCTCCACGCCGGCCAGATCGAACAGCTTGGCCACACCGTGCAGACCCATGATCCCGGCGACGATCACCCGCAGCACGAACAGCCCGAGCGAGCCGAGGAAGCGGTCGGTGGTACGCGGGGACTTGCTGCGCTTGGCCGGTGCGACCGGCTGCGGTTCCTCCTCCTGATAGGCCGGTGGACGCTGCTTCATGCCCAGCGCGGCCTCACGGGCACGACGCTGTTCGGCCCAGTCGGTCTCCTCGGCCTCGACCTCGGCGAGCAACTGGGTGTGCTCCCCGCTGTCGGCCGGACGCGAGATCACCTGGGTCGAGTCGTCGACCTCGTCACGGTAGAGGGGCCGGGTCGGTTCGGCCGGCTTCTTCTCGCTGCCGCTGCTCCTGGGCGTCTGCGGCAGCAGCTCGGTCGCCTCGTCGGTGTTGTCGGCAGGAATCCTGTCCCCGCTGGGCTGGTCGCTGCTCACCGTGGGGGACTCCTGAATATCGGTGGTACGGCTGATGTGGGTGTCCTCGGCCGTACCGTCGGCCGGCACCGCCTGATTGGCCTGGGCATGGCTGGAGCGGTTCACAGCGGTGGAACCCGTCTTCGGGGTTGCGGCATCGTCGGGTGTCGACTCGTGGTCGACCGCCTCTTGGGACTTCGTGGTCACGAGCCTCTCCTTTCCGGGGTGTCCGTGTCAGTGTTTCATCGCCATAGCCCCGAATCGCGGAGCAACACGGCTGACACGCCGCGGAACCGGGCAATCGACATACGAATCGGCCCGGTGCCCGACCCACGAGTCGACCGGTGACAACACCCACGAGTCGACCGGTCACCGATCGGGTGCAGCGGCCGCTCTCAGTCGGGGCGATCGGCCCGGACCAGCGCGACCAACATCGCCTCCACCGCCAGCAGTGGCCGGACGTTGGTCTCCAATGCCTCCCGGCAGGCGAGCAGTGCGTCGATCCGTCGCAGAGTCGCCTCCGGACGCGACCGGGACGCCTGCGCGGCGATCTGTTCGGCCAGTTCGACATTGATCGGCTCAACCGCCGCACCGGTCTGCACGTTCAGCACATCGCGGTAGTACCCGGTCAACTCGGTCAACGCCCGGTCGAGGGCGTCGCGTTCGAAGCGCTTGGCCCGTGCCTTCTGCTGATCGGCCAGCTCCCGCAAGGCTGCCTGCGCCGAGCGGGACCTGGCGCCCTTCGTCCCCACCCCGAGTGCCCGTTCCAGTTCCTCGCGTTCCTTCACGTCCAGCTCGGCGGTGACCTGGGCGGACTCGGCCGAACAGGCAGTGACAAGCTGCTCCGCCGCCGTCAGACAGGCACCCAGGGAACGCAATCGCCCGGGGATCTGCAGCACGGCATGTCGCCGCTCCCGCGCCTCCGGGTTACGGGCGAGCACCCGGGCCCGACCGATGTGGCCCTGCGCGGCGCGGGCGGCGGCCACCGCCTGCTCGGCCGGGATGCCGTCGCGGCGCTGCAACAGCTCGGCGACCGCGGCCGGCTGCGGAGTGGTCAGGTGCAGTGCCCGGGACCGCGAGCGGATGGTCGCCACCACATCCTCCGGGGTCGGCGCGCAGAGCAGCCACACCGTCCGCGGTGAGGGCTCCTCGATGCTCTTCAACAACGCATCGGCCCCGCGCTCGGTGACCCGATCGGCATCCTCGATCACCAGCACCTGATGGCGGCCGACGCTCGGGCTCATCGACGCCCGGCGCACCAGGTCGCGGATCTCGTCGACCCCGATGGACAGCATCTCGGTGCGGACCAGGGTGACATCGGGATGGGCTCCGCTGAGCGCGGTACGGCAGCCGCGGCACTCCCCGCAGCCGGCCATGGTCCGATCCGCCGATTCACATTCCAGGGCAGCGGCGAAGGCCCGGGCGGCATTCGAGCGTCCGGACCCCGGCGGCCCGGTGATCAACCAGGCGTGGCTCATCGCATGCGGCCCGCCGGCGACGGCACGCCTCAGGGTGTCCACCGCCCGACCCTGACCGACCAGGTCGGCCCAGACACCGAAGCCTCCGCTGCCGGGCTCGACCGGGAACGGTGCGGTCTCGACCTGACTCATCGCTCCCCTGCCCGTCTGGCTGTCCGACCCGCCGGTCGGGGGTCTGTCGTCACGATCCGAAGTTACCCGGTCGCTCCGACAGCAGTTCTCGCACTCGGCGCCAGACGACCCCGGCGATCGCGGACCGGTCATCGCGGGCGGGCAGTACCAGGTAGCGACCCGGATCGGCTCCGGCCAGGCTCAGGAACCCCTCGCGTACCCGCTGGTGGAAGTCGGCACCGGCTGCCTCGATCCGATCCTTGGCGACGATGTCGGCGACCCCGCGTACCGGATCCAGATCCAGCAGTACGGTCAGGTCGGGCAGCAGACCATCGGTCGCCCAATCGGAGATCTCGGCCACCTCCGAGCTCGACAGCACCCGGCCGGCGCCCTGGTAGGCGAGCAACGAGTCGACATAGCGGTCGCAGACGACGACCTCACCACGTGCCAGGGCAGGTCGTACCACCTCGTGCACATGCTGTGCCTTGTCCGCGGCATACAACAGGGCCTCGGCCTTCGGCGCCAGATCCCCGGTGGCCGGGTCCAGCAGGATGCTCCGGATGGTCGCCCCGGCCGGTGTGCCACCGGGTTGACGGGTCGTCAGCTGGGCGATCCCGGCCTCGGTCAGGCGTTCGGCGAGCAGTCGCTGCTGGGTCGACTTGCCGACCCCGTCACCGCCCTCGAAGACGACGAACAAGCCGCTCATGCCCGCACCCGTACCGGTGGAGTGGTCATCGGAACTCTCCTCGCAGCGAGGACCACAGGGCCACCGCCCGGGCCCGGGCGGCCTGCCGGCGGGCGTCGGCGCGCTCGAAGCTCCGACCGGCCTCGAAGGCCTCGGCCGGACTCAGTCGGTCGATCTCCGGTGGCGAGCTGTCGATGATCGACTGCCGCAACTCGGCGAGCATCGATTTCGTCGCCCGGCGTACCCGCTTCGAACGTTTGGGCTTGATCATCTGCGTGATCGCTGCGGAGTTGATCAACTGCCCACCGGCGGCGACGGCGGCCTGCCAGGCTTCGTCATCGGACTCCGGCGACAACCGGTCGCAGGCCTCGACGAAGTCCAGGCAGACCCGTTCCAACAGGCCACCGAAGGCATCGCGCGCCTTCGGTGGTTGATCGGTGTCGATGCCGTCGACCAGCCGGGGTGCCCGGACGCTGCGGATCAACGTGTCCAGCGCCTTCAGGTGACGGCCACTGTTGATCACCGTCAGCGCTTCGTCAGGATCGGCAGCACGTAGACGCTCGGCGATCTCGATGTAGTCCTCGGGAAGGCTCGACGGGTGCCGCAGGAACGGCGCCAGTCCGCGCAACTCGGTGGCCACGGCCGTCAGCTGTTCGATCAACGGATCCGCCGGGCCACCACCGCGCAGTGCAAGATCGGCAGTGATGATCATCTGCAGCCGGGCGGCCAGCAGGGATCCGATCACCACGTCGATCCGGCTGTGATCATCCCAGGGCGCCGGGGCCGGGAAATCGGTACGGCCGGTGGCCGGGGCGCCGATCCGACCGGCCAGGGAGACGAACTCCTCGACCTGGGTGCCACCGGCCAACCCGAGGATCTCGATCACCCATTCGCGCTGCTCGGTGTTCAACCCCGCCCCGACGGTGACCTCCCGGAATCGCGAGGTGGTGAGCCCACCGGAGCGGACGGTGACGAACTTGTCGGTCACGGTGGTGATCCGTTCACCGGCCGACTGCAAGGCATAGGTCCAGTTGTCCACCTCCAGGGCGGCGACCGGGGTGAGCGGCGCGTCCCGCCGGAACGGGCGGATCAGCGAGGCGAGTTCGTCGGGAAGATCCCCGTCGCTCATCGGCTCACTGCGATCGGCCGGCAACCACGGATGCCACCCCGGCGCCGAGAGGTTCCAGTCACCACGGCCGTCGCTCACCCGATGGGTGAGCACGATCCCGGCCCGGATGAGCCGGAAGTCGGCGGCGTCCAGCAGGGTCTCCTGGCGGGTCCACCGATCGGTCGGACCGCCGAGCACGGTCACCTTGTCGATGCCGAGCTCGGAGTTCACCAGCCGCGAGGGCCGAGCGGCGAAGGGAAGCTCGATCCGGACCTCGCCGGAGAGGGAGGCCTGGGGCATCTCAGCTCCCGCTGCTGGACGAGGAAGTCGCCTTCTTCGCGGTCGTCTTCTTGGCTGCGGTCTTCTTCGCCGGCGCCTTCTTGGCCGTCTTCTTCGCAGTCGTCTTCTTGGCGGTCGACTTCTTGGCCGCGGCCTTCTTCGCCGGCGCCTTCTTGGCCGCCTTCTTCGCCGGTCCCTTGGCGCGCTTCTCGGCCAGCAGTTCGGCCCCGCGCTCGGGGGTGATCGTCTCCACGTCGTCACCGCGGCGCAGGCTCGCCATGGTCTCACCGTCGGTCACGTACGGCCCGAACCGGCCGTCCTTGACCACCATCGGTTTCTCGGTGTTCGGATCGTTGCCGAGTTCCTTCAGCGGCGGTTTGGCCGCTGCCCGTCCTCGACGCTTCGGCTGGTCGTAGATCGCCTTGGCCTGGTCGATGGTGACGGTGAAGATCTGTTCCTCGGTCTCCAACGAACGCGAATCGCTGCCCTTCTTCAGGTACGGGCCGTAGCGCCCGTTCTGCGCGGTCACCGTCTCCCCGTCGAGTTCGCCGACGGTCCGGGGCAGGCTGAGCAGCTTCAGTGCCGTGTCCAGGTCGATGGTGTCGAGGTCCATCGAGCTGAACAGCGAACCGGTGCGCGGTTTGGTCCCCTTCGGCGCATCCTCGGCCAACACCTCGGTGACATAGGGGCCGAAGCGTCCGCTGCGGGCCACGATCGGGCGGTGGGTGTCGGGATGCAGCCCCAGCTCCCGCTCCTCCCCCATCGGGCGGGCCAGCAACTCCTTGGCCTTCTCCACGGTCAGTTCGTCCGGCGGCAGGTCGTCGGGTACGGCGGCACGCTTGCCCTCACCGTCGCCCTCGGGGGCCTGTTCGACGATCGTCCCGTACCGGCCGACCCGAACGGTGAGCCCGGAGTCGAGGTCGCCGATGCCGAAGGTGCTGATCTTCCGGGCGTCGATGTCGCCGAGTTCGGTGGTGAGTTCCTTCAGCCCTTCGGCATCACCGTCGCCGAAGTAGAAGTCGCTGAGCACCCGTACCCGCTCGGCATTGCCGCCGGCGACCAGGTCCAGGGTCTGTTCCAACTTGGCGGTGAAGTCGTAGTCGACCAGCTGGGTGAAGTGTTCCTCCAGCAGGCGGGTGACGGCGAAGGCGAGCCAGGTCGGCACCAGCGCCGCGCCGCGTTTGAACACGTAGTCGCGAGCGGTGATGGTGCGCAGGATCGAGGCGTAGGTCGAGGGCCGGCCGATCTCCAGCTCCTCCAGTTTCGCCACCAGCGAGGGCTCGGTGTAGCGGGCCGGCGGGCGGGTCTCGTGACCGGCTGCGATGACCTCCTCGGCGCTCAGTGCCTGTCCCTGGCTGAGCTGCGGCAGGCGGGTCTGCTGATCATCGCTGGCACCGTCGTCGACCGACTCGACATAGGCCTTCAGGAAGCCGTGGAAGGTGATGGTCCGCCCGGAGGCCACCAGCTGTGCGGTGTCGGCGGTGACCTGTGCGGCAGGCGAGGTGACGGTGACCGATCCGGGCAGGTCGGCCTGGATCCGTACCGTCACGGTCTCACCGACCGCATCGGCCATCTGCGAGGCGACGGTGCGCATCCAGATCAGTTCGTACAACCGGAAGGCGTCCCCATTCAGCCCGGTCTGGGCGGGGGTACGGAAGGTGTCGCCGGCAGGCCGGATCGCCTCGTGCGCCTCCTGGGCGTTCTTCACCTTGGAGGTGTAGACGCGCGGCGACTTCGGCAGGTAGCTGTCGCCGAACAGTTGCTTCACCTGCGCCCGGGCGGCGGTGATCGCCGAGTTCGACAACTGCACCGAGTCGGTACGCATGTAGGTGATGTAGCCACCCTCGTACAGGTCCTGGGCGACCGACATCGCCCGCTGGGCGGAGAACCCGAGTTTACGCCCGGCCTCCTGCTGCATGGTGGTGGTACGGAACGGCGCGTACGGCCGTCGCGTGTAGGGCTTGGACTCGACCTGCTTCACGCTCAGGTCGGCGGCACGGATGCTGTCGGCGATGGTGTTCGCCGCGGTTTCGTCGAGTGCGATCACCGGGGCAGAGCCGGAGGCGGTGAGCTGACCGCGGGCATCGAAGTCGCGGCCCTGGGCGATCCGATGGTCACCGATCTCGGTCACCCGGGAGCGGAAGCTGCGCGGTTCGGCCTCGGCACCGGCATCCAGTTGGGCAGCCAGGTCCCAGTAGGCGGCGCTGCGGAAGGCGATCCGCTCCCGCTCCCGGTCCACCACCAGACGGGTGGCGACCGACTGCACCCGGCCGGCCGACAGGTTCTGGGTCATCTTCCGCCACAGCACCGGGGAGACCTCGAAGCCGTAGAGGCGGTCGAGGATCCGGCGGGTCTCCTGGGCGTCGACCAGGTCCATGTCCAAGTCGCGTAACTGGGTGAGGGATTCGCGGATGGCCGATTCGGTGATCTCGTGGAAGACCATCCGGCGGGTCGGCACCTTCGGCTTCAGTTGCCGCTGCAGGTGCCAGGCGATGGCCTCACCTTCGCGGTCACCGTCGGTGGCCAGCAGCAGTTCGTCGGCTTCGGCCAGCGCCTGCTTCAGCGAGGTGATGGTCGGCTTCTTCTCCGGCGGTACGACGTAGATGGCCTCGAAGTCGTGGTCGACGTCGACCCCGAGCCGGGCCCACTTCTCACCTTTGTACTTGGCGGGTACGGAGGAGGCATTGGTGGGCAGATCGCTGATGTGCCCGCGGCTGGACTCGACGATGTAGTCATCGCCCAGATAGCCCGCGATCTTGGTCGCCTTGGTCGGCGACTCCACGATCACGAGGGTCTTGGTCGATTCTGCTGCCACTGCTACCTCTCCTGATAACCCCCTGTGTGGGGCCAACACCGCCGAAGCGTACCCGAGGGCCGCGGTTCGGCAAGGTGGATGTACCGGAGCGATCACTCACCTCGGTGACGGTCACCTCCGGGGGCGACGCAGGAATCCGTCGGCGATCAGTTCCCGCAGCCGCGGCAACAGATCGGTACGCAATCCGGCCGGATCGACCTCCAGCAACTGGCCGACGGCATCGACGATCACACCCAGCGGCAGGTCGCCGTCACAGGCGCCGAGCACGCCGCCGAGTGCGGTGTCGACCTCCACCGCCCGGAGCAGGCCGGTGCGCTGGCGGTAGACGACGTGTTCGGGGTCCTCCGCGCCCGGCCGGCCGATGGTCTCGGCGTCGACCCGGCGGTCCAGCCGCCAGTTCGTCGCCCAGAGTTGTTCGGCGGCCATGGTGGAGTCACCGACGGCGTCCAGCCAGTCGCCGAGGGCGTCCCCGACGGGTTGGGCGACGGCATGCGGCCAGCTCTCGGTGCGGATGATCGAGGGTGCGTCGCCCGATTTGCGGACGGTGATCCAGCCCATGCCGACGCCGCGGATGCCGAGCTCGTCGAAGTAGTCGAGCCACCGGTCGTACTGCTCGAGGTAGTCCGGGGTGCCGACCAGTCCGGCGTCGGTGAGCCAGATCTCGATGTAGCTGAACACATCGAGGTGTTCGCGTTCGAGCACCAGCGCCTGGACACCGGTCTCGGGGAACCAGGTACGGATCCGCGCGCCCCAGTCCTCGTCGGTGATCGCCCAGTTGCCGAGCACCTGCAGGGTGCCACCCTCGGTGAGTCGTTCGATCCCGCCGGTGACGACTTCGCGGACCAGTTCGTCGCCACGTCGGGCGCCCTCGCGGTAGGTCAGTCGTTCGGCGCCGGTCGCCGGCGGCGACATCACATAGGGCGGGTTGCTGACGATCAGGTCGAAGCTCTGCTCGGCGACCGGGGCGTAGAGGTCACCGGCCAGCAGTTCGACCGGCGTCTGGTTCAACTCGGCGGTCCAGGCCGCCAGCCGCAGTGCCCGCTGGTTCAGGTCGGTCGCGACCACCTGCTCGGCATGGTCGGCCAGGTGCACGCTCTGCACACCGCATCCGGCCCCCAGGTCCAGCGCCCGGCCGACCGGTCGTCGGATGGTCAGCTGGGCCAAGGTGGTGGAGGCCGGGGAGACACCGAGGACGTAGTCCGGGCGCATCGGCGGCGGCGGGGAGTCCAGGCCGGGGGTCAGGTCGGAGACGATCCACTTGGGCAGTGCGTCCTCGGTGGCGTAGGGTCGGATGTCGATCAGGGCCCGGACGCCGTGTTCGACGAGTTCGACGATCTCGGCGTCCAGCAGTGGGGTGAGCAGTTCCGGCAGGGCGTGCTGCAGCGGTTCGATGTCGACACTGCGCTGCAGCAGGAACAGCCGGATCAGGGTCGCCAACGGATCGGTCGCCTCACCGAGGGCGCGGGTGGCCGGGGTGGTCTGGTTGCGACCGAGCCCGTCCTGACCGGATTCACCGATCCGGTCCAGCACTGCGTCGACGGTGTAGTCGACGTCGAGGAACCGGCGGCGCAGCGCTGTCAGCAGGGTACGGGTGTCGGGGTCCGGGGTGGTCACGCCAGAAGCCAACCCTGTCCGCGAGCAGTTGTCATCTTCATCCATGGCGGAAGGTGCCACGTGAGCAGGAGGGCTGGGCAGTCAGGCCCGCGTCCCTTGTCCAGGTATCTGGACCCAGTCACCATTCGGACCGAATCACCACTGGACACCATTCGGACCGAATCACCATGGACCGGGACCGAGTGTGTGTCGGTGGCCGGGTCAGCTGCCGAGCACCGGGCGCAGTTGTTCGACCACGCTCGGGTCCTCGATCGTGGACGGGATCACCGCCTGCTTGCCGTCGGCGATCTCCCGCATGGTCTTGCGCAGGATCTTGCCCGAGCGGGTCTTGGGCAATCCGTCGACGACATCGATCCGGCGCAGTGCCGCCACGGCGCCGATCTCGTCGCGGACCAGTTTGACCAGTGCTGCCTCCAGTTCGGCGGGGTCGACCTCCTTGCCCTGTTTCAGGACGACGAAGCCGCGCGGGATCTGTCCCTTGAGCTGGTCCGCGACACCGATCACCGCGCATTCGGCGACTGCCGGATGGGTGGCGATGACGGCCTCCATCGCACCGGTGGACAGCCGGTGTCCGGCGACGTTGATCACGTCGTCGGTACGGCCGAGGATCGTCACGTAGCCGTCCTCGTCGATCACGCCGCCGTCACCGGTGGCGTAGTAACCGGGATAGGCGCTGAGGTAGGAGCCGACCATCCGCTGACGATCACCCCAGACCCCGGCCAAGGTGCCCGGCGGCAGTGGCAGCTTGATCGCGATGGCGCCTTCGGTGCCGGCTGGCAGCTCGGTGCCGTCGGGGCCGAGCACCTGCACGTCGTACCCGGGCACCGGCACCGAGGGTGAGCCCGCCTTGATCGGCATCGGTTCCATCCCGCGAAGGTTGGCCGCGATCGGCCAGCCGGTCTCGGTCTGCCACCAGTTGTCCACCACCGGGATGTCGAGCTTCTCGGCCGCCCAGTTCAGCGTGTCCGGGTCGGTCCGTTCACCGGCCAGGAACAGGGTCTGCAGGGTGGAGAGGTCGTGATCGGCCAGCAGTTCGCCGTCGGGATCGACCTTGCGGATGGCCCGGATCGCGGTCGGTGCGGTGAACATCGCCTTCACACCGTGTTCGGCGACCACCCGCCAGAACGCGGCGGCATCGGGGGTACCGACGGGTTTGCCCTCGTACAGGATCGTGGTGGCCCCGGCGATCAGCGGCCCGTAGACGATGAAGGAGTGTCCGACCACCCAGCCGACATCGGAAGCGGTGAACATCACCTCACCCGCCCCGACGTCGTAGATCTCCCGCATCGCATAGCTCATCGCCACGGCGTGGCCACCGTTGTCGCGGACGATCCCCTTGGGCTTCCCGGTGGTGCCGGAGGTGTAGAGGATGTAGAGCGGATCCAGCGCCTCCACCTCGACCGCCGCGGCGGGTTCGATGTCCTTGGCCGACATCAATTCGGCGAAGTCGTGGTCACGCCCCTCAGTCAGTTCGGCCCTGGCCTCCGGCCGCTGCAGCACGATGCAGTGGTCGGGCTGGTGTTCGGTCCGGGAGAGCGCGGCGTCGAGGATGGGCTGGTACTCCACCACCCGGTTGGGCTCCAGCCCGCAGGAGGCCGAGATGATCACCTTCGGTTCGGCACCGTCGATCCGCGCGGCGAGCTCGGCCGGGGCGAACCCGCCGAAAACCACCGAGTGGATCGCGCCGAGCCGGGCGCAGGCAAGCATGGCCATCGCCGCCTCGGGGATCATCGGCATGTAGATCACCACCCGGTCGCCGCGGCGGACACCGAGGGCAGTCAGGGCACCAGCCAGCTTGGCGACCCGCTCCAGCAGCTCGGCGTAGGTGTAGGTCCGGCGCGCATCGGTCATCGCCGAGTGGTAGATCAGCGCGGGCTGGTCGGCACGCCCGGCGATCACGTGCCGGTCGAGGGCGTTGTAACAAGTGTTCAGCACACCGCCGCCGAACCATCGGGGGATCGGCTCGCCGTCCTCACCCTCGCTCGGCACCAGCACCTGCTTCGGCGGTGTGAACCAGTCGATCGCGCTCGCCTGCTCGGCCCAGTAACCCTCCGGGTCGCTGATGCTCCGGTCGTACGATTCTCGGTAGCCCATCGTCGCGCTCCTCTCCGCGCCAGAGTCTACGGCGGGTCCACCGTCTGCAATGACCCGGCATGGGCAATCGCCGGTATCGACTCCGGAAGCCCCGCCACGGGCATGCTCACCGGCGCCTCCACCCGGACCGAGACCACCAGGTCGAGGGCATCGCCGACCTCGGAACACTCGACCAGTTCGACTCCATTGGCCTGGGCAGCCGAGGCGGCCACAGCACAACCATCAGCACCGGCCACGGCGGCCTGTGCCCCGGAGAAGGCTGCCGAGTCCGCACCGGCACGGGCCTGGACCGCCGCGACCCGGTATCCGGAGACGATCAGCACCGCCGTTCCGAGCAGCATCGCCACCAGCATCAGCGTCATGATCAACACCGTCCCGGAACCGGACTCGTCGAACCGTGCCGGCCGTGCCCGGCCGGCCCGGCAACGCGTCGTCGGACGGGTTCTGAGCACGCTCATCACCCCGGTTCCGATCCGATCCTGGAACGGGCAGTCGTGGTGATCGCCGGCACCAGGTCGAACGGCCGGTACGCGGCCTCGACGGTCACCTCCACCCTGCCGCCTTCGTCGAACACGCTGACCTCGGCGCCATCGGGCACCCGCTGCCGGGCCAGATCGGCTGCGGCATCGTCACCCCGGGCGACCTGCCGGGCGATCTCCGCGGCTGCTTCGCTGCAACGCACCTGCTGGTTCATCGCCCCCAGACCGAAACCGATCCCGACCAAGATCACCACCAAGCAGAGCAACCCCACGGCGATCTCAGCGGTGACCATGCCGCGTTGTCGGTTTCTGGTCATCTGCCACCTCCTGTCATGCCGGTCTCACCACTCGACGTACCTGTCGAGCGTTCGCCTCGGCCTCCTGTGTCGAGGCGTACCCGAAGGTGGCCGGCAGGTCCTGCCGGCCACCTCGGCCCGTCGCCCAGCAGCCCGATTGATCCGGATCTTCGTCTCAGAACGGCTGCAGGTCGCTGAACAACCCGATCAGCCAGATGATGAACTGCAGCAGTGCTTCCTGCACCTCCGGATTGGTCAACACCTTGAGGAGGATGCCGGCGAACGACACCGCCGCCACGGTCCCCACCGCATACTCGGCGGTGGTCATCCCCCGCTCGTTCAGGTCGCCGTGTTCGGAGCCCACCGGGGCGAGGACGCCCTCCGACTCGATCTCCTCGCTGACGGTCGACGCCTGGACCGGATCCTGTCCTGCTCCCATGATCATTCCCTTTCCTGATTCCCCTGGGTGCCCACGGGCACCTGACCCGAACGGGTCGTACGAACCATGGGAATCCGCCACCACGATCAGTCGCGATCCGCCGGATCTGTGGACAGAGCCCGGATTGCTGAACGCTGTGGACAACGAATCAGCGACACAGGAGCCGTTGATCCTGTCGGAGGAAGCGAGTCAGCCGGATGTTCGCACCCCGGATCCCGGGCATCCCCTGGACGGGCCGCCATCGGCACACTTCGACCAGCCAGCCGCTCTCCCCATGACTCTGACGTCACTCTTCGCGGACCCCTGATCCGGTTACCAACGCGCCGACCTCGACACGCTGACGACTCACGGCAGCAGTGCCGTGATGGCGCCGGCAACGATCGGCACCACCCCGATCAGCAGGAACGCCGGGAGGAAACAGAGCGTCACCGGCAGCACACTGCGCACCCCGGCCGTCCTCGCGTGAGCACGCATCATCTGGTGCCGGCCCACCCTGGCCCTGACCGCATGGCCGAGCAGGACATCGGCCAACGGAGCTCCCGATTCCGAGGAGCGAACCGCGTCGCGGGCCAACCGACCCAGCACCGGATCCTCACGCAGCGAGTTCCACGCCCCCGCGTCGTCGGCACCGAGTTCGAGGGCCACGATCACCCGGGTCAATCGCGCTGCCAGGGGTCCTGAAGTCAGTCCGGCGACCTCCTTCAGGGCCGAAGGCAACGGCATACCCGACCCCAGGCATCCCGCCAACAGCTCCAGCGTCCCCGGCAGCTCGACGGTCATCAGTTCCTGCTCCCGCCGGACGGCGGCCGGTTGCAGACGACCCAGCGCAAGCAGCACACAGATCCCCACCGGCAACGACAGGATCAGCGCGATGGCAGAGGGCCAGAACACGATCGCGGTGACGACCCCGGCCCCACCACCGGCAAGCACCCGGACCCGCCACGACAGCGCCGGCACCGACGGCCGGACAGGACCGGCCGATTCCCCTGCCAGCCGAGTCCGCGCCTGCGTCGGGCCGCCGACCAGCAGCGCGACGACGACGGCCGTACCGAGCGCAGCAACGACAGTCGCGACCATGATCATCATCCTCTGGTCATCGACGGCTCGGACGGCAGCTGGGGCACCGGTCCGCTGCGGGCCGCGATCCGTTCGCCCCA
This sequence comes from Naumannella halotolerans, assembly GCF_004364645.1. Classification (NCBI taxonomy): domain Bacteria; kingdom Bacillati; phylum Actinomycetota; class Actinomycetes; order Propionibacteriales; family Propionibacteriaceae; genus Naumannella; species Naumannella halotolerans. The sequence goes on along the minus strand of NZ_SOAW01000003.1, from coordinate 115,033 downwards.
GAACACACCGGCAGCAGCCAGAACCACGCCGAGGAACAGGCAGACCTGACCGACCAGGGTGTCGAGGAGGAAGGCGATCGGGTCGCCACCGACCACGAACCCGATCAACAGTCCGGCCAACGGCAGAGCCGCGAGCAACCGACCGGTGAACCGCGACGCGGCCAATTCGGTCTGCAGTTCGGCCGCCACTTCTTCCTCGGCCGCCACCGAGGTCGCCAGCCGCTGCAACAGCGGCCCGGCGGGCACACCGGACCGGATGATCAGCGACCACCCCCGGGCCAGTTCGGCCATCCCGGCGGCACCGGGTTGCGGGGACCCGGCGAACATCACCCGGACCGGGTCAGCACCGACCCGCGAGGCAGCCGCCGCCGGTTCGAGCACCGGGCACTCCAGGGCCGCCGCCGCGAGGGCCTGTTCGGGGATCGCACCACTGTGCAGGCTCTGCGCGAGGACCTGCGCCGCCTCGGCCACCGCCGACCGACGGCGCAGAGCTGCCCGGTCCCGCCGCCTGCCCCACACAGTGAGAACGATCATCGCGATCACCACACAGATCGTGGCCCCCTGCAGCAGCAGACTGCCGTACCCACTGCTGATCACCACCACTGCCCCGATCAGCACGACGACCGCAGCGGGCAGCAACCGTGCCCAGCGTCCACCAGCTGCCGGTTCCTCGGGTTGCAAACGGGACAGTGGTACACGGACCGGCCACAGGAGCCAGCCGAAGACGGCGGCACAGACGACGGCGATGATGATCATCGGCTGAGGATCCGGTCGAGCCGTTCGGCACCGCTGCACCGTTGGACCTGATCATGATCGAACCGCACGGCGGTCTCCGCACGGACCTCACCGGCGCTACGAGTCGCGACGCAGATCTCGGACAGGCTCCGGAGCCCGTCGCGTCCACGGCTGAGATGGATGAACACGTCGACAGCCGCCGCGAGCTGGGAATGCACCGCGTCCCGACCCATCCCACCGAGTGCGGCCAATGCCTCCAGCCGCGCCGGGACATCGCTCGCCGAGTTGGCGTGGACCGTACCGCAACCACCCTCGTGGCCAGTGTTCATCGCCGTCAGCAGATCGGCAACCTCGGCACCACGTACCTCACCGAGCACCAGCCGGTCGGGCCGCATCCGCAGCGCCTGCCGCACCAGGTCGGTGAGACTGATCCGACCGGCCCCCTCGGCGTTGGCCGGTCTGGCCTCCAGCCGCAGGCAGTGACCATGATCGGGATTGAGCTCCCGGGAGTCCTCGACGATCAGGATCCGTTCGTCATCGGGTACGCGGCTGAGCAGCGAGGCGAGCAAGGTGGTCTTGCCGGTGCCGGTGCCACCGCTGATCAAGAAGGCCGCCCGACAGTTGATCAAGGCATCGAACAGCTCCGCGGCGACCGGGTGCAGGCTGCCCAGCCGGACCCACTCGGCCAGGTCGAGCACCGTCCGGCGGGGAACTCGCAACGACAGGCAGGTGCCCGGATCGGCCAGCGAGGAGAGGATGGCGTGCACCCGTACCCCGTCGGCCATCCGGGCATCGACGAACGGCGCGCTGTCGTCCAGCCGTCTCCCGGCCAGGGCCGACAACCGGCTGGCGAGTCGGCGTACCTCGGCGTCATTGGCGAAACTGATGCCTGCCGGTTCCAGCCCGCGGCCCCGATCGACGAAGACCTGGTCGGGTCCGTTGACCAGCACATCGGTGACGCCCGGCTGGTGCAGCAGATCCTCCAGCGGCCCGGCCCCGGTGATGTCGCGCCGCAGTCGGCCGACGGTCTCGGCGAGCAATCGGTCGGTGACGGCGAACCCGGCCGCCCGCATGGCCTGCGCCACATCGGCCGGGGTGGGCGCCTGCTCGAGCTCGGCCAGCCAGGGCCGCAGGCGATCGAGGTCGACCTCGGCCCGAGTCGGGTCGGTGCTTTCGCGGTCCCGGCCGGATCCGACCCCGCCGAGGACCGTCGTGGCCGGATACCCCCGCCGATCGACGGTACTCATGCCGCCGACCACCACTGGCCGACCAGTGCATCGACCGCGCGGATCCAGCGACGCCCCGCGACCGCCACCGGGCCCATACCCTGATCGACCCCGCGGGCGATCCGGTGGTCGGTCGGCACCGCACCCACGAGTGGTACGCCGACCAGCTCGGCCACCTGATCGGCCGACAGCTCTCCCCACCGGTGCCGGCGCACGACCAGCCGCACAGCAGCGGCCGGCAACCGGATCCGCGTCCGGCGGGCGGCAGCGATGGAGGCGATGTCATTGCCCACCACCAGCCAGACCTCCGAGGCCAGGCGGATCACCGACTCGCTCACCGCGCCGCCACCGCGACCGAGATCGACCAGACTGGCCACGGCCTCCTCACCGGCTGCCCGCAGCACCGCGGTGACGGCCGAGGGATTCGGCTCCGGAGAACGAGGATCGGCCGACAACACCTTCACCCGGTCGCGGCCGGGCAGTTCGTCCAGCAGCCCGCGCAGGTGACCGTGGGCTGCGGCGAAATGCGACCAGCGTCGTCCGGGCACCGACTCCACGCCCAGCACCAGGTCGATCCCGCCGCTGCCCGGGTCGACATCGACGACCGCCACCGGTCCGGCCGCTTCGCCGACCGCGCCGCGGGCGCTGGGCAACCGCTGGGCCATCCCGACAGCCAAGGTCGAAGTGCCGATACCGCCGCAGCCACCGACCAGCGCGAGCAACCTGCCGCTGCCCGGTTCGGGGTCACTGCCGAACAGGGTGGTCAGCCAGCCGATCCCCTCCGGCAGCGCCAGGATCGATGCGCCCAGTGGCTGCGACCAGCGGCACAACGCCTCGGTCTGATCGTCGTGGCCCAGTAGTACGGTCTCGCCCCGTCTGCTCGGCAGTTGTTCGGTCACTCGTTGGGCCTGGTCGACACCGACCAGCACCAGCGGGCTGCTGGACCAGTTCCGGGACAACTCGACCGTCCCGTCGGCCAAGGTCGGACTGACCCCGGCGACAGCAGCGCAGGACTGGACCTGGTCCAACAGCTTTCGGTCGGCAGTGATCACCAAGGGATCGTTCGGACTCGCCATGCAGGCAGCTTCGCCGTCGCACGTACCGGATCCCAGAGCCGCCGGAAAATCTGTGGACAAAGGGGTTCCGTTTTGCTGTGGCTTGAGTCACACTGGGTTCAAGGCCTTCACAAGTGAACAGGTGGCCACGCCGAGACCAGAACCGTCCAGGGGTTGCCGAGACCGATGCAGAGCGCACGGCCGGCGATACGAACACTGCACGCATGGCGCCTGATCACAAGTGAGCACTGGCGTCCGTCGGGAGACGGGCGCCATTGCGCTGTCCGGGTGTCGGGTCACCGATGCTGCTGGCAGATCGGCCCATACAGCCGGGCAATCCGCCAATCGATCCGACCGGCATCGTCGCCGGCGCCATGGGCGGCCCTGGATGTGCAACCCTCCGGATGATTGGTGCGTGCCCCGCGAGGCAGTTGCCGCAAGCCTCAGCATCCACAGAACCCGCACTCGAGCACCGCCAACTCCCCCGAGATCGGCGATTGCCAGCCAACGCACAGTTGGCTTGCTGCGAACAACTGCCCCGCCGCCTCAAGCTGACGTGGAATGTCGCGAGGCTGCAGATTCTGACGCCGCAATCACCCGAAGTGGGATGGCGAAACGGGAGCTGACTACCTCGATGGGTGACCCTGGTACCAATCCGCTAGGACGGGAGGACCCTGGAGACCACCACCTGGGCCAGGCGTGGAAACCTTCGGGTCGTGGATCGTCAATCTGAAGTTGCGGCAACGAGGCTCGCTCAGAGCCGTCACCGGGTTCTGGGGACGTTCACTGCTGCTCCTCATTCTTCCTGCGGCGTCCTACTACCTCGTGGCGGGGGTGGTAGGTCTCCTGGCGACAGCCGTCCTACGCTGAGTAGGGCAAGGGCCCGCCGGTTCGCCCTGGAACTCCACAACCGGGTGGTACGAGCCCGGGAGACGCCGCCCGGCCACCCAGGTGCCCCGTCGAACCTGTTCGGTCGCTGTGGAGTGCTCGACACGGGCCGAGTCTGCCGTCGTTGCCCGCCGCCGACCCTTAAGGTCGGGCCCATGAGCATCCGACGTACCCCCTTTCCCGAGGACAGCGTCGGTTGGGCTCTGCCGGATGCCCGGTCGACCGTGCTCGGCATCGGCCGGCTCGGCGGCTTCGCCGAGCTGGCCAGCCGGGCCGGGCACCGGGTGGTCTGCGCCGAGGCCCGGAAGGCCGCCGCCGAGCGGATGGCCGGCCGGGTCAGTGCCGGAGCCGTCTGCTCCGAACCGACCGCATTGCCCTTCGCCTCGCACAGCTTCGACCGGGTGGTGATCGGCGAGGGACTGACCGAGAGCGCGAAGCTGCACCGTTCATTGCCGGAGATCGCCCGGGTGCTCCGGGCCCGCGGCCGGGTGGTGCTGGTGCTGAACAGCCGCGACGACACCGTTCCCTGGGTGAAGCGGCTGGGCGCCCTGGTCCAGCAGCTCGACCCGAGCGCCATGCGCGGCGCCTACGGCACCGAGACGGCCGCGGTGATCGAGGAATGCGAACACTTCGGCACCGTCGCGACCCGGACCTGGCGCAACTGGGTGCCGATCACCCGCCGTGGCCTGATCGACATGGTCAGCGCCCGGCCGGCGGTCAACCGGTGCGAGGAGACCCAGCGGGCGACCGTGCTGAAGGACATCGGCGCCCTCTACGACGCCAGCTGCCGCGCCCCGGACTCGCTGATGCTGCCGTTCCAGACCACCATCTGGAGTGCCGCGGCCGACCATTCCCAACTGGGACTGACCGCCCCGACCGAGAGCCTGCGGATCAAGATCCGCTGAGACTCAGCCCTGACTGCGTTCGGCCCGGTAACGCTCACCCCAACTTCGCAGGTCCGCACCCCGGACCGCCGCGGCCAGCAGCTCGGGGAACGCATCCGGGGTGCAGGCGAAGGCCGGGATGTCCAGCTCCACCAGCTGTGCAGCAAGATCATGATCGTAGGCCGGTGCCCCACTGTCGGCCAACGCCAACAACGCCACACACTGCACACCGGCGGTACGCAGCTGCCCCAGCCTGGTGAGCAACTCCTCGGAATCTCCGCCCTCGTAGAGATCACTGATCAGGACGAAGATCGAGTTCTGCGGTTGGGTGATCAAGGTCGAGCAGTAGCCGACGGCCCGGTTGATGTCGGTACCGCCACCGAGCTGGATCCCGAACAGCAGATCGACCGGATCCTCCAGCTGGTCGGTCAGGTCCACCACCTCGGTGTCGAAGGCCACCACCTGGGTACGCACCGAGCGGATCGAGGCCAGCACGGAGGCGAAGACCGAGGCATAGACCACCGATTCGGCCATCGACCCCGACTGATCGATCGCCAGCACGATCTCGCGCTGGACCGCCGTCGAACGCCTTCCGTACCCGATCAACCGTTCCGGCACCACGGTGCGGTGCTCGGGTTGGTAGTGCTTCAGGTTCGCCCGCACCGTCCGGTTCCAGTCGATGTCGGCGTGCCGCGGCCGATGGGTACGCGAGGCACGGTCCAGCGACCCCCGCAGCGCCGAGCGGGTGGTTTCGCCGATCCGCTTCTCGATCGCCTCCACCACCTCCCGTACCACCTGTCGGGCCGTCTCCCGGGATTCGGCCGGCAACGCATCGGCCAGCGCCACCAGGGTCCCGACCAGGTGCACATCGGGCTCGATCGAGGCCAGCATCTCCGGCTCCAGCATCAACCGGTGCAGTCTGTGTCGTTCGATCGCGTCACGCTGCATCACCTGCACCACCGTCGAGGGGAAGTAGCTGCGGATGTCACCCAACCAGCGCGCCAGCTTCGGCGAGGAACTGCCGAGACCGGCCGAACGGGGTGCGCCCGAGGCTCCCCCACCATCACCGCTGTCGTAGAGCTGACTCAGTGCCTTGTCCATCCCCTGATCGGAGGTGGGCAACGGTTCGTCCCCGCCGGTCACCAGCCGCCACCGACGCCGTCGCTCGTCCGTTCCTGCGCCGCCGGGCTGTTCCTCAGACATGCACACCCCCGTCCACCGACCCGATCCGCTCCGCACCTGCCGGCGTCGAGCTCGGAGTCAGGATGCTGCGGATCGTCTGCAGCACCCCGGCTGCGGCCAACAGGTCGATCTCGGGTTCGTCGCTGATCGCTGCCCGCTCGACACCGGCCGCCACCCGATTCAGCTCCCGACGCTCGGGTGGGGAGAAGGCACCGAAGGTACGCCGCAGCAGCGGCAGCACATCGAGGAACTCGATCTCGGCCAGTTCACCGAGCCATTCATCGACCAGGGCCAGCAAACGCTCGTCGTGGATCAGCAGCAGCGGACCGCCGGACAGGAAACCCTCGGCCCACAACGCCTTCTCCGCCGCCGACGAGCCGACCGACAGGGCCGCATGCAACCGGTCCCCCGCCTCGTCGACGCTCACCTGGCCACCGTCCAACAACATCCGCACCACCCGGCCGGAGATCCCGGGCGGCAGATCGGCCCGGTCCAACAGGGTCTGCAAGGTCTCGATCCACACCTGTTTGGCGCCGGGCAGCAGCGGTACCACCCGGTGGGTGTCGTCGATCCGCTCCCGGGCCTGTTCGGCCGCTTCCGGTGCGAGCCCGCCGAGGGCGGCGCCGAGTCCGGCACAGGCACGATCGAGCAGCCCCCGCGCGACCGTGGCCAATGCCTGCGTATCGGTGCCCCGGACATCGCCGTAACGCTGCGCCTCCACCAGCGGAACCAGCGCGGCCAACAACTCCAACACATCGTTGGTCCGGGCCGCCCGAGCGTCCAGGCCGCGCATCAGCTGCGGCAGCACCCCCGGCAGCTCGGCGACGATCGCCGCCGAGATCGCCTGGGTGATCGTGGCAAGATCATCACTGCGCTGCGACAGCCGGTACTCGGCCGCGGAGACCAAGGTCGTCCCCCACAACGATGCCTCGATCAGCTTCACCGACAGCTCCGGCTGCCAGAGCACCGCCCAGCCCTCCTTGAAGGTGCCGATGCCCCCGGTGGCCACCCGCTCGCCCCAGTCGACTCCGATGATCGACATCCGGTGCAGCAGCACCGAGCGCCGGCGATCGGTGGGGGTACGCAGGTCCAGCACGAGTTCACGTTCGGTGGCCGACGGTTTCAACCGGGCGGCCTTCGCCGCCGCCCGGAAGTCGGCCTCCAGCGGTACCACCGGAACCTCGTCGGGCACCGTACCCAACCGTTCGCCGATCACCACCTCGGAATTGATCAACTGTGCCAGCGGACGGTGGCCCTCACAGAGCACCGCCTCGGCGGCATCACTGACCTCACTGAGGCCGGCCAGCGGACGATCCCGCAGGGCGGCCAGGGCGTCGGCCAGCCGTACCGACTCGATCACGTGCGCACTGGAGACCGGCAGGTCATGATCACGCAACACCGTGGCTGCCTTGGTCATCCAGCGTTCGATCACCTGGTCGGTGGCGGAGAACAGATGGTGGTACCAGCCCGGTGATTCCACCCCGGCCCCGTAACCCGACCACAGTCCGAGCCGGGAATGGGTCCACGGCACCCAGGCCATACTGATCTTGGTCTTCGGCAGGCCACGCAGCAGTGCGTTGTCCTTGGTGGCCGGCGGCAGCTTCCCGCTGAGTGCCGGTGCATGCCAGGCGCCGCAGACGACCCCGATCGACCGGGGGCCCTGTTTGATCACCGCCCGCAGCACCTTGCGCATCTGGGCCTCCCGGCGGTCCTCCCGCAACTGTGCCTGCGGACTGCGCTGCGGCGGGGCGCTCTCGCGTACCGCGGCCATGGCCTGGGTGATCGCGTCGAAGGGGTCGCCGTCGCGGCGGGACTCGACCACATCGTCCCACCAGCGTTCGGGATCGTCGTAACCACCGGCCCGGGCGAGGACGGCGATCGGGTCCGAGCGCATCCGTTCACCGTCGGCATCCCGGTCCTCGTCGACACCCCCGTCCTCGTCGGACTCCGGATCCTCCTCCAGCTCGAGCAGGTCGGGATCCTCCTCTGCCGGGTCGGCCAGCACGATCGCGGCGGGCAGGTCCATGAACCGGACCGTCGCCCCGTGGCCGACCGCCCAGGTCAATGCCTGCCATTCGGGTGAGAACTGGGCGAGCGGCCACATCGCGGCCGCGGCCGGATCGTCGTTGCGGTACGCCAGCAGCGCGACCGGTGGTTGCAGCTCGGGATTGGCCAGGTACTCGACGAGTCCGTCGGCCTCCGGCGGTCCCTCGATCAGCACCACCTCGGGTTGCAGTTCCTCGAGTGCCGCCAGCACGGCCCGGGCCGATCCGGGGCCGTGGTGGCGGATCCCGAGGACCCGGACGAGTGGCTGTTCGGCCATCACTGCACCTCGCGGCAGGCCCAGTAGAAGTCCTTCCAGTCCTTGCGCTGTTTGACCACCGTCTCCAGGTACTCGGCCCAGACGACACCGTCGGCGACCGGGTCCTTGATCACCGCGCCGACGATCCCGCCGGCCAGTTCGGCCGCACCGAGCTCGCCGTCACCGAAATGGGTCGCCAGGGCCAGCCCGTTGGTGATCACCGAGATCGCCTCGGCGGTCGACAAGGTGCCCGAGGGAGACTTCAGGTTGGTCCGTCCGTCCTCGGTGATCCCCGAGCGCAGTTCCCGGAAGACGGTCACCACCCGGGCGATCTCCGCCGACGCCTCGGTGGCCGGCAGCTCCAGCGACCGCCCGAGATCGGCGACCCGTTGGGTGACGATCCGTACCTCGTCCTCGGCACTGGCCGGCAACGGCAGGACCACGGTGTTGAACCGCCGCCGCAGCGCCGCGGAGAGCTCGTTCACCCCACGGTCGCGGTCGTTCGCGGTGGCGATGATGTTGAACCCGGCGACGGCCTGCACCTCGGTGTTCAGTTCCGGTACCGGAAGCGTCTTCTCGCTCAGCACGGTGATCAACGCGTCCTGCACATCGGAGGGGATCCGGGTCAGTTCCTCCACCCGGGCGAGCCGTCCCTGCTGCATGGCGGTCATCACCGGGGAGGGGACCATCGCCCCCTCCGACGGCCCCTCGGCCAGCAACCGGGCGTAGTTCCAGCCGTACCGCACCGCCTCCTCGGCGGTCCCCGCGGTGCCCTGCACCAACAGCGTCGAGTCACCACTGATCGCCGCCGCCAGGTGCTCCGAGACCCACGACTTGGCCGTACCCGGCACCCCCAGCAGCAGCAATGCCCGGTCCGTGGCCAGGCTGGCGACGGCGATCTCCATCAGCCGCCGCGAACCGATGTACTTCGGTGTGATCAAGGTCCGGTCGGGCAAGGTGGCCCCGACCAGATAGTCCACCACCGCCCACGGCGAGAGCTGCCAGCTGGCGGGTCGTGGCCGCTCGTCGACCGCGGCCAGTGCCTTCAGCTCCTCGGCGAATGCCTGTTCGGCGTGCGGCCGCAGGATCGTCTGTTCGGTCACGGGGTTCCTCCCTGGTTCGGGGTACGTGCGGGGGCGTCATCGGTGAGGGGCAGGTTGCGGAGGATGGAGGCGCGCAGGTTCAGCCGTTCCGCGGCCCGCTCCCAGGCACGTCGGTGCGCCGGGCCCCGGGCCTCGAAGGCCAGGTGACGGGCGTACCCGGTGGCCGCAGGTACGTCGGCGTCGGGGACCCGCGTCACCCACAGGTCCATCAGCGGTACGGAGTGCTCCTTCCGTAACCGCTCCTCCATCCAGAAGGCGAGTCGCCGCGACAACTGGCTCGGCCACTGTGCCCACTGCTCGAGCGCCTCCGAGGTCTGGGGTTTTCTGACCAGCGAGGTCATCACCCGGTCGGCCCGCTCCTCATCGGGCAGACCGAACCACAGTTGCGGCAGATCCTCCCCGGGTCGGGAGAACCGCAGGACCCAGTAGGCGGTCTCGGCATCGCCGAAGCGGACGGCGGCCCGGGCCAGACCGCGGATCAGCTTGTCCCCACCCGGGACGGCCAATGCTGCGGCTGCCTCGACCCCGAAGATCTCCGGCCAGCGGTGCGGCACGACGGCCGCGATCGCGTCGGTGGCGCCCTCGCTCAGCGTGATCGCCCCCGGCCGGATCCGGACCGACCGGCGGGCGTTCTCCGCGGCCCGCTCGGCCTCGGCGGTTCCCGGCAGCCGCCAGGCCAGGGACTGGGCGGTGGAGCGGACCGGCAGGCTGCGGTCGGCGGCGAAGGCATCCAGCAGTGCGGTGTCGGTCTCGCTCAGCCCGTCGGCCAGGGCAGCCACCAGTTCCGCCCGCTGGGCGGCGCCGAAGTCGGCGGCGTCGGCACCGAGCAGTTCGGCCGCGGCCTGCGGGTGGGCGGCCCGGACCCGCCGGAACCAGGCGATCTGCTCGGCCGGTTCGGCGTCCGGCCAGCCTTCGGTGACCGGGCGGGTGAGGATCGACCAGCGCGGGTGCTGGCCGGCGATCCACTCACCGACCGTCCCCAGCACCGGGAGCAGCGCGTCGGCCAGCTCCGTGCCGCTCACGCCACCGGCATTGGTCCGGGTGGCGGTCAGCAGGGCCGGTACGCGGAGCGGCGGCAGCACCTGCCCGGCGGCGCGGATCCGGCGCAGCGCCAGCAGCAGCAGCGGCCGGTCCTCGGCCAGCCGGAGCAACAGCTGGTCGACCACCGTAGAGTTGGTCGGCCGGGACTCGGTCACCGGAGGATCGGGAGGCCCCACCTGGACCGTCGGCACGACCGTGCGCAACCCGGCCGAGAGCAGCGCCGCGGTGTCCAGCAATGCCTCCGCAGGCTCCGCCGCCACCGGTTGCAGGTCCGGCGCCAGGGTGCTCAGGACGACCTCGCGGGAGGCGACACCGAGCACTGCGGCCGCCGCGAGGTCGGCGAAACGGGGTGCCGGGCCGTCGGCCTGCGGTTCGCTGCCCGCCACTTCTGCCCCTGTCTCGGCGGTCACAGCGGATGCACCCGCCCGTCGATCACACTGCCGGGCAGCAGCCCGGCCTCGGACCACTCGCCGAAGAGGACCGCCGGCACTCCGGCCATCAGTGCCAGCACCTGCCACAGGATCTCCTCCGGCCCGCTCAGCGGTACGGTCACGCCGTCGGCATCGGTGAGCCCGAATCGGCCCTCGCTGAATCCGACGGTGCCGGCCAACAGCACCGGCGCCTGCCGGGTCCACGGGTCCAGAGCGAGCAGCTCGGCCCACCCCCGTCCGACCTCGGCGGCCGTATCACCGGCCACCCGCCATCCGCTCACCGGTTCGGCGTCACCGGCGGTGGCTCCGATCACTGCCCGCAGCGCGGGGCGGCCGGGATAGAAGTGGAGGTCGGCGGTGAGCGCCGACCCCGGCGGCAGTGGCATCTCCCAGGGGGCGCCGTTGGCCGAGTGCAACAGCACCAGTGCCCAGCGCCGGGTGCGCTGACCCCGCAGCCAGACCCGCCGGGTGGAGACCTGCTCCTCGTCCAGGTCGCGCACCCCCACCGCCACCCACCGGTCGTGCACGGGTTCGCCCGCGAGCACCTCGGCCTTGGCGGTGGTGAACCCGATCCTGCTGCGCACCGTCGCGACCAGCTCGGCCGGTAGGTCGTCGATCCGTTCCCAGGCCCTGGCCAGCAGGTGCATCCCGGAGAGTTCGGCCAGCAGCCGTTCGGGCCAGCCCTGCCCGGAGGCGATCACCCCCGGCAGCCGACGCAGCCAGTTCGCCACAGCCGGGGCCTGGGCGTCGACCATCCGGGCGGCCATCGGCTCGGCCCAGCGGTACGGGTCGGCGGCGGCGCGGGCCAGCCCGCCACGTACCTGATCGGCCAGCCAGCGGTCGAGTTCGACCATGCCGGCACTGACCCGTTCGGTCCGCCGCTGTGCCCGGGCGACTGCTGCGGCCCGCTGCTCCGGGGTCTGCTCGGTGCCGGCCGACCGGTCGGCCGGCGCCGGCTCGGCTCGCAGCGCGGTCGGCGGTGGGGCGACCCCGTCGTCACCGCCGAGCTGTCCCTGGGCCCACAGGAACAGCAGTCCGAGGGCATGTTTGCAGGGGAACTTCCGTGACGGACAGGTGCATTTGTACCGCGGGCCTTCGGTGTCGATACTCACCTGGTAGGGCGTTCGCCCCGAGCCTCGACACTGGCCCCACAGCAGCCCGCCGTCCACCCCGGTGGCACTCCACGGAGCAGGTACGGCGAGCCGGCGGCCGGCCACCTCCGACGCCGAATCGGGGGCCGCTGCCGCCACCCGGTCCACCGTCCACGCCATTGCTTCAGCCTAGGCCCTGGCGGCGACAGCCGAAGCCGCCGACGAACGGCTCACCCCTCCGTTCGGTGAGGGGCCCGCCGACCGGGGTGGGCATCGCCAGCGACGGTGGGTGGTCGCTAGGCTGCCACCGAACGGCGACGGCGCCAGCTGCCCCCGCAGCGCCGACCAGCACAGTCAGTCGAAGGAGACGCATTGTGAACCAAGCTGCACGCGAAGACCTGACCACGCCGACCTTTCCGCCGCCGGAGGAGCTGGCGCGGAACGCGAACGTCACCGAGGCCACCTACGCACAGGCCGAGGTCGACGACCTGGCCTTCTGGGCCGAACAGGCCAAGCGGATCAGTTGGTCCAAGGAACCGACCGAGGTGTTGGACTGGAGCAACGCCCCGTTCGCCAAGTGGTTCGCCGACGGGGAGCTGAACGCCGCCTACAACATGGTCGACCGCCATGTGGAGGCCGGCCACGGCGACCGGGTCGCCTTCCACTTCGAGGGTGAACCGGGTGATGCGCGCGCGATCACCTACGCCGAGCTGAAGGACGAGGTCTCCCAGCTGGCCAATGCCCTGGTCGAGTTGGGGGTGCAGGCCGGTGATCGGGTGGCGATCTACATGCCGATGATCCCCGAGGCCGTGATCGCGATGGTCGCCTGCGCCCGGCTCGGTGCACCCCATGTGGTCGTCTTCGGTGGCTTCTCCGCCGACGCCTTGGTGAACCGGATCAACGACTGCGGTTGCGAGATCGTGATCACCGCCGACGGCGGCTACCGACGGGGCAAGCCCTCGGCGCTGAAACCGGCCGTGGACAAGGCGCTCCTGCAGTGCCCGCAGGTACGCAATGTGATCGTGGCGAAGCGGACCGGTCAGGACACCGAGATGGTGCAGGGCCGTGACCTGTGGTGGGACGACTTCGTCGCCACGCAGTCGACCGAGCACACCCCGGAGTCGTTCCCGGCCGAGCAGCCGCTGTACGTGATGTACTCCTCGGGTTCGACCGGGAAGCCGAAGGGCATCCTGCACACCACCGGCGGCTACCTGGTGGGTACGGCTTACACCCACTGGGCGACCTTCGACCTGAAGCCGGAGACCGATGTCTTCTGGACCGCCGCCGACATCGGCTGGGTCACCGGGCACAGCTATCTGGTCTATGCGCCGCTGCTGAACGGCGCCACCTCGGTGCTCTACGAGGGCACACCGGACACCCCGCACAAGGGCCGCTGGTGGGAGATCATCGACAAGTACCGGGTGACGATCCTCTACTGCGCACCGACGGCCATCCGTACCTTCATGAAGTGGGGCTCGGAGATCCCCGAGCGGTACGACCTGTCGTCGCTGCGGATCCTCGGTTCGGTCGGCGAACCGATCAATCCCGAGGCCTACCTCTGGTACCGCAAGCACATCGGACACGACGACACCCCGGTGGTCGACACCTGGTGGCAGACCGAGACCGGTATGCACCTGATCTCGCCGATGCCCGGCGTCGCGACCGGCAAGCCCGGTGCGGCGATGCGCGCCCTACCGGGAGTCAGCGTCGAGGTGGTCGATGACGAGGGCAAGGTGCTGGGCAAGGGTGAGTCGGGCCTGCTGGTGCTGACCAAGCCCTGGCCGGCAATGTTGCGCTCACTGTGGAACGACGATCAGCGCTACATCGACACCTACTGGTCGCGCTTCGACAACATGTACTTCGCCGGTGACGGGGCCAAGCGTGATGCCGACGGCGACATCTGGCTGCTCGGCCGGGTGGACGACGTGATGAACGTCTCCGGCCACCGGATGTCGACCGCCGAGATCGAATCGGCGCTGGTCTCCCATCCGAAGGTGGCCGAGGCCGCCGTGGTCGGTGCCACCGACGAGACCACCGGGCAGGCGATCGTCGCCTTCGTCATCCTGCGCTCCGATGCCGGCGACGGTGGTGATGACATCGTCAACGAGTTGCGTACCCATGTGGCCAACGAGATCGGCGCGATCGCCAAGCCGAAGTCGATCATGGTCGTCAGCGAACTGCCGAAGACCCGTTCGGGCAAGATCATGCGGCGGCTGCTGCGCGACATCGCCGAGGACCGCGAGGTCGGCGATGTGACCACCCTGCAGGACTCCTCGGTGATGGATCAGATCAAGTCCGGGCTGAAGGGCGGCAGCGACTGATCCCGTGGTACGGCCGCGGGAGCGGTCGAACGGTGTAGGATCTCTCGCGGAGTGCCGGGAAGTCTGGTCGGCGACCAGTCCGCCGACCCCGCAGGAGTTTCCCGATGATCACCCCGGCCAGTCCTTCCACCCGCGAACGCCTCACCTCGCTGCTGCGGCGCGACACCGTCGGCGGTTTGTTGATGTTGCTCGCCGCAGTCACCGCGCTGTTGTGGGCCAATCTCGGCACGGCCGGCTACGAGGCCGTCAGCACGTTCGTGATCGGCCCGATGGATGTCGCCCACTGGGCGAGTTCGGGTGTGCTGACGATCTTCTTCTTCCTGGCCGGTCTGGAGCTCAAGCAGGAGTTCACCGACGGCTCGCTGGCCGAGCCGCGCAAGGCCCTGGTGCCGATCGCCGCCGCCGTCGGCGGCATCATCGTCCCGGCGCTGATCTATCTCGTGATCAACGGCGCCCACCCGGCCGGTGATCATCGGGGATGGGCGGTGCCGATGGCGACCGACATCGCCTTCGTGATGGCGATCCTGGCGATCGTCGGGCGCGGACTGCCCCGGGCCTTGCGGGCCTTCCTGCTGACCCTGGCGATCGTCGACGACCTGGGCGCGATCCTGGTGATCGCCGTCGCCTTCACCGCCGACCTGAGTCCGGTCTGGCTGCTCGCCGCCCTGGCCTGTTTCGTTCTCTGGTGGCTGTTGCAGTACCGCCGGCGTGGAGCGTGGTACGTCTTCCTTCCGCTCGGTGTCCTCGCCTGGTGGTGTCTGCACGCCTCCGGGGTGCATGCGACGATCGCCGGTGTGGTCCTCGGCCTGTTGACCCGGGCACGCCGCGACCCCGGTGAAGCAGCGGCCCCGGTGCAGCGGTGGCAACATCGGTGGCAGCCGATCAGCAGCGGACTGGCCGTACCGGTCTTCGCCCTGTTCGCCGCCGGGGTCACCCTCGAACCGGAGTTGCTGGGCCAGTTGTTCAGCGATCCCGTGGCGCTCGGCGTCGCCGCCGGGTTCATGCTCGGCAAGCCGATCGGCATCACCCTCACCGCCTGGCTGACGACCAGGCTCACCGGTGCCGCACTGGATCCGAGCCTGCACTGGCGGCACGTGCTGGCCGGAGGCCTGCTGGCCGGGGTCGGCTTCACCGTCGCCATCTTCGTCACCGAGCTGGCCTTCGGCGGCGGGCCGGAGCAGGACATCGCCAAGACCGCGGTCCTGCTGACCTCGGCCTGTGCGGCCGTGCTGGGGGGCGGCCTGCTGGCACTGATGGGCCGTACCGGAACGGCCACCGCCGGGAGCGGTGTCCGCCAGACCCGCTGAGGCTTTCCGGGCCGGGGGTCAGCGCTCGTCGCCGGGCACCCCGTACCCCGGGGAGGCGTCCGGATCGAGCGCCCGCTGGATGTAGTCGTCGCGCTGCGGCAGCCACACCTGCAGCAGCCGGCGCAGCTCGGCGATCGGGGAATCGCTGAGGTCGACCCGGAGATCGGTCACCCGCCACCCCAGACCGGAGATCACCGACAACCCCGCCGAGTGGACCGGACCGGCCTCGCCCCCGGCCTCGACGGCCGTCTCCAGCACCGCCATCAGCGTCTCCTCCAGCGGCTCGCGCTCCGGCCGGTTCGACCAGCGTTCGACCATCAGTGAGGGGATCAGCTCGGTGGCCAGCATGTTCCCGGCAGCGACCACTCCGTCCCCGGTCCGTTCCCCGACCGTACCCAGGGCATGGGAGCCGGAGTGGACGGCAGCGCCACCGGCGGCGTCGACCACCAGCAGTTGCCGCCACGCCAAGGTCGGTTCGGATTCGCGCACCGTCTGCAGCGCCTGCTCCGCCGACTGCCCGGTGGCCAGCAGGCTCAGCAGCCGCGGACCCAATCGCGGGTCGGTGACGTTCTGCGAGTGCACCGCGCCGATGCCATCGGCCAGATGGACACAGCGGGCAGCGACCGCCGGGGAGGAGGAACAGATCACCGAACCGAAGGCACCGCTGCTCGGGTCCCGGGCGAGGAGGGAGAAGGTCATGGCTGGAGCACCGCGGTGGCGTCGATCTCGACCAGCCATTCCGGGCGCGCCAGCGCCGAGACGACGATCCCGGTGGAGACCGGGTAGACCCCCTTCAGCCATCGCCCCATCACCTTGTAGACGGGCTCGCGGTAGCGGATGTCGGTCAGGTAGACGACGACCTTGACGATGTCGTCCAAGGTCCCGCCCGCCTCCTGCAGCAGCAGGTCGATGTTCGCCATCGCCCGTTCGGCCTGGGCCTCGACATCGCCCACACCGACGTTCTCCCTGCTGTCCAGGTCCTGCCCGATCTGCCCCCGCAGGTAGACGGTCCCGTTCGCGACCACGGCCTGGCACAGGTCATTGTCCAGCTCCTGCTCGGGATAGGTCTGCTTGGTGTTGAACGGGCGGATCCGCTGATGGCTCATCGAGCCTCACTTCCGTAGGCGAGGTAGGTACGTTGGATCTCGATCTGGTCGGCCAGGTACTTGGCGTCGTGCCAGACCCCCCAGATGAAGCTGGAGCCGCGCCGGGACAGCCAGGGCAGGCCGAGGAAGTAGACCCCCGGTTCGTCGGCGACACCCCGCTGATGCCGTGGCCGGCCCGCAGCGTCGAAACTGTCCACCTTCAGCCAGCCGTAGTCGGTCCGGTAGCCGGTCGCCCAGACGACCGCGCCGATCCCGGCGGCGGCGACGTCGAGCGAGGACAGCGGATCGGTCAGGCAGGGCGGATCGGGCAGCACCCGGCGGTCCTCGGGCAACGCCGGTGGCAGATCGAGTCCGTTGCTCTCGACATAGGCATCGGCCTCGTCGAGGAATGCCCGATAGTCGGCATCACCGCAGGCGATGTTCTCGACCAGGTCAGGGGCGAAACCGATCACTCCGTCACCGAAGGACTCGGTGCGCCCGACCAGGGTCACCCCGGTCGCGGCGAGCTCCCGGAAGTCGACGGTGTGCCCACCCTTGGCACCGGAGACCGCGAAGGTCACATGTTCGGCACCTTCGGCCGGCGTGGTCCGGTCCCATTTGCCGAGCACGCCGAGCCACCAGACGTTGTCCCGCCCGCGATAGCGCCGGGGTGGCCGGTCATGGGCACTGAGGGACAGCCAGACCTCGCGACCGGACTCGCGCAGTTCGGCGGCGATCTGCGCACCGGAGGCGCCGCCACCCACCACCAGCACCCCGCCGGGGGGCAGTTGGCCGGGATTGCGGTAGTCGGCCGAATGCAGTTGGCACAAGCCTGCGGTGGCCGGAATCAGGGAGGGGACGACCGGGGTCTGGAAGGGGCCGGTCGCGGCCACCACGAACCGGCACTCGATCGGCCCGGCGGAGGTCTCGGCCAGGAACTGCGGGCTGCCGTGGACCTTGGTCACCGAGGTGACCTCGACGCCGGTACGTACCGGCGCACCGAGCATCGAGGCGTAGTCGACGAAGTAGTCGGCGACCTGCTCCTTCGGTACGAAGGCGTCCGGTTCGGCATCCATCGACATCGAAGGGAAGCGGTCGTGCCAGGCGGGCCCGTTGGCGACCAGCGAGTCCCACCGGCCGGAGCGCCAGCGTTCGGCGATCCGGCCGCGTTCGAGGACCAGGTGGTCGATCCCCTGGGCGGTGAGGTGCTCACTCATGGCGATCCCGGCCTGTCCGGCGCCGACCACCAGTACCTCGGTGCGCTCGCTCATCGCTCACCGGCGCAGGGGGATCCCAGTGCCCGGCTGAGATCGGCGGCGGCACGGCAGACGGCGTCGGCGATCTCCAGATGGTCCTGTCGCTTGTGGGAGAGGAAGGAGACCGTCACCGCTGCGGTCGGACGGTCGGTACGGTCGGTGACCGCGGCCGAGATGCAGGTGACGGTCCGGCTGACGCACCCCTTCTCGATCGACCAGCCGCGCCGCAGATCCTCGGTCAGCAGGTCCCGCAGCTCGCGCAGCGTCGACGGTCCCTGTCCGTTCAGCCGGACCAGCGGTCCGGCGTCGGCGAAGTGGGCCAGCACCTCCCGGCGCGGCAGCCGGGCCAGGATGGCCCGGCCGCTGGCGGTGAGATGGGCGGGCAGGCGGACGCCCTTGTCGGTGACCAGGGCGATCGGTCGGGCCGGTTGCACCTTGGACAGGTAGAGCACCTCGTCGCCCTGCAGGATGCTCAGCGCCGCCGACTCCTGGATGGTCCGGGCCAGTCGGGTCAGATGCGGACGGGCCAGGTTCTCCAGCGAGGAGCGTTGGGAATAGGCGCTGCCCAGTTCGGCCACCCCGCCGCCCAGGGCATACCCGTGGGCGTCGGGTACGTGGACGACCAGGCCTTCCTCGACCAGGGTCTGCAGCAGCTGGTAGGTGCTGGAACGGGGAATGTGCAGACTGCGGGCCAGGGCGCCGGCCGAGACCGGTTGCACATTGCGGGCGAGTTCGCGCAACAGGGCGACAGCATTGCGCACAGCCGGAACCCGGGCTCCGCTCTGGCGGGTTTCGTGCCGGGGGCCGAATGCGCCGAGGTCGGCGGATTCGACGGGTTCGACGGCGGAGGGAAGAGACACCGGACCTCCCGAGGTCAGGACGGGATCAATTGGACCTCTTCAGTCTCAAACCGCCCACAACATCAGTCAAACAGTGAAAAGCGCATGACTTCATAAGCTCGATAGATGTGTTTGCGCCGCTGAAACGTCACCGAAATCTTCTACCGGCGATCGGCGAAGACCTGCCGTACCAGGTCGGCGACCGCCCGGGCGCGAGCCGAGGGATGGGAACCGTTCAGCGAGGAGATCACCACCGGCAGCGGGGAGACCTGGTCCCTGATCGGTACCGCCGCCACCCGCCCACCGTCGTAGGCCAGGGCGTCGACCGGTCGCTGGTTCAAGATGGAGTAACCGTGGCCGTGACCGACCAGCGCCCGGACGGTCTCGAAGCTCGGCGTCCGGTGCCGGATCGTCGGTTCGATGCCGACCGAGTGCAACAGGTCGAGGAAGTACTCCCGGCTGTGCGGCAGGTCCAGCAGGATCATCCGTTCGCGGCCGAGTTCGCGCAGGCCCACCGAGGGCTTCAGCGCCAGCGGGTGGTCGGCGGCCAACAGGACATAGGGCGGTGTGGCGTCGACGACCTCGGAGACGATCCCGTTGGCCAGCCCGAAGTCGTAGCCGACGGCGATCTCGGAGCGGCCGGACTGCAACTCCTCGACCGCCTGGGCCGCGTCGACCTCCACCACCTCCAGGCTCAGCTCCGGATGCAGGTTCCGGGCCCGGCTGAGCAGTTCGGGCAGGGCGAACGGGGCGATGGTGACGAAGAAGGCCAGCCGCAACGTACCCCGCACATGTTCACCGACCCCCTGGGCCGACTCGACCGCCCGGTCGAGCGCGGCCAGCAGTTCTCGGACGTGGACCAGCAACTGGCTGCCGGCCGGGGTGAGGATCAACCCCTTGGACCGCCGACGGACGAACAACTGGGTGCCGACGCCGCGCTCGAGCGCGGCGATGGCCGAGGAGACCGCCGACTGGGCGACATAGAACTCCTCCGCCGCGGCGGTCATGCTCAGGTGGACCGCCGCGGACTGGAAGTAGCGCAGTTGGACGAGCGTGATCGACGATCGGTCGGCGGTCCAGGTCACCCGCCGATCCTCGCACGCCGTCAGGACTTGACGTGCTGGTTCGCCGGCCGGGCCAGCCCCAGATTCTCCCGCAGCGTGGATCCGGTCCATTCGGTACGGACCATGCCCCGGCGCTGCAGTTCGGGAATCGCCAGCTCGACGAAGTCGGCGAGATTTCCCGGCAGCCAGTTGACCGACATCATGAAGCCGTCGCCGGCTCCCTGGTCCACCCAGTCCTGCAGGTGGTCGGCGACCTGCACCGGGTCGCCGCAGAAGACCGTCGTCGCCCGGGTGAACCGCATCGCCACCTCCCGCAGGGTCAGGCCCTGCCGGATCAGGTCCGCCGCCTCGGCGAAGTAGACCTGATGGTGGTTGGACTTCTCCGGGATCCGGTCCAGCGGTACCGGCTCGTCCAGCGGGAGGTCGAACAGGGAGGTCTCCAGGTCGTTGCACAGGTGCATGATCTTGGCGCCGATCGGGACCAGGGAGTCCATCAGCTCACGCTTCTCGATCGCCTCGGCCTCGGTCCGGCCGACGATCACCTGCAGTCCGGACAGCACCTTCAGCTCATCGGGATGCCGACCGTACTTCTCCATCCGTCCCTTCAGGTCGTCGTAGAAGGCCTTGGCGGCCTCCACCGACGATCCGGTACCGAAGACCACCTCGGCGGTCCGTGCGGCCAGTTCCTTGCCCGGCACCGAGGCACCGGCCTGGATGATCACCGGCCATCCCTGCGGCGGCCGGGCGATCGGCAGTCCGCCGTAGACCCGGAAGAACTTGCCGTCATGATCGACCACGTGGAACTTCGACGGGTCGAAGTTGACCGCATTCTCCTTGTCGTAGACGAAGGCGTCGTCCTCCCAGGTGTCCCAGTAGGAGGAGACGACGTCGAAGGCCTCCTCGGCCATCACGTACCGCTCGTCATGTGGCGCCAGTTTGGCCTGCCCGAAGTTGCGGGCGGCGTAGTCGTTGGCGCTGGTGACGACATTCCAGGCGGCCCGGCCGTGCGAGATGTGATCGAGGGAGGCGAACATCCGGGCGATGTTGAACGGCTCCACGAAGCTGGTGGAGGCGGTGGCTCCCAGGCCGATGTGCTGGGTCGCCCCGGCGACGGCCGACAGCACCGTCAACGGCTCCAAGGAGTTGAAGTACATCGGCGACTGCGACCAGTACTCCAGGTTGTCGGTCCGGGTGGCCGGGGTGTCGGCCAGGAAGAAGAGGTCGAAGAACCCGCGTTCAGCGAGCTGGGCCATCTGCTTGTACTGCTCCACATCGGTCACCATGGCCGGGTCGACATCGGGGTGCCGCCAGGCTCCGGTGGTGTTTCCGGGCGGGACGATCAGGGCACTGAGCGCAATCTGTTTGGTCACCACCCCATCCAAACCGCTGCGGGCACCCGGCGTCAGGCCACCGGGACAACCGGTGTCTGCGATATCGGACACTGACTGCTCCGAGCCTCGGTTCAGCACCCGACCGCGCTGGAACGATGATCATGACGAATCGATCCGAAGGAGCTGCGGTGAACACCTCACCCGGGACCGCCGAAGCCGTGGCCGAGCTGTGCGCGGCCCTGCCGCAGGTGGTGTCCACCGACCCGGCGGTCCGTGCCGCCGCGTCCCACGACCGTTCCCATCACGAAAGCGCTCCCCCGCTGGCCGTGATCACCCCGACCGACACCGAGCAGGTCTCGACCGCCCTGCGGATCTGTCACCGGCACCGGTTGCCGGTGGTGACCCGGGGATCGGCCACCGGGCTGGAAGGAGGGTCCAATGCCTTCGACGGTTCGGTGGTGCTGGACCTGCGCGCAATGGACCGGATCGTCGCGATCCACGCCGCGGACTTCGACGCGGTGGTGCAACCGGGAGTGATGAAGAGCAGCCTGAATGCCGCCCTCGATCCCCATGGCCTGTTCTTCCCCGGCGGTCCCGGGGTCGACGCCTCGATGGGCGGGATGATCTCCACCCGGGCCAGCGGTACCAATGCGGTGCGGTACGGGACGATGCGCGAGCAGGTGCTGGCACTGACCGCCGTCCTGGCCGACGGCAGGATCATCCACACCGGCACCCGCGCCCGGAAGTCGGCGGCAGGCTACGACCTGACCCACTTGCTGGTGGGGGCGGAGGGAACCCTGGCCGTGATCACCGAGGCGACCGTGAAGGTGTACGGCAAACCCGATGCCACCGCGGCGATGATCTGCTCCCTGGACTCGATCTCCGATGCCACCGCGGTGGTCCAGCAGGCGCTCACCCGGGAGGTACCGCTGGCCCGGGTGGAATTGATCGACGACATCACCATGGGCGCGATCAATGCCTGGACCGGGTCGGAGTTCGTCGTCGCGCCGACCGTGATCTTCGAAGTCACCGGAAGCCGTCTGGCGGTGCAGGAGAATGTCGAACTGCTCGGAGACCTCGCCCGCTCGGTCGGCGCGACCGGGATCCGGATCGCCACCGACCCGACCGAGGTGGCCGAGATCTGGTCGGCCAGGGCGCAGGTGCTGCCCTCCACCGCCGCCCTCGTACCCGACGCCAGGACCTGGTCGACCGATGTCTGCGTACCGATCAGCCGGCTGGCCGAATGCATCGCCCTGACCCAGGCCGATGTCGCCGAGACCGGGATCCTGGCACCGATCGTCGGTCATGTCGGCGACGGCAACTTCCATCTGGCGATCGTCCTCCCGCCCGATGATCCCGAGGCCCGCGAGCGCGCCGGTCTGGTCAACGAACGACTGATCGACCGGGCACTGTCCATGGGCGGGACCTGCACCGGGGAGCACGGCATCGGAGTCGGGAAGGTCGCCGCACTGGCCCGTGAACACCACGATGCCCTGCCGGTGATGCAGTTGATCAAGGACGCCCTGGACCCCCGGCACATCCTCAATCCCGGGGTGATCCTCACCGACCCGACGACCGATCGTCGATGAGCAGCAGCCACATCGACCTCACACACCCCCCCATACACAGATCGCCCATACACAGATCGCCGCCACACAGATCGACAGGAGTCCGACGATGATCATGTTCCTCACTTTGGGGAAGACGGCCTCATGAGCGCCCCTTCGTCCACCGGACCGGCGGATCCGATGGCTCGTCCCGGTCCACCCGAGGACGATCGCCGAGACCCCGGACCGCCACCGGCCCGGCCCGAGATCACCGCCCTGCCGGACTATTCCTCGGCCCGGGCCGGCTCGGTGCCGATCACCATCCGGGCCTCCTCCAACGAGGCACCCTTCGGTCCCGGCGCGCTGGTGGTCGACGCGGTCACCGAACGCCTGCGCAGCGCCCACCGCTATCCCGAGCTGGGTGCGGTGACGCTGACCCGCGCCATCGCCGAACAGCTCGGTCTCGATCCCGATCAGGTGGTCGCCGCCGACGGGTCGCTGTCGCTGCTCAACTACCTGCTGATCAGTCACTGCCGCCCCGGCAGCACGGTGGTCCATCCCTGGCGCAGCTACGAGGCGTACCCGATCTGCATCCGCACCGCCCACGCCGAACCCCGGGCCGTGGCCAATCTCCCCGACGGTTCCCACGACCTGGCCGCGATGGCCGCAGCGATCGGCCCGGACACCGCGGCGGTGATCCTGTGCTCGCCGAACAACCCGACCGGTGCCGGGCTGTCCCACGATGCCGTGGCCGCCTTCCTGGCCGAGGTCCCTCCCTCGGTGCTGGTGGTCCTGGACCAGGCCTATGTCGACTTCGTCACCGACCCGCAGGCGGTACGAGGCCTCGAACTCCTGCCGGCACATCCGAACCTGGTGCTGCTGCGCACCCTGTCCAAGGCCTATGGTCTGGCCGGTCTGCGGATCGGCCATCTCCTCGCTCATCCGCAGCTGTGCCGCGCCGTGCGCAAGATCGTGCCGCCGTTCGCGGTCAGCGCCCTGGCCGAGACCGCGGCGCTGGCCGCCCTGGTCGACCTGCCCCATCGCGACCGGATCGTCACCGCGGTGATCGACCAGCGTGGTCCGGTCACCGAGTTGCTGCGCCGGCACGGGCTCCCGGTGGTGCCGAGCGAGGCCAACTTCGTCTGGCTGCCACTGGGCGATCGGGCCGCCGAGTTCGGAGCGCGCTGTGCCGATGCCGGACTCGGCACCCGGGTCTTCGACGGTGAGGGGGTACGCATCTCCCTCGGTGAACCCGATCTGCCGACCCGGCTGTCCAGCATCGTGTCCGGGCTGCCGGAGGTCTCCTGAGCGCGGCTTGTGTGACGGACATGTTTCATGTCCACAGTCTCGGATCATCAACATCGCGCAAGCCCGGTGCGGCCCGTTCCCGCCTGCGAGGATCGAGTTGCCTGGTCACAGTGACCAGCGCCCATCCGGAAGGACCCCTTCGATGACCCACCGACCCCGTGCCGCCCTGGCCACCTGTTCGATCCTGGCCATCGCCGCCGTCGCCAGTGCCTGCAGTGGCAGCGACACCGCCGCCGAACCCGACGCCCCGGAGACGGTGGTGGTCGGTATGTCCTGGCCCTACGAGCCGTGGCAGGTCGGCGACGGAAGCGGTACGAAGGAGGGCGTCGAACCCGAGATCCTGGCCGCCATCGGGGAGAAGCAGAATCTCGAGTTCGAGCTGCAGAACGTCGACTTCAGCGGCATCATCACCGGCACCCAGTCGGGCAAGTACGATCTGGCCGTGTCCGCCCTCGGCATCTACGGCGACCGGTTGAATGCACTGAACTTCGTCCCCGATGCACGTACCGGCTACACCTCGTTGGTCAACGCCGAGGACGAGGGCAAGTACTCGTCGCTGCAGGACCTGTGCGGAGTCTCGGCAGCGATCCTCAACGGCACCCGGAACCAGTCCGATGTCGAGGTGGCGAACGGCACCGCCGAACCCGACTCCACCCAGCAGTCGTTCGCCGGGGTCTGCGCCGACAACCCGATCCAGGCCGAGTTCTACAACGACCAGGCCGGCCAGGACCTGGCCTTCCAGACCGGCAAGGCCGAGGTCGAGATGCTCACCTTGCAGGTCGCCCAGCAGAAGGCAGCCGATTCCGACGGCAAGTATGCCGTCGCCGAACCCTACGCCGAGGTCCTCTTCGGCATGGGCGTGGCGAAGAACAACACCGAACTCAGCGACAAGCTGATCGCCGGCATGAAGGAGATCATCGCCGACGGCACCTATGAGGAGATCCTGACCAAGTACGGCCTGGACTCCTCCTCGGCCGTCACCGAGTCCGAGGTCACCCTGGTCACCGAGTGACCGGGGCACAGGACAGCGCGAAAGAGGTATGACGTGACCCAGACCGAATCCAGCCTGTCACCCGACAGGTCCCAGGATGCGGCCCCCAAGGTCGTCGCCCGCAAGCATCCGGGCAGATGGGTGGCCGCCGCGCTGATCCTGCTGGCCGCCATCGCCCTGGTCCGCTGGGCGGCGACCAATGAGGGATTCGGCTGGGGCGAGTTCGCCGAGTACCTGTTCAAACCCGAGATCCTGCAGGGTGTGAAGAACACCTTGCTGCTCACCCTGGCGGCAGAGGCCCTCTCGCTGTCCCTGGGGACGCTGCTGGCAGTCATGCGCATGAGTCAGAACAAGATCATCTCCGGTGCATCCTTCTTCTACTCCTGGCTCTTCCGCAGCGTCCCCTTGCCGGTGTTGTTGATCTTCATCTTCTTCTGCGCGGCGATCGTCCCGGAGATCGGCTTCGGGTCGTTCACCATCGACACCAATGACCTCTTCGCCTCCCCGTTCCTGGCCTGCCTGCTGGGCTTCGGGCTGAATGACGCCGCCTACACCAGCGAGTTCGTCCGGGCCGGCCTGATGTCGGTGCCGAAAGGCCAGACCGAGGCTGCCTATGCGATGGGCATGAGCCCGGCCAGGGCGATGTGGCGGATCGTCCTGCCGCAGGCCCTGCGGATCATCATCCCGCCGGCCGGCAATGCCTTCATCGGGATGCTGAAGCTCACCTCGATCGCCATGGTGATCGGCTACGGCGACCTGATGAACACGGTGCGTTCGATCTACTCCAGCGAGTTCAACACCATCCCGATGCTGCTGGTGGCGACCTTCTGGTACCTGGTCATGACCACCGTGTTCTCGATCGCCCAACACTTCATCGAGCGTTACTACGGCAAAGGATTCGAACGTCGATGACCACCACCAACGAGAGCCGGTACGCCCCACCGGCCGATGTCATGGTCCGCGCGGTCGATGTGCACAAGGCATTCGGGCCGATCGAGGTCCTGCGAGGAGTCTCCCTCGATGTGAAGAAGGGGGAGGTCGCCTGCATCATCGGACCTTCCGGCTCGGGCAAGTCCACCTTCCTGCGCTGCATCAACCACATCGAATCCTTCCAGCGCGGTGACATGTGGGTGGCAGGGCAGGAGATCGGTTACACCCGCCGCGGCAACACCCTCTACGAACAGCATCCGCGACAGATCGCCCGGGCCCGCCGCAATGTGGGCATGGTCTTCCAGCACTTCAACCTGTTCGCCCACAAGACGGCGCTGCAGAACGTGATGGAGGGCCCGGTGCAGGTGCTGAAACTCTCCAGACGGGAGGCTGCCGAGCGGGCGAGTGACCTGCTGGAGCGGGTCGGACTCGGCCAGCGCAAGAACAACTACCCCAGCGGGTTGTCCGGCGGTCAGCAGCAGCGGGTGGCGATCGCCCGGGCGCTGGCGATGCAGCCGGAGGTGGTGCTGTTCGACGAACCCACCTCGGCGCTGGACCCCGAACTCGTCGGCGAGGTCCTCGATGTGATGAAGGACCTGGCCCTGGGCGGGATGACCATGATCGTCGTCACCCACGAGATGGGCTTCGCCCGGGAGGTGGGTACCTCCCTGCACTTCATGAGCGACGGCCTGCTGGTGGAGTCCGGGGTGCCGACCGAGGTACTCAGCGATCCGCAGCACGAGCGCACCCGATCCTTCTTGTCCAAGGTGCTCTGATCCGGTGATCACCAGCCTGCGCAACGAATTCTGGGATACCGGACAGCTGTCGGGATCTGCCATGGCAACGACCGTGACGGACCAGGAGAGTGATCATGTGTTGATCTCCACCCACACCGCTGACCCGACCGCCCTTCGCTCGGCCTTCGCCGGATTCCCCTCCGGGGTCGCCGCCCTGGCAGCCGTCGTCGACGGGGAAACGCAGGTGCTGCTGGCCTCCTCCTTCACCGTCGGCGTCTCCCAGGACCCGCCCTTGGTCCTGTTCGCCGTACAGCACTCGTCCTCGACCTGGCCGCAGTTGCGACAGGCCGCCCATCTCGGGGTCTCGGTGCTGGGCTCGCGCCATGCCGAACGGGCGCGGCAGCTCGCAGGCAAGGACCGCTCCCGGCGACTGCTCGACATCGACCACCAGGTGCAGCCGAGCGGGGCGCTGTTGTTGGAGCACTCACCGGTGTGGCTGGAGTGCATGATCGAGAACGAGTACCCCGCCGGTGATCATGACATCATCGTCCTCCGGGTGGAGGCGATGGCCACCGACGATGCCCACTCCCCCTTGGTCTGGCACCGGCGCGGATTCCTCTCCCTGACCGATCCGGCCGCGGCCGATCCCCGTGATGCCGTCGGCTGAGCCTCGGCGCGACGCCAACCGGGCCGATCTTCGGCTGCGCCGACCGGGCTGTCGGCAATGACCTTCCAGCCCTTGGCCGAGATCGCCGACATCGGCCGCGACCGGGAACTCGGTGGCTGGTCGCGGCATCTGCTCGATCCGGCCGACCGGGCGCTGCGAGAATGGTTCGTCGGCCGGGCGCAGGAGCTGGGACTGCAGACCGAGGTCGACGTCAATGCCAACATCTGGGCCTGGTGGGGCGAACCCGGACCCGACAGTGTGGTCACCGGCTCCCATCTGGATTCGGTGCCCGGTGGCGGTGCCTTCGACGGCCCGCTGGGCGTGGTCAGTGCACTGGAGGCGGTCGGTCGGCTGAGGTCGACCGGATTCGTCCCTCGGCGGCCGTTGGCGGTGGTGGCCATGGCCGAGGAGGAGGGTTCCCGGTTCTCGGTGGCCTGCCTGGGATCCAAGCTGCTCAGCGGCGCCCTCCCGGCCGAGCGGGCCCTGGGCCTGCGCGACCGCGACGGATTCAGCCTGGCCGAGACCCTCGACCGAGCCGGGCTCGCACCCGAGCGGGCCGGCCGCGATCCGGGCGCCCTGTCCCGGATCGGCCTGTTCGTCGAACTCCATGTCGAGCAGGGACGAGGGCTGGTCGAGCTCGACTCCCCCGTCGGCCTGGCCTCCAACATCCTGGGCCACGGTCGCTGGCGGGTGGTCTTCGACGGCGAGGGCAATCACGCCGGGGCCACCCGGATGCAGGACCGGCGGGATCCGATGGTCGCCGCCGCCGCGACCGTCGCCGCGATCCCGGCCGTGGCGATGGCCCATCCCGGTTCGCGTGCCACCGTCGGTCGGGTACGGGCCGTACCCGGTGGGACCAATGTGATCGCCAGCCGGGTCGAGGTCTTCCTCGATGCCCGCGCCGAGGAAGACCTGCTCACCCGTCGGCTGGTGCACGAGATCACCGAACTGGCCGCCGCCCGGGCGGCCGAGAACGGGTGCAGCTCTCGGCTGGTGGAGGACTCCTGGCTGCCGACCGTGCACTTCGATCCGGCGGTACGCGAAGGACTGGCCGATGCGCTGGCGCCGGGTTTCGGCACCGTACCGGTATTGCCGACCGGCGCCGGTCATGATGCCGGCGTCCTCAGCGAGTATGTCCCGACGGCGATGATCTTCGTCCGCAATCCGAGTGGTGTCTCCCATGCCCCTGCGGAGTGGGCGAGCGCCGAGGACTGCTGGGCCGGTGTCGATGCGCTGACCGCTGTGCTCACCGCACATCTGGCTGCCCGATGAGGCGGGCGCGGGTCGGCGGGTCGGGAGCGGATCGAGGCGGCAGCATCGGCCAACTGACCGGCAACCTCTCAGGGGTGCCGACACATGTGGGTGCTTGAAGGCGTTAGGCTTTCGACAAACGAGCCAACCCCGGAGGAGCTTCGTGATGAGTGAAGGCGCGCCGCGTCAGGACCCCGTGGGCCAGAGCAACGGGACTTCGTCCTTGCACTCCGGTCCGACACCGCTGCCCGAGCGAGGACTGGGCGCCGTCTTGTCCAGCGCGGCCAATGAGGCCAAGACCCTGGGCAAGGATGTCGCCGCGCTGGGGCAGATCGAATTCAAGGAGATCGCCAAGCACGGCGGGATCGGCGTCGGGCTGTTCGCCGGTGCCGCTTTCACCGCCATCTGCATGTTGGCGATGATCTTCACCGGTGGTGCCTACGGCATCGCCCGGCTGCTCGGTGCCGGCGTCGGAAAGGTATCGGCCGGTTTCTTCATCATCGCCGGTGTGCTGTTGATCATCACCGTGATCCTGGCGTTGATCGGTCTCAGTGCGATCAAGAAGGTGAAGGCGCCGGAGCGCACGATCTCGGCGGCGAAGCAGGCATCGACCTCGGTCCAGCATGCGATCTCCCGTGGGGTCGCCGATGCCAAGACCCATGAGTTGTCGACCCAGCACTTCGACGACGATCTGCATCGCTGACCGGACAGGTCGACCCTGGACGAACATGCTGCGGCCGTACCCCATCGGGGTACGGCCGCAGTCATTTGCGCCGGGCCCTCGGGTCGCCGAGGACTCAGGAGCGGTCCGAGGACTCAGGCCTGCACCGGCACCGCGTCCTGCAGCGGCACCAACTCGGGGACGCTGCTGCGCACCGCGGCCGCCTCGGCGTCGTCGGTCTGTGCCGCGGCCGCCGTGATCGCCTGCGCGACGGCGGTGTAGTTGTCGATCTCGGCCCGGACACGATCGGCATCCCAGCCCAGCAGCGGTGCCACCAGTTCGGCGATCTCGGACAGCGAAGCGACTCCGCGATCGGGTGTCTCGAAGTCCAGCCGTACCCGGTGCTGCAGGATGTCCTCCAGGTGCAGCGCACCCTCGTGGGTGACCGCGAACACCACCTCGACCGCGAGATAGGCCGGGGCGGTACGCAACGGCCGCGCCAGCTCCGGGCTCTGCTCGATCAATTCGACGAGTTCGGTCACCTCATCGCCGTAGCGCTCCAACAGGTGCTGCTGGCGACCGCTGGTCCAGCCGTAGGGACGGCTCAGATGGGTCATCCGGCGGGTCACCGAGGTCAGGTCCACCGCCCCCAGCAGAGGCGTCCTCTCGGTCACCGACGGCAGCCCGGCGGCCTGCTCACCGAGTGCGAAGTCGACCACGTCCTGGGCCATCTTGCGGTACGTCGTCAGCTTCCCGCCGGCGATCGCGGTGAGCCCCGGCGCCACCTCGGCAACGGTGTGTTCGCGGGAGACCTTGGTCGACTCGCGCTGTTTCACCGGTTGCAGCAGTGGCCGCAGTCCGGCATAGGTGCCGATCACATCGTCTCGGGTCAGCTCGGCCGACAGCACCGCATTGGCATGTTCCAGTACGTAGTCGACATCGGCACTGGTGGCCACCGGATTGCGCCGTTCCTCGGTCCACGGGGTGTCGGTGGTGCCGATGATCCAGTAGCGCTGCCAGGGGATGATGAACAGCACCGACTTCTCGGTTCGCAGGAAGAGCCCGGTGCTGCCCTGGATCCGGTCCCGGTCGAAGACCAGGTGGATGCCCTTCGAGGCCAGCACCTGCAGACTCGGGTCGACCTCGGCCAGCTTCTCCGAATCCTCGGTCCAGACACCGGTGGCATTGATCACCCGGCGGGCGTTGATCCGGTACGTCTCACCGGTCTCCAGGTCGGTCGCCTCGACCCCGGTGACCCGGCCATCGGCGTCCTTGATCATCGAGGTCGCTTGGGTCCGGCTGGCAGCCAGCGCGCCGTGATGAGCCGCGGTGCGGACCAGGTCGATCACCAGTCGGGCATCGTCGACCCGGGCGTCGAAGAACCCGATCGCACCGACCAGTTGGTCGGGTTTGATCCCGGGGAAGATCCGCAGCGCCTCCTTCTTCGAGTAGTGCTTCTGCACCGGCACCGAGACCCCTTGGCTGGTGAGGATCGACAAGGTGTCGTAGAGCCCCACCCCGACCGCGCTGTAGGACCGCTCGATCACCGGGGTCTTCAGCGGCCAGAGGAAGGGCTGGGCCTTCACCAGGTGCGGTGCGATGGTCTCCAGCAGCAGTCCGCGCTCCCGCAGCGCCTCGGCGACCAGGCCGAAGTCGAGGTTGTAGAGGTAGCGCAACCCGCCGTGGACCAGTTTGCTCGAACGCGACGACGTACCCGAAGCCCAGTCCTGCATCTCGACGATGCCGGTCCGCAGGCCCCGGGTGGCCGCGTCCAGGGCGGCCCCGGCGCCGGTCACCCCGCCGCCGATGATCAGTACGTCCAGACCCTCGGCGTCCGACATCTCCTCCAGGGCAGTGCGTCGCTGCCGAGCGTCCAATCGGGTCGTCATCATTCTCCTTCGACGGGTGTCGGAACCGGCGCGGTTCGACACTGCCATTGTCTCCCATCGGCATTGTCTCCCATCGGCATTGTCTCCCACCGGCACCGGATCCCATCGGCATTGTCTCCCACCGGCACCGGGTCCCATATTCGCCGGGCCCCACATGCGCCGGCCCTCGGCGCGGTGTCTCACCGCTTCCCGGCTGCCTCCCCCCGGCCCCGGCGAGACCGCGGTTCCGGGATCAGAGTCGTTCCTTCGGCACCGGCAGTCGGCGCTCGACCTGCCAGGGCTGTTCCCAGCCGCCGAGCCGCAGCAGCGCGTCCAGCAGGAAGGCCGTCAGCCCCCAGACGAAGACCTCCCGGCCGGAGTCGGTGCCGAAGACGAAACCGGGTGAGGTGAACCCACGCGGATGGACCGCGGTGCACCGGGTCTGCGGTGCGGCCAGCACCTCGATCGGCACCTGATGCACCGCCGCCACCTCGGCGGGGTCGGCTGCCCGCAGGGCATGCGGATTCTGCCAACGACCGATCACGGCGGTCACATTGAAGTGACTGACCGGGACCGGTACGGGCGGCAGCTCGCCCAGGATCTGCACCGTGTCGGTGCGCAGCGCGACCTCTTCGGCTGCCTCCCGCAGGGCGGTCGCCGGCAGGTCGGGGTCGGCGGGCTCGACGGCCCCGCCGGGCAGCGACACCTGTCCGGGATGACTGCGCAGATCGGCCGCCCGTTCGGTGAGGACGATCTGCGGTCCCCGATCGGCCAGCCCGAACAGGGCCAGGACGGCCGCCTTCCGGGGTTGTCGGGGAACTGAACGCCAGCGGGTGTTGTCGACCGCTGCTCCCGGGTCGGTCAGCCCCTCGACCAGCAGGCCGAGCGGATCGGCGCTCACCGGTCGATCCCCAGCTGTTCCTCGGCGGTGGCCTGCAACTGCTCCACCGAGGAGAAGGCGCCGTAGTGGGTATGCACGATCCGGCCGTCGGCATCGACGAACAGGGTCTGCGGGATGGCGGGTCCGGTGAGGGTACGGATCCGACCCTCGGGGTCGGCCAGTTGCGGCCAGGTCCAGTTGCTGGCCTCGGCGAACCGAAATGCACCGGCCGGGTCCGGATCCTCGATGTCGATCCCGAGCAGTTGCACCGGCGGATCGGCACCGAGACCCTCGGCGTACGCCGCCAGATGGGGTGCCTCCTCCCGGCAGGGACCGCACCAGGTCGCCCAGAGGTTGATGATCATGGGTTCACCGCGCAGGCCGGAGAGGGTGATCCCCGAGCTGCCGTCCAGGCACTGCAGTTCGATCGCCGGGAGTCCGTCCTCGCGGGCGGTGGCCTCGGCATCGACCTCGGGGCAGGCGGCGATACCGGCGGCCTCGCGTACCGCGACCAGGTCCGCGCCGGCGTCACCGGTCGGGGCCCCGGCGGTCGAGAACGGCACGGTCGCACCGCCGCCCGGCTCCCTGTTCAGCGCCACCACCACACCCACCACGAGCGCGATCACCAGCGCCGGGCCGAGCAGCAGCGCCACCAGCCGCCGGCTCATCCGCGCGGCTCCCGGACGAGCTTGGCGGCGATCACCGGATCGGTCGGGCCTTCCCCGTGGGACGGGCAGAGGCTGCTGACGGGACAGGCGCCGCAGGCGGGTCGCCGGGCATGACAACGCCGCCGCCCGTGCCAGATCACGTTGTGCGACAACTGGGTCCAGTCCTTGCGGGGGAACAGGGCGCCGACCTCGGCCTCCACCTTGTCCGGGTCGGTCTGGGTGGTCCAGCCGAAGCGGCGGACCAACCGGCCGAAGTGGGTGTCCACGGTGATTCCGGGCACCCCGAAGGCATTGCCGAGGACCACATTGGCCGTCTTTCGTCCGACGCCGGGCAGTTTTACCAGCTCGGCGAGCCGGTCCGGCACCTGGCCGTCATGATCGTCGACCAGGGCCTGCGACATCCGGATCAGGGCACTGGACTTGTTGCGGAAGAAGCCGGTCGGTCGGATCAGCTCGGCCAGCTCCTCGGGATCGGCAACGGCCATCGCCTCGGGGTCGCCGAAACGGGCGAACACCTGCGGGGTGACCAGGTTGACCCGTTTGTCGGTCGACTGGGCCGACAGGATGGTCGCCACCAGCAGCTCGAAGGCATTGCCGAAATCGAGTTCGGCATGGGCATCGGGATAGGTCTCGGCGAGGATCCGGTTCATTCGTCGCGCTCGGCGTACCAGCCCGACCTCGGGCTTGGGTACGACTGCTGCAGGCACCGAGACAGCCTAGTCGACGCTCGCCGGCGGTACCGGTCGTCCCTGACCCGGGGTGGGAATGCCGGGCCCACGGGTGCAGAACCGGTACGCTGAAACCGATCGATGACATTGGAGGAATGGTGGATCTCGACGTCTTGCGGCAGGCGCCGTTGTTCGCAGGTCTCGATGACGAGGCAGTGGAGTCATTGGCAGCGGCCATGACCACCGTCAAGCTGGCCCGCGGTGAGGTGCTCTTCCATGAAGGCGTCCCCGGCGACCAACTGCACGTGATCGTGTCCGGCAAGATCAAGCTCGGCCGCCATGGCAGCACCGGCCGGGAGAACCTGTTGGCGGTGCTGGGCCCGGGCCAGATGTTCGGCGAACTCTCCGCCTTCGATCCGGGCCCCCGCTCGACCACCGCGACGGCCATCGTCGACTCCGAGATCCGAGTCCTCGAACATGACGAGTTGATCACCTGGCTGACCGGTCGCCCGGAGGTCTCGCGGGCGCTGCTGGGTCAGCTGGCCTCCCGCCTGCGCCGGGCCAACGACGTGGTCTCCGATCTGGTCTTCTCCGATGTTCCGGGCCGGGTCGCCAAGCAGTTGCTGGAGCTGGCCGACCGGTTCGGTGAGGAGCGCGACGGCCGGCTGGTCGTCCGCCACGAGTTGACCCAGGAGGAACTGGCCCAGCTGGTCGGCGCCTCCCGGGAGACGGTGAACAAGGCCCTGGCCGATTTCGCCACCCGCGGCTGGCTGCGGCTGGAGCCGCGGGCCGTGGTGATCCTGGACAAGGGGCGGTTGCAGGGTCGCGTCCGCTGACCGATCAGTCCTCGGCCTGCAGGTAGTCCAGCTGGGCGCGTACCGACCACAACGCCGCCTGTTTCACCGAGGCGTCCACCTCGGCGTAGACGATCTCGACCACCTCCTCGGCGGTCTGTGCCCCCTCGGCCAGCACCGCCCGTACCTGATCGAGCCGCTGCTGCCGGTGCCGGAGATAGTGGTCGAGCGCCGCTGCCGGATCGTCCAGCCGCGGACCGTGCCCGGGCAGCAGCGCCACCAGGGGTTCGCCGTCGACCAGCCCTCGCATCCTGTCCAGTGAGGCCAGATAGGCACCGACATCGCCGTCCGGATGGGTGATCACCGTCGTCCCCCGTCCGAGCACCATGTCACCGGTCAGCAGCACCGGTCCGGGATCATCGGCGACGACGAAGCCGACCGAATCCGAGGTGTGGCCGGGGATGTGGATCGCCCGGGCACCCGCGGGCAGCCGCTGGTCGTCGGCCAGTGGTGCGAACCGGTCCACCTCGACCTCGAGCTCCGTCGGTGTGCGCCAGGCCCGCACCAGTGCCCCGGTCTCCGCGGCCAGCACCGGGACGGCCGCCAGGTGGTCGAGATGATGATGGGTCAGCCAGATCTCGGCGATCCCGGCCGGCGCCGCAGCCAGGATGGCCGCGAGATGATCGTCCTCGACCGGGCCGGGGTCGACCACCACCCGCGGTTCGCCCGGATCGCCCAGCAGGTAGGTGTTCGTGCCGTCCAGGGTCATCGGTCCCGGGTTGGGGGCGAGCAGCAGATCGATCATGGACCGACCCGCCTCGGATCGCCCGGCCGCGGAACCGGACTGCCGAGGTGTTGATCTTCGCCCGGTGTCGGCGGCTCCGCGCCGGTCACGGATTCGGTGCTCAGCGGGGCCGCGTACTCGGGGTCATCGGCCGGTACGGGCGGGTACTCCAACCTGCCCTGCTCGCCGTCGGCCACGAACACCGGCCGGATCGGTTCGACCACCCGCTGTGCGGCGGCCCGCAGCAACGACTCGGTGCTGTCGTGGTCGGAGAGCTCGAGCAGTCCGGCCAGGGTCGGCGGCATCAGCGCGAGGGTCCTCGCCTCGGACCGGGCCAGCGCCTCGGCCGGGGTGATCCAGAACGCGTCGTCGGCCTCCCCGGAGACATCACGCAGATGCGTACCGGACGGCACCACGGCCAGGTAGAACCAGGTGTCGTAGCGTCGCGGTTCGATCGCCGGGGTGATCCAGCGTGCCCACGGAATCAGCCGCTCGGGGTCGAGGACCAAGGTGGTCTCCTCGGCGAGCTCTCGTACCGCGCAGGCGCGCAGCGGATCCGGCGCCCGACGATCGATCGGGTCCAGCTTCCCCCCGGGGAAGACCGCCATGTTCGGCGCGAAGGCCATCCGTGCATGGCGCTGCATCAACCACACCTGCAGCCCGCGGACGACCTCGGCGACCGGGCGCACGACCATCACCGTGGCCGCCGCCTGTGGTGGCACCGACCCGGTGGCCGATCGGGGGATCGGGAACCTGGGTTGCGGAATCCGCGCCAGCACGTCCCGGGAGGAGACCATGATCAGGCCAGCTGGCCGATGACCTCGACCTCGACCGGAGCGTTCAGCGGCAGGGCGGCGACGCCGACCGCGCTGCGCGCATGCCGGCCGTTCTCGCCGAACACCTCGCCGAAGAGCTCACTGGCGCCGTTGCCGACCTTCGGATGATCGGTGAAGTCGGGGGCGGAGGCGACGAAGATCGTCACCTTCACGATCCGCTCCACTGCGTCCAGGCCACCGGCGGCGGCGGCCAGGGCCGCCAGCGCATTCAGACCGCAGACCCGTGCCTGGGCGTACCCGGTCTCGACGTCCAGTTCGGCGCCGAGCTTGCCGGCCACCGGCAGCGCACCGTCGACCATCGGCAACTGCCCGGAGGTGAAGACGAGCTTGCCGCTGGTCGTCGACGGGATGTAGGCCGCGACCGGCGCCACCACCGGCGGCAACTCCAGCCCGAGTTCGGCCAGCCGCTGGCTGGGCGTGCTCACTGCGACCCCAGCGGTCGCTTCAGGTAGGCCACCAGGTTCTCCGGATTGGGCCCGGGCACGATCTGCACCAGTTCCCAACCGTCGGCACCCCAGTTGTCCAGGATCTGCTTGGTCGCATGGACCAGCACGGGCACGGTTACGTACTCCCACTTCGTCATGGCCTCACCCTAGTGGCCGCCGCCCTCGCCGACCATGGTGCCCAGGTGCCGCCCGCCGGAGCTCAGACCGAGACGTTGTGCGGTGAACGCCCACCCTCGCTGAAGCTCGGACGCTTGCCGAAGATCTTGCCGATGCCCAGCACCAGACCGACGATCAGCAATCCGGCGACGAACCCGATCACCGCCGAGATCGCGGTGTCGACCACCCAGACGACCACCGCGCCGGCCGGGGCGAGTGCCTCCTCGACGAGGTGCAGGAAGTCGTACAGCGGGGTGAAACCTACCTCGGCCAGATTCGCCACCACCAGGTGCCCGCCGACCCAGAGCATGGCCACGGTGCCGATGATGCTGATCACCTTGAACACCGCCGGCATCGAACCCACCAGCCGCTGCC
This sequence comes from Naumannella halotolerans, assembly GCF_004364645.1. NCBI lineage: Bacteria > Bacillati > Actinomycetota > Actinomycetes > Propionibacteriales > Propionibacteriaceae > Naumannella > Naumannella halotolerans. The sequence continues at coordinate 78,325 of NZ_SOAW01000003.1, read as the reverse complement.
CGAGTGGCTTCGTCGCCTCGTTCTCGGTCATCTTCCAACCGATGTCGTCGATCTTCACCAGCAGTGCGACCGCGCCGTAGACGATGCCGGTCATCATGAAGGCGATCGCGATCAGCACCGCCAGACGCGTCCACGTACCCATGCCCTCGTCGATGTTCGACAAGGAGATCAACATGATCTCCGCCGACAGGATCAGATCGGTACGGATCGCGCCCAGGATCAGTTTGCGTTCGTCCCGGGCGCCCTCGTCGTCCTCGTGGCCGTGGTGGAACCCGAACCACTCCAGCACCTTCTCCGCACCCTCGAAACACAGGTAGGCACCACCGAGGATCAGCAACCAGGGCAGCACCCAGGGCGCGAAGGCGGTGAGCAGCATCGCCGCCGGGATGATCAGGATGAGTTTGTTCAGGATCGACCCGAGGGCGATCTTGCCGACCACCGGCAGCTCCCGCGCCGGGGACAACCCGTGCACGTACTGCGGGGTGACGGCGGCATCGTCGATCACGACACCGGCAGACTTGGAGGACGCTTTGATGGCAGCGGTGAGGATGTCGTCGACCACTGCGAGAAGACCTACGGACACGGCCTCGAGACTAGGGCCTGTGGCGGTCCACCGTGTACTTCTCGGCCGGTTGGGCAGGTGTGGCGGGTGATCGGTCACCAGGCAGCCGCTAGATTCGACACCGTGAGCGACAGGTCGCTGCTGGCCCCGCAGCTGCACGTGATCAGCGGCAAGGGCGGTACGGGAAAGACGACCATCGCCGCCTCGCTGGCCTGCGCCCTGGCCGCCGGCGGTCACCGGGTACTGGTCTGTGAGGTGGAGGGGCGCCAGGGGTTGGCCGAGGTGTTCGGCACCGACCCGCTGCCCAGCGACTCCGAGCCGCGTCTGGCCCGTCTCTCCGACGGTGGCCAGATCCACGGTCTGCACGTGGACGCCGAGCAGGCATTGGCCGAGTACCTGGCCATGTTCTACAAGCTGGGTGTGGCGGCCAAGGCGATGGACCGATTCGGGCTCTTCGACTTCGCCACCTCGATCGCGCCCGGGTTGCGTGACGTACTGCTCAGCGGGAAGGTCTACGAGGCGGTCCGTCGGCGGGCGAAGAACAGCCCCGACAGTTACGACGCGGTGGTCCTGGATGCTCCCCCGACCGGACGGATCGGCACCTTCCTGAATGTCCACGCCGCCATCTCCGGGTTGGCCAAGGTCGGCCCGATCCGTAGCCAGGCCGATTCGATCCTGCAGTTGTTCCGGTCCCGGGCAACGGTGGTGCATCTGGTGACCCTGTTGGAGGACATGCCGGTCACCGAGACGCTGGATGCGATCACCGATCTGGCACCGACCCGGATCCGGGTCGGTTCGCTGATCGCCAACCGGATCCGGGAGACCCCGATGGCCGATGCCGACCTGCAGGCCGCTGCCCGGGGTGCGCTGCCGATGCAGGTGCCCGCGCTGGATGCCGACCGCAACACCGCGTTGCGCGAGGAATTCGCCAGCGATGCCCGGGTGATCCTCGACGAGCGGGCCCATCACGCCCGGTTGGCCGAGCTCGGCCTGCCGCTGGTGAGCGTTCCGGTCGTCCCCGGCGGGATCGACCGGGGTGCGCTGCTGGCGATCGCCGACCGGTTGCGGGCCGAACTCGGCCGGCACCCGGAGGTCGTCCGTTGACCACCATCGACAGCCCGGGTCTGGACCTCGACGCAATCCTCGACGACCCGGCGATCGAGGTACTCATCACCTGCGGTTCGGGTGGGGTGGGCAAGACCACGACTGCTGCCGCCCTGGCGCTGCGAGCCGCCGAGCGCGGCCGCAAGGTGGTCTGCCTGACCATCGATCCGGCCCGTCGCCTGGCCCAGTCCCTGGGGATCGCCGAACTGGACAACACACCGCGTCCGGTAGCGACCATCGACGCCTCCGCCGGCGGATCGCTGGACGCGATGATGCTGGACATGAAGCGCACCTTCGACGAGGTGGTGCTGACTCACGCCAGCCCGGAGAAGGCCGAACAGATCCTGACCAATCCGTTCTACGACGCGCTGTCCACGAGTTTCTCCGGAACCCAGGAGTACATGGCGATGGAGAAGCTGGGTGAACTCCACCGGCAGGCCCGAGACGACGGTCGATGGGACCTGATCGTGGTGGACACCCCGCCGGCCCGCTCGGCACTCGACTTCCTCGATGCGCCCGAACATCTGACCAGACTGCTCGACGGACGGGTGCTGAAACTGCTGCTGAGCCCGGCCAGGGGGCCACTGCGGGTGATGGGATTCGGTATGCAACTGGTCACCGGTGCGCTGTCGAAGATCCTCGGCGGTCAGGTGCTGACCGATGTGCAGACCTTCGTCAGCGCCTTCGAAACCCTGTTCGGCGGGTTCGGTGAGCGCGCCCGCCGGACCCGGGCGGCACTGGCCGGACCGCACACCACCTTCGTGGTCGTCGCCAGTCCCACCGCCGATGCGCTGCGGGAGGCGACCTACTTTGTGGAGCGGCTGCAGGAGGAGCAGATGCCACTGGCCGGTGTGGTGGTGAACCGGGTGCATGCCAGCAGTCTGGACCTGTCCGCCGGCCGGGCCGAGGCGCTGGCCGAGGATCTGGCAGCCACCGATCGGCAGGCCGAGCGGTACGCGCTGCGGCGACACGCGGCACGGATGGTGGAGATCGACACCGAACAACGGCTGCTGGGTCGGTTCCGGGCGGTCACCGCCGAGGTGCCGACGACCTATGTACCCGACAACGGCCGGGATGTCAGCGATCTGGCGGCGTTGCGGGCGCTCGCGTTCCGTACCACCTGGACCGGCCGGGAGGCCTGAACCGCGGCAGTTCCGTAACGTTTCGGCGTGTCGCTGACCGGATCGCAAACGGCCCCTCGTCCCCCGCCGTGGTGGCCGGGAACGAGGAGCCTGAGAGCGAACTCAACCGAGCCGACGGCTCATTCGGCGCCGACCAGCATGGCCTTCCAGGAGGCGACATCGGTACGCGAGCGCAGCAGCTGCCGCCGCTCACGTTCGGTCATCCCGCCCCAGATCCCCCACTCGATACGGTTGTCCAGCGCCTCGGCCAGACACTCCCGGCGCACATCGCATCCCGCGCACACCTGACGGGCATCGCGTTGCTTGGCACCTTCGACGAACAGTGCGTCCTTCGAACCGGCGCACTTCGCCTGCAGACTCCACTCGGCGACCAACTGAGCCATGACGGTCTCCCCTCTTCGCGTTCAGAGCAAAAAACCCTCTGGTTCCGCCCCCTTCGCCGGACTTCAAGGTGGGCAGGACTTTAGGCGTCGGATATGGATTCTTGGTGTTCGTTCACAAAGCTGTAACCTCCGGCTCAGGAAGCGGGTAACCTCGTCGGTTCGGTTCTGCACTTGTCCTTCCCGTACTCTGGGCGCCATGTCGAACCGGTCCGGCGGCAGCGCCTCGCTGCTGTACTCACTGTCCATGTTCGGTGTCGTCAGTGTGATCTGCGGGGTGTTGGTAGCAGGACTGATGGTGCCGTTCGCCGCGTTGGCCACCGCCGGCGCCCGTGCAGGTGTCACCACGGTGCAGGATCTGCCCGAGGAACTGGTCATCCCGGCCCAGGGTCAGCGGACATCGGTGTACATGGCCAATGGTGAAGTTCTGGCGAACTTCTATGAGGAATACCGGATCTACAAGCCGCTGGACGAGATCTCTCCGTACATGAAGGAGGCCCAGCTCGCCATCGAGGACCACCGGTTCTACGAGCACGGCCCGCTGGATGTGGTGGGTACGTTGCGGGCGTTGTTGACCAATGTCGGCGGTGGGGACACCCAGGGTGGTTCGTCGATCACCCAGCAGTACGTGAAGATGGCGCAGATCGACATCGCCAAGCGGAACAACGACGAGGAAGGTATCCGCAAGGCCCAGGAGCAGACGATCGCCCGCAAGGTGCAGGAGTTGCGGTACGCGATCGCGCTGGAGCGTGAGCTGTCGAAGGACGAGATCTTCGAGCGGTACCTGAACATCGCCTACTACGGTTCGGGCGCCTATGGTGTCGAGGCGGCGGCGAAGACGTATTTCAACAAGTCGGCCAAGGATCTGGACCTGGCCGAGTCGGCGATGCTGGCCGGGATGGTGCAGAACCCGACCGCGACCGATCCGGCGAACAATGTCGAGGCCACGATCGAGCGTCGCAATGTGGTGCTGAACCGGATGGCCTCGCCCGACATCGCGCTGATCACGGTCGAGGAGGCGAACGAGGCCAAGGCTGAGGAATATGATCCGGCCGACATCCGCAAGCCGATCAACGACTGTGTGAACTCGCGTTACCCGTTCCTGTGTGACTACGTGAAGAAGACGATCACCACGAACCCGATGTACGGCGAGACGCCGGAGGATCGGGAGAACCTGCTCAAGCGTGGCGGGTTGGAGATCCAGACCGAGATCGATCCCGATGCCCAGGATGCGGCCGAGGCCGCCGTGGCGAACATGGTCGGTTCGAAGGATCCGGTGCTGGGGGTGATGACCCAGATGCAGCCGGGTACCGGTTTGATCATCTCCATGGCCCAGTCCCGTCCGGAGATGGGTGACGGTGATGGCCAGACCTTCTACAACTACGCCGCCGCGACCGAGATGGGCGGTGCCGAGGGCTACCAGATGGGGTCGACCTTCAAGCCGATCACGGCCACTGCCGCGGTGGACAAGGGCATTCCGCTGAATGCCACCTACGCCTCCCCGTCTCGCAAGCAGTTCCAGGGCCAGGTACTGGAGACCTGCAACGGCCCGGCCACCGTCGGTGACTACAAACCGGCCAACTCCACCCGCAGCGGTACGTTCAACATGCGGCAGGCGATGGCCTACTCGGTGAACACCTACTTCGTGCAGCTGGAGATCAACGCCGGCGGCTGTGCGACTGCCCAGATGGCCGACAAACTCGGTTTGAAGTACGCCCCGGGCGGCACCTTCGTCGAGCCGGCCGGACGTGATTACGGCTTCGATGCCGACGCCTCGATGACCCTCGGTGTGGCCGAGGTGACGCCGATCTCGGTGACCGAGACCTATGCCACCCTGGCCGCCCGCGGCAAGCACTGTGATCCGGTGATCATCAAGTCGATGAAGGACGCCAACGGTGACGACGTGAAGGTGCCGGACGCGAACTGCAAGCAGGTGATCGACGAGGGCGTCGCCGACGCCGTCACCTCCCTGCTGCAGGGCGTGATGAACGGCACCGGCGCGCCGGCCACGATCCCCGGCGGTTACCCGCAGGCGGGCAAGACCGGCACCACCGACAGCAATGCCTCGGTCTGGTTCGCCGGCTACACCCCCGAGGTCGCCGGTTCGGCGATGATCGCGATCGACAAGACCAACCCGTTCTGGGCCGATCGCAACCAGAGCCTGAAGGGGCTCAGCCTGCCCGACAGCGGCGTCTACCTGGCCGGCTCCGGTGGTGGCGACGCGGGTCAGATCTACAAGTCCGCGATGGCCGAGGCGCTGAAGGACAAGCCGAAGACGAACTTCCAGGCTCCGCCACGCACCAATATCGAGGGCAAGAACGTACCGATTCCCGACACCAGTGGGCTGAGCGCTTCGGAGGCCCGGGCCAAGCTGCAGGCGGCGGGATTCAATGTCGGCCAGACACAGGTCTACAGCAGTGCGGCGGCCGGTACCTACCTCGGGGTCGCCGGCTCCGGTGAGGCGAAGGTCGGCTCGACGGTCAACCTGCAGTACTCGAAGGGCCCGAAGCCTGCACCGAAGCCCGCGCCGGAGACGAACGACGACTCCGACGAGAAGAAGAAGGAAGAAGAGAAGAAGAAGCAGGAGGAAGAGGACAAGAAGAAGGAAGAAGAGAAGAAGAAGCAGGAGGAAGAGGACAAGAAGAAGGAAGACGAGAAGAAGGACGACGACAACGGTGACACACCGTCCGACAACGGCGGCAACTGATCGTTGAAGCGCTCACTCGGCGCCGCCGGTCTCCTGCTCGGAGCCGGCAGCGCATGTTTCGCCTACGGCGCCCTGGTCGAACCTCGTCGGTTCCACCTACGGCACGCCGTCGCCCACTGCCTGCCCCCAGGCTCGCCGGAGTTGCGGGTCCTGCACATCTCCGATCTTCATCTGACCGCCAACCAGCGACACAAGATGGACTGGGTCTCCTCCCTGGCCCGGTTGCAGCCGGATCTGGTGATCAACACCGGTGACAACCTGTCCGCGCCGGTGCCGCACAAAGTGGTCGAGACCCTCTCCGGTCTGCTGGGAGTTCCGGGTGCCTTCGTCTTCGGCTCCAACGACTATCTGGCGCCGGTCTTCCGCAATCCCCTGCGCTATCTGCTCGCCTCCTCCAATGCCCACCACACCACCGACGAGGAGACCCCACCGGCGGAGCGTGAACTGCCGTGGCGCCCGATGCGCGATGCCTTCGTCGACGCCGGTTGGCTGGACCTGAACAATGCCCGCGGTGAACTTGAGATCAAGGGGGTGCCGATTCGCCTGCGCGGGGTGAACGACCCCCACATCGAACTCGACGACTACCCGGCGGTGGCCGGGCGGCGCGATCCCGAGGCGCTGGAGCTGGCGCTGTGCCACGCCCCGTACCAACGACTGCTGGATGCGCTGACCGACGACCGGGTGGACCTGATCTTCTCCGGCCACACCCATGGCGGACAGGTCTGCATCCCCGGTTTCGGCGCGATCATCACCAACTGCGACATCGACCGCGACCGGGTGAAGGGTTTGTCGACCCACACTCGTCCCGGCTGGACCTCGCTGTTGCACGTCTCGGCCGGTCTCGGCATGTCGCCCTTCGCGCCGTACCGCTTCGCCTGCCCGCCGGAGGCGACACTGCTCACCCTGGTCCCGCGCTGAGGGCGTACCGATCCGTTCCGCAGGAGGTGCACCCATCGCCCCGCCATGGGTGCAGGTACTGCGGAACGGATGGGTACGGGAGCCCGTAGGGTGACCTGCCCTCGCCGATTGGCTGCCGAGGGCCACAGTGAGCTAGGATCTTGCGGTGCCCGCGAGGGCATCGGGGTGTGGCGCAGCTTGGTAGCGCGCTTCGTTCGGGACGAAGAGGTCGCAGGTTCAAATCCTGTCACCCCGACCACATCACGACGCCGTCCTCCGGGGCGGCGTTCGTCGTTCCCGGGGCGATCCTGCGATGGCGCCCCTCGTCCCGGCCCGACACCCACGCAGTCGCCTTTCCCGCGGCCGATGACCTTAACGTTGTGGTTACCGTACGTTGGGTGAGTACCGCTAGCGTCACAGGTGCTCGCAGCAGCCGAGCAGAACCCGAGAGTTGGGATGATCGTGACCGGATCCGGATCGACGGCACCTGCATCGAGTGCCATCATCGCCCACCGCGGCGCCAGCGCACTGGCCCCGGAGAACACCTTGGCCGCTGCCGAACTCGGTATCGCCCACGGTGCCGAACTGATCGAATGCGACGTCCAGCGGACCGCCGACGGTGAGTTGGTGGTGATCCATGATCCGACCGCCGGGCGGACCACCAATGTCTCCGCGGTCCTGCCCCGGTTGCGGCCGTGGAACATCTCCGAGCTGACCCTGGCCCAGTTGCAGAGCCTGGACGCCGGGTCCTGGTTCGACGTGGCCTATGCCGACCAGCGGGTGCCGACCCTGACGCAGTGGCTGGAGACCATCGGTCCCCGGGCCGGGATGCAGATCGAGATCAAGCAGACCTCGGAGAAGTACCCGGTCGAGCACGAACTCGCCGACATCCTCACCGCCAGTCCGGCCGCACAGCACGCGATTGCCGACGGGCGGTTGGTGATCCAGGCCTTCGACCTCGACTGGCTGCGGGGCCGGTACGCTCCCCTGGCCGGTGAAGGCGTGCGACTCGGGGCCCTGTGCAACAGTCGCCCGAGCAGCAAGCTGATCGAGTCGCTGTCCAGCTGGGCCGACCAGCTGAACCCCCGCCTCGGCGCCACCGACCGGTCGCTGATCGACAATGCGCACCGCCACGGTCTGCAGGTATGCGTCTGGACGGTGGACAAGACCGCCGACATGCGACGCCTGCTCGATGCCGGAGCCGACGGGATCATCACCAATGAACCCGCGAAACTGCTGGCGCTGAGCCGGCGGAATCGGCTGCCGACGAACTGAGCACCCGGGTGTCGATCAACCGCGCCGGCGGTCTAGGCTCAGCGCCGGAAGGGAGATCACCATGGACAAAGTTGTCCCGACGGCCGCAGAAGCCGTCGCTGACATCGGGGACCGATCACGCCTGGCAGTCGGCGGATTCGGCCTGTGCGGAGTACCGGAGACCCTGATCAAGGCGCTGCTCGACACCGGCGCCACCGATCTGGAGGTCGTGTCCAACAACTGCGGTGTCGACGGCCGCGGACTGGGCAGACTGCTCGGCGAACATCGGATCGCGCGAGTGGTCGCCTCCTATGTCGGGGAGAACAAGGAGTTCGCCCGGCAGTACCTCAGCGGCGAGCTGGAGGTGGAGCTGACCCCGCAGGGAACCCTGGCCGAGCGCCTTCGCGCCGCCGGTTCCGGTATCCCTGCCTTCTACACCGTCACCGGTGCCGGTACCCAGATCGCCGAGGGGGGCCTGCCCTGGCGCTACGACTCCGAGGGCAATGTGGCGATCGCCTCACCGCCGAAGGAGACGCGTACCTTCGAGACCGCCGAGGGCCCGAAGGAGTTCGTCCTGGAGGAGGCGCTGGTCGCCGACTACGCCCTGGTGCACGCCTGGAAGGGCGACCGGCACGGCAACCTGATCTACCGTGCCTCGGCACAGAACTTCAATCCGCCGGCTGCGATGGCCGGCCGGGTGACCATCGCCGAGGTGGAGGAACTGGTCGAACCCGGTGAACTCGACCCGAACGAGATCCACACCCCCGGCGTCTTCGTGCACCGGGTGGTGGCGCTGAGCCCCGAACAGGCTGCGGACAAGATGATCGAGAAACGGACGGTCCGGCCACGACCGGACAGCGGCGAGGCCGAAGGGGGTACGAAGTGAGCTGGACCCGTGAGGAGATGGCTGCTCGAGCGGCCTCGGAGCTCGTCGATGGCAGCTATGTGAATCTGGGCATCGGTCTGCCGACCCTGGTGCCGAACTACGTCGATGACGACGTCGAGTTGGTGCTGCAGTCGGAGAACGGGTTGCTCGGTGTTGGCGCCTACCCCTTCGAGGGGGAGGAGGATGCCGACCTGATCAACGCCGGCAAGGAGACCGTCACCTTGCGCCGTGGCGCCTCGATCTTCGATTCCGCGACCTCGTTCGGGATGATCCGCGGCGGCAAGATCGACATCGCGATCCTCGGTGCGATGCAGGTCTCCCGCCACGGCGACATCGCCAACTGGATGATCCCGGGCAAGATGGTCAAGGGCATGGGTGGTGCGATGGACCTGGTCCACGGTGCCAAGCGAGTGATCGTGCTGATGGAGCATGTCGCCAAGGACGGCAGCTTCAAGATCGTCGAGGAGTGTTCGCTGCCCTACACCGGCAAGGGAATGGTGGAGCGGATCATCACCGACCTCGGGGTCATCGATGTCACCGCCGAGGGCCTGAAGCTGGTACAGACCGCGCCCGGGGTGAGTACCGAGGAGATCGTCGAGAAGACCGAACCGGAGCTGATCGTCGGCGTCTGATCGTCGGCGACTTCGTACACCGAACGGGCCCGGTGGATCACTCCACCGGGCCCGTTCGCTGTTTCGCCTCGCTCAGGCTCGCGGATCGGATCCGTCCGCCCCGCGTGCCTGCTTCCGGCTGACCCGGGGGGATTCTGCGTCCGGGATCGGCGCCCCGGCACGCGGCTGCTTGTGGCCGATGACCAGTGCGACGGTCACGAGGATGAACCCGATTGCGATCAGGATCGTTGCGATGCCGCTGGACAACCCGGTCACCAGCGCCACCGAGGCCAGCTGCCCTCCCTGGCCCATCAGCGCCAGACCGATCACTTGACCGACCAGGCCGGTGACCTCGGCGAGGATGATCACACCGAACCCGACCGCACCGAAGGTCCGCGGAGCGCCCGGGACGGCGAGTTTGATCACCGCCACCAGACAGCCGATCACCACCAGCAGCAGGACGATGCTGGGGAGCTGCGATGCCAGGGCATCTGCCCAGTCCATGATCAGCGCCCCGTTCCGGCGTAGACCACGGCCTCGGTGTCACTGTCCAGACCGAAGGCGGTGTGCGCCGCCCGTACCGCCTGATCGACCTCGGCCGAATCGACCACCACCGAGATCCGGATCTCGGAGGTGGAGATCATGCCGATGTTCACCCCCGCCTCGGCGAGCGCGCCGAAGAACCTCGCCGTCACCCCGGGGTGGGTACGCATGCCGACGCCGATCACCGAGACCTTGCCGATCTGGTCGTCGTAGAGCACGTTGTCGAACCCGACGTCCTCGGCGATCGCGTTCAGCGCCGCAACCGCCCGCTTGCCGTCGGACTCGGGCAGGGTGAAGGAGATGTCGGTCTTCGCCGTGCTCACCTCCGAGGCGTTCTGCACGATCATGTCGATGTTGATCTCGGCGTCGGCGACCGCGCTGAAGATCTTCGAGGCCTCGCCGATCCGGTCCGGTACGCCGACGATGGTGATCTTGGCTTCGCTGCGGTCGTGGGCGACGCCGGAAATGATGGCCTGTTCCATGGAGTTGTCCTCTTCGTCGATGTCGGTCACCCAGGTGCCGTCGAGGTTGTTGAACGATGAGCGCACGTGGACCGGTACGTTCTCCCGACGGGCGTACTCCACGCAGCGCAGGTGCAGGATCTTGGCGCCACAGGCTGCCATCTCCAGCATCTCCTCATAGCTGATCCTCGGGATCCGCCGAGCCGCCGGGACGATCCGCGGGTCGGCGGTGAAGACCCCGTCGACGTCGGTGTAGATCTCGCAGAAGTCGGCGCCCAGCGCGGCAGCCAGGGCGACCGCGGTGGTGTCGGATCCACCTCGCCCGATCGTGGTCACATCCTTGGTGTCCTGGCTGACCCCTTGGAACCCGGCCACGATGACGATGTCACCCTCGTCGACGGCGCTCTCGATCCGGCCGGGGGTGATCTGCAGGATCCGGGCATTGCCGTGGACCCCGGTGGTGATCACACCGGCCTGGGACCCGGTGAAGGAGCGTGCCTGCAACCCGAGGTCGTTGATCGCCATCGCCAGCAGAGCCGCACTCATCCGCTCGCCGGCGGTCAACAGCATGTCGAGTTCGCGCTGCGGCGGCTGTGGGGAGACCTGATTGGCCAGATCGAGCAGCTCGTCGGTGGTGTCGCCCATCGCGGAGATGACGACGACCACCTCGTGGCCGGCCTGGCGGCTGGCCACCACCCGCTTGGCGACCCGCTTGATGCTGGCGGCATCAGCCACCGACGAGCCACCGAACTTCTGCACCACACGGGCCACTTCTGAACTCCCTCTCTCAGGTCCGTCGCAACTGTAGTTCCCCCGGGCCCTGTGCCGATACCCGACCGCGCCGCGGACGCGAGGGCAGCGGTGGGCCCGGACCGAGCAGCCGACGGCGACCCGCAGGTCCGAACCAAACAAGCGTCACACTCGTTCCACCGTCAGGCCCTCCCGATCGCGCGGCTGCGCGGTCGGCGACGGAGCTGTCCGGATCGAGTGTGACGTTTGTCTGGCTCCCGCCTTCACAGCTCACTCTTCCCAGACGGAGCTAGGCTGCAATGAGCAGGAGACGACGGTCGGAGGCACCGTGGCTGAGGAGAACGCCAAGCGCATCGGCGATGCCGAGCGTGATCAGGCGGTGGCGCTCCTGCAGGAGCACCTGGCCGCCGGTCGCCTCGATCAGGAGGAGTTCGACGAGCGGATGACCAAGGCGCTCTCGGCCAGGACCAACGCCGACCTGCTGCCGCTGTTCGACGATCTCCCCGGTGAGCGACCCGGGCAACAGGTCGTGCCCCTCGCCCGAGCCGATGCCGTGGCCCCGCCGAGCACCGAGGACCGTCTCGGCCCGCGGATCGGCCAGGCCGTGATCGGCTCCCTGTGGCCGATCGCGATCCTCGCCTGTTTCATCTTCGGCTGGCACCTGTGGTGGTTGATGCTGATGCCGATGTTCTTCACCCCGGTGCTGTTCCGGCTGTTCGGTGTGCACGAGGAGCACGACCGGGATCGGCGCCGGCACCCGCGGCAGGACCCCGAGGGACCGGGCCGGATCGGCGGCCCCTGAGGTCACGGCGCCAGTGGCTGCCAGGGCTGCAGTTGCTCGATGGCCGCACCCACACCCAGCACGGTCCTGTCGTCATGGGGATGACCGACCAGCTGCACCCCCGTGGGGACACCGAGGTCACCGACCCCGGAGGGGACGGCCAACACCGGGCAGCGATTCGCGATGTTGAACGGCGAGGTCATGTGGGCCTCCCAGTAGTGCTGCAGGTGGACACCGCCGACATCGATCCCGTCCAGGTACTGTCCGTCGGCCGCCAGTGAACCGACCGCCGACGTGGGACACAACAAGACGTCGAATCCCGCCATCGCGGTGGCCAGCTCGGACTGCAACTGCGCCTCCAGCTGCACCCCTTCGTAGAAGCTCCGGCGGGCGACCGTGGCTTCGGCATCCTCCATGAACCGCCTGGTGTACTCGGCGAGCTCGCGGGTGTGCCCCGCGGTGGCTTCCCGCATGGCCGGTACGAGCAGATGCCCGAAGTGGGTGAACGAGGTCTCCCGGGTCCGCTCGGTGGTCCAGGGCAGCTGCACCTCGACCACCTCGGCCCCGGCCTCGGCGAGCTTCCCGGCCAGCCCGGTGGTCGCTGCCGCGACGGCCGATTCCACCGGATAGTCCCCGAGCCTCACCGAGAGCGCCACCCGGATCCCGCGGAGATCGACCGGTCGGCTCGCCTGCAACCAGTCGGTGGTCGACATCGGATTCGGCAACGAGGAGTGATCAACCGGGCTGAGGCCGGCCATCACCGAGGCGAGCAGTGCGGTATCGGCAACACTGCGTGCCATCGGCCCGTCACCACGGTAGGTGTCGAGCGACAGCGGCGGAGCCCCCGGGATCCGGCCGTACGGTGCCTTGTAGCCCACCGTGCCGGTGAACGCCGCCGGCAACCGGGTGGATCCGGCGATGTCGGATGCGGTGGCCAAGGGGGTGAAACCCGCTGCCAGGGCAGCCCCGGCGCCTCCGGAGGACCCTCCGGGTGAGCGATCGTGGTTCCACGGGTTGCGGGTGACACCCCACAGCGGGCTGTGGGTGAAGGTGGCGCAGCTGAACTCCGGGCTGGCGGTACGCAGATGCACGATTCCCCCCGCCGACCGGATCCGGGCCACCAGGTCGTTGTCGGCCCCCGCCACCCGTGCGGCGTCGAAGGACAACCCCTGCGACAGGGTGTGACCAGCGAGGGCGTGCTTCTCCTTGGTCGCGACCGGCAGTCCCAGCAGTGGCGGCAACGGACCGTCGTGCTCACCCGCGGCCGCCGATCGGTAGACCCGTTCGGCCTCGGCCGCCTCGGTACGCGCCTGTTCCCATAACTGTTCGGTGGTGGCGTTGATCGCGGGTTCGAGTTCGTCCACCCGGCGCTGCAACACCTCGAGGTATTCCACCGGCGACAGCTCTCGGTCCACGAAGCGCTGCCGTACCTGCAGGGCGCCGAGCGCGAGCAGCTCGGCCTCTGCGGTGGTGCTGTCGGTCGTCACCTGCCCGGTCATCAGCCCTGCCTACCGCGGGTCTCCGGGACCCGGGTGAGGATGATCAACAAGAACACCGCAACTGCTGCTGCCGCCATGTAGTAGCCGGGCGAGGAGGCGACCTGGGTCGCTCCGACCAGGGCTGTCCCGACGAACGGGGCGGTGCCACCGAAGAGTGCATAGGCGACGTTGTAGCTCATCGCCGTGGAGGTGAATCGGGTACGGGTGTTGAAGATCTCGACGAAGAAGGTGTAGCAGCCACCGCCGTAGAGGCACAGGCCGACCACGAAGATCGCCTGCCCCAACAGGGCCAACCCGAAGTTGCCGCTGGTGACCATGGTGAACACCGGGATGGAGATCACCGCCAGCACCGCCGACCCGATCATGATCATCGGCTTGCGCCCCACCCGGTCACCGATCAACCCGCCGACCGGCAACAGGATCGCGTAACTGGTCATCGCCAGAGCATTGGTCAGCAATGCCTGTTCCCGGCTCAGGTTGCCGGCGGTCTGGATGTAGGTGACGAAGTAGGCCGAGAGGAAGTAGAAGCCCATCGCGGTCAGCCCCATCACGAAGATCACCTGCAGCATCTGCCGCCAGTTCTTGGCCAGTGACTCGCGGATCGGGCTGAACTCCTCACCTCGCTCGGCGACGGCCTCCTTGAACACCTCCGACTCCTCGGTCTGGGACCTGATCCAGACACCGAAGGCCGACAGCGGCAGGGCCAGCAGGAACGGCACCCGCCAGCCCCAGGAATCGAAGGCGGCATCGCTGAGGCCGGTGCTCAGGGCCAGGATCAAGCCGCCGGCGACCACCGAGGGCAGGGCGGTCGCGGCCAGGGTGATGTTGATCCAGAACCCGCGACGGGCCACCGGGGCGTGCTCGAAGACGAAGGAGGGCCCGCCGACCGATTCTCCGCCGGCGGAGAACCCTTGTGCCAAACGGCACAGCACCAGCAGCACCGGCGCCAGCCACCCGACCTGATGGAAGGTGGGCAACAACCCGATCAAGGTGGTTGCCCCGCCGACCAGGAAGAGCGTGATGGCCAGAGTGCGCCGTCGACCGATCCGGTCACCCAGGGCGCCGAAGAAGAGTCCGCCCAGGGGACGGCAGACGAAGGCGACGCCGAAGGTGGCGAAAACCACCAGCAGCCCCGTCAGCGCATCGCCCTGGGGGAAGAAGTGGGTGGAGAAGATCACCGCCGTCAACCCGTACAGGGTGAAGTCGTAGAACTCGATGAACTGCCCGACGCTGCCACCCAGCAGCACCTTCTTCTGCACAGTCGTCGCACGTGTCGGTCGTGCGGCCAACGAGGGGTTTGTCATACCGACATCGTCGTCCCAACCGCGGGGGGCCGCCAGCGTTTCCGGGTTGCCCTTCGATGAAGTCCGATCGAGACAGCCGTTGCCGGGCCATCGAAGACATCGATGCCGACCGCCGAGACCGGTCAACAGCCCGTGCCGCGGCCGGTCAGTAGGCGGGCCAACGATCGGCGTACAGCTCGGCACAGACCTCGACGAAACGTTCGGCCCGGCGGGTCAGCGTCACACCGGCCGGTCGTGCGAGCACCACCTCCACCGGCGGCAGCTCCTCCACGATCTCCAGGGCCACCGGCTGGGTGGCACCGCCGATCGAGGGAACCCGTTGATTGAGCACGGTCCAGCCGTGACCGGCGGCGACGAAGGCCCGGACGGTCTCGTAGTTGCGGAACCGGTGCCGCACCTTGGGCTCCATCCCCAGTTGGGCGAACAGCCGTTCGTAGTACTCACGCGAATGCGGCAACCCCAGGGCGATCAACGGTTCGTCGTCGAAGTCGGTGAGTCTGACCGGTTTCCCTGCCCGGGCGGCCGGGTGATCATGGGGAACCAGCACATGCGGTGGGATCCGGGCGACCACGGTCCGATCGAAACCGGCCGGCAGATCCAGGTCATAGGCCAGGGCGAGCTCACAATCACCCGACATCAGCAGTTCCTGCAACTCGGCCAGATCACCCTCCCCCACCTCCAGCCGCACCCGCGGGAACCGGTGCTCATAAGCGGCCACGATCTCCGGTGCCCGGAACGGGGCGATCGGGCTGAAGACGGCGATCCGCAGCAACCCGGAGACCTCGTCGTCACGGATTCCCTGTGCGGTCTCGTAGAGAGCATCTGCCTGTTCGAGGAAGATGTCGATGTTGGACCACAGCCGTCGCCCCATCGGCGACAGCACGACCGAGCGGTTCCGGCGACGGATGAACAGCTCCACCCCGAGCGCGCGTTCCAGCTCGGCCATCGCGGTGGAGACCGTCGACTGCGAGACCTCCAGCCGCGCCGCTGCCGTGGTGATGCTCTGCGCCCGCGCCACGGCCTGGAAGTAGCGGAGCTGGATCAGCGTGAACGGCCGCGGCATTCTCGGATCGTCTCACGATCAGCAGGGCCACGACGGGTCTTCGTACCACTTGCGGACTTGACCGGACCGCCGCAGTCCTCTAGGCAGAAGCCATGAGCATCGAAACCGTCCGCTGGGGCATCGTCGGGCCCGGGAGCATCGCCAACAACCTGGTCCGCGACCTGGCGCTGGTACCCAATGCCACCCTCACCGCGGTCGGTTCCCGCTCGGCCGAGCGGGCGCAGGCGTTCATCGACGACCATGCCGATGACGAGGGGGCGAGCGGTACGCCGATCGCCTACGGCAGCTACGACGAGCTGATCCACTCCCCCGAGGTCGACGTCCTCTACATCGCCACCCCGCACGCCCAGCACCAGGCGATCGCCGAGGCCGCGCTGGCCGCCGGGAAGCATCTGCTGGTGGAGAAGGCCTTCACCGCGACGTTGGACGGGACGATGGCGATCGTCGAGGCGGCGCGGAAACACGACCGCTTCGTCATGGAGGCGATGTGGACCCGCTTCCTGCCGGCGATCGTGAAGATCGTCGAGCTGGTCGACAGCGGCGCGATCGGTGAGGTACGCGGGGTGCAGGCCGATCTGTGCCTCGGCCGTCCCTTCCAGGCCGGGCACAGACTGTTCGAGCCGTCGACCGCCGGCGGGGCCCTGCTCGACCTGGGGGTCTACCCGGTCTCCTTGGCTCAGTACTTCCTCGGTGACCCCGAAAGCGTGGTCGCCGCCGCCAGCCACTACGACAACGGTGTGGATGCCTCCACCAGCATCCAGCTCGGCTACTCCGACGGGCTGCTCGCCTCGCTCTACTGCTCGATCGAGAACGCCGGGCCGGGGCGGGCGGCGATCCTGGGTACGGAGGGTTGGATCGAGATCCCGCCCCGGTTCCACCACCCCGATCGGTTCATCGTGCACCACATGAACTGGACCGGCCGGGCCGACCAGCACCACGAGCATCCGCCCATCGGCGGCGGCTACTACCACGAGCTGGTCGAGGTCACCGAGTCGATCCGCGCCGGCCGGACCGAGTCGGCGATCATGCCGCTGTCCGACACCGTGTCGGTGATGAAGATCCTGCAGGCCTGCGCCGATCAGGTCGGGTTGTCCTTCACCGAGGACCCGCAGATCCCGCGCTGAACCCGGGTTCTGCCCGACGCCGGTGGACCCACCGAGGAGACCCTCGGCCGGGGCCCCCGGCGCAGTGAGCGCCGATGGCTACAGTCGTGCCATGAGCAGCGTCCTCGACCCCTCCGTGTTCGGCCGCCGACTGGAACGCGCCGCATCCCTGGCAGCCGGGGCCGGCCTGGCCGGGCTCTTGGTGACCCCCGGCGCCGACCTGCGCTATCTGGTCGGTTCGGAGGCCGAATCCTTCGAACGGCTGACCTGCCTGGTGATCCCCGCCGACGGTCGCCCGGCCTCGCTGGTCGTACCCCATCTGGAACTCGGGGCCTGGCGGACCGGTGCGGTGACCACACTCGGTCTGCCGGTCCTCGACTGGATCGACGGCGCCGATCCGTACGCGCTGGTGCTCGATGCGCTGGGCACGCCCGCGACCGCCGCCGTCACCGATGCGATGCCGGCACTGCACCTGATCCCGCTGAACACCCGGCTGGCAGCCCCGGCGGTCTCGGCGACCCCTCTGCTCAGCCAGTTGTGGATGCGCAAGGACGAGTCCGAGATCGCCCAGCTCCGCGAAGCCGGGGCGGCGATCGACCGGGTGCACGCCGGCATGGCCCGGTGGCTGCGCGCCGGCCGGACCGAACGGGAGGTCGGCGCTGACATCGCCTCCGCGATCGTCGCCGAGGGACATGCCCGGGCCGACTTCGTGATCGTCGGCTCCGGGCCGAACGGCGCCGACCCGCACCACGAGGTCTCGGACCGGGTGATCAACAACGGTGACATCGTGGTGGTCGACATCGGTGGTCCGCTGCCCAGTGGCTACAACTCCGACTGCACCCGTACCTACAGCATCGGTGCACCCGATCCGGCGATCGCCGCACAGATCGCGGCACTGGAGGAGGCCCAGGCCTCGGCGGTCGCCGCGGTCCGACCCGGGATCAGCGCCGAGGCGATCGATGCGCGCGCCCGGGAGAGTCTGCGAAGGGCCGGTCTCGAGGAGTTCTTCACCCACCGCACCGGCCACGGGATCGGCCTGTCGGTGCACGAGGCGCCCTACATCGTCGCCGGGAACACCCTGGCGGTGGAGCCCGGGATGGCGTTCTCGGTGGAACCGGGGATCTATCACGCCGGTGAATGGGGTGCCCGGATCGAGGACATCGTGGTGGTCACGGCCGACGGCTGCGAGCGGCTGAACAACCAGCCGCACGGATTGACGGTGTTGCCGGCGACGTGATCGGTGACGGACTTCGTCCATGATCACCTGCTGACGATGCCCGGTCCCTCCTCGAACAGCATCCGCGACCCCAGCACCCGCTCGATCGTCACCTCGATCACCACCCGCTTCGGATTCGGCCGGGGTACGCGGTAGCGCTGCGCGTACCGGGCTTCGGCATCAGCCACCGCCGACGGATCGGTCAGTACCCGGGCCGTCCCCTCCAGGCTCAGCCAGCGGCGGCCGTCGACCTGGCTCAGCACCGCCCAGGTCCGTCGCTCGGCATTGCGCACCTTGGACGAATCGCCCGAGGTGATCACCCGCGCCAGCCCCGATTCCGGATCGTAGGTGAACCCGACCGCCACCACCTGCGGGCTGCCGTCGGCCCGCAGGGTGGTCACCACTCCCAGGTGCCGCTCGGCGAGGAAGGCGAGTGCATCCGGTGTCAGGTCGGCGATGGTACGAGGCATGGGCCCACGCTACGAGATCCCCGACCGGGAGTCGGCCACCGCGGCGAAGGAGGAGCCGCTGCCGTCCACCCATCCGGCCGAACCCGCACCGCCCACCCGGCCGCTGCTCTAGGCTGCCGCTGTCCGGACCCACCTCGCCGTGGGCCGACGCATCGCCCCCCGAGTGAAAGGCCGCCATGTCGTCCCCCCACCGCCGTCGCGCACCACGTACCGCTGCGCTCGCCGCCTCCGCCGCCGCCCTGCTGCTGCTCGCCGCTCCGTCCACGGCCCGGGCCGATGAGGCCGCCGAACCGATCGACCTGACGCTGCTGGCCACCACCGACAACCACGGCCACGTGCTGAACTGGGACTACTTCGCCGACGCCCCCTACCCCGAGGGTGAGGAGCTGGGACTGGCGCGACTGGGCACCTTGATCAACGAGGTACGCCAGGAGAAGGGTGAGGAGTCGGTGCTGCTGTTCGACAACGGCGACGCCATCCAGGGGACCCCGCTGACCTACCTCTACGGTTACCGCGAACCGGTCACCGAGACCGGTGAGAGCCACCCGATGGCGGCGGCATTCAATGCCCTGGACTACGACGCCCAGGTGGTCGGCAACCACGAGTACAACTACGGTCTGGAGCTGCTCGACAGCTACGCCGAACAACTCGAGGCACCACTGCTCGGAGCGAACGCCCTGGTCGCCGGCACCGAGGAGCCGAGCCGCCCGCCGACGACCATGATCGAACGCACCATCGACGGCCAGCAGGTGCAGATCGGTGTCGTCGGCGTGGTCACCCCCGGCGTCCGCTACTGGGACAAGGCCATCGTCGAGGACAAGATCGACTTCGCCGATCAGGTGGAGACGGTGCAGCAGTACGTCCCGCAGTTGAAGGCCGAGGGCGCCGATGTGGTGGTTGCCCTGGCCCACACCGGTCTCGACCCCGAGGGCCAGACCTGGGATGCCTCGGCCCGGCAGGAGAACCTCGCGACCTCGCTCGCCGAGAACGTACCTGATCTTGATGTGGTCGTCGCCGGGCACACCCACCAGGACATCCCGGAGACCATCGTCGAGAAGAACGACGGTGGCAAGACCTTGATCACCCAGCCCTATTACTGGGGCAACAGCGTCTCCGAGACCTCACTGCACCTGGTCCCCTCCGGTGACGGTTTCGAGGTCAACTGGTCCGACACACCACCGACGGCGGTGTCGCTGTACGCCCACGGTGAGGTCGCCGAGGATCCGGCCGTGGTCGCGGCGGTCAGCCAGGCCCACGAGACGACGATCGACTACGTGAACACCACGATCGCCACCTCCACCGAGGAGATGAGCGGCGCCACCTCGCGGTACGAGGACACCGCTTTGCTGGACATGGTGAACCAGGTACAGACCGAGACGGTACGCGAAGCACTGGCCGGCACCGAGAACGCCGACGCCACCGTGATCTCCCAGGCATCGCCGTTCAACCGCGATGTGGTCTTCGACCAGGGCGAGGTGACCATCCGCGACATGGCAGCCCTCTACATCTACGAGAACACCCTGCTCGGCGTCGAACTCACCGGTGCGGAGTTGAAGGACTACCTGGAATGGTCGGCGCGCTACTTCGTGCAGTTGGAGGAAGGGGCAACCTTCGACCCCGAGACCGACACCAACGCCTGGGACGCCGAGGCCGGCCGGGCGATCCCCGACTACAGCTACGACGTGATCGACAACCTCGACTACACGATCAACGTCTCCCAACCGGTGGGATCACGGATCGAGGGGTTGAGTCACCCCGACGGTACGCCGGTCGCCGACGACGACACCTTCGTCATGGCCGTCAACAACTACCGGCAGTCCGGCGGTTCGGGATACCCCCACATCACCGACGCACCGGTGGTCTACGACGAACGCCTCGAGATCCGCCAGTTGTTGATCGACTGGGCGATCGAGACCGAGACGATCGACCCGGCCGAATTCCGTGACGAGAACTGGGAGGTGGTCACCAGTTCGCCGGTGACCGAGCCGAGCACGGATCCGAGCGGTGACCCCGATCCCGGACCGAGCGGTGACCCCGACCCCAGCCCGAGCGGTGACCCGTCGACCACCCGGTCCCCCAGTGCCGGCACCGGCACCGGCACCGAGGACGGTGGCAAGCTGCCGCCGCTGGCCGACACCGGTGCCGGACCGCTGACGGCACTGCTGCTCGGGATCCCGCTGACCGTGGTCGGTGCGGCGCTCCTGCGGCGTCGCCGCTGACGATCGCGCAATGCCCGGAAGTCGTCGCTCGACGTCGACTTCCGGGCATTTCAGCGTTCGACCAGAAATTGACCGGCCGATCGTTACCTGCGCGATACATAAGTGATGCTGCTGACATATCGATGCGATTAGCTCGCGACGTGGACCTCATCGACATCGAGCATGTGCGCCTCCCGCACAGCCGCGATGAACTGTGGCTGGAGCCCGGTGAAGCCTTCATGGGCGGCGGTACGGCGCTGTACTCCGAGCCTCGGCCGGGCATCCGCGGCCTGGTCGACCTGACCGCCATGGGCTGGCCGCCGATCGAGGAACTGCCGGACGGCGGCATCCGGATCGCCGCCACCTGCACCCTGGAGCAACTGGCCGAAGCCGACTCCCACCCGCTGTTCCGGCCCTGCGTCGATGCCCTGTTCGGGTCCTGGAAGATCCACCGGGTGGCGACCGTCGGCGGCAACATCTGCCTCGCCCTGCCCGCCGGTCCGATGACCTCGCTGACCTCCGGCCTGGACGGCACTGCGGTCATCTGGGCTCCCGACGGGAGGGACCGGCGTACCCCGATCATCGGTTTCGTCCGCGGACCACAGGAGATCAGCCTGGCCCCCGGGGAATTGCTGCGGGCGATCGAACTGCCCGGCAGTGCCCTGCGCTCACCGAGTGCGATGCGGCGGACCTCGCTGACCCCGATGGGACGTTCGGCGGTGTTCGTGGTCGCCCGGGCCGATCCGGGTGGCGACTTCGCCGTCACCATCACCGCCTCGACGACCTGCCCGGTCCGGCTCGGGTTCACCGGCGTCCCGACCGCCGCCGAACTGACCAAGGCGATCGACGGCATCGACGTCTGGTACGCCGATCCGCACGGCAGCATCGACTGGCGCGCCGACCTGACCAAGCGCTTCGCCGAGGAACTGCGGGTCGAGTTGGGTGAGGCTGCATGAGGTTGCGGGTCACCATCGACGGC
Organism: Naumannella halotolerans; assembly: GCF_004364645.1. Taxonomy (NCBI): domain Bacteria; kingdom Bacillati; phylum Actinomycetota; class Actinomycetes; order Propionibacteriales; family Propionibacteriaceae; genus Naumannella; species Naumannella halotolerans. Next base: position 56,415 of record NZ_SOAW01000003.1, on the reverse strand, counting down.
GTACCGGTCGACACCGAGGCCCGGCCGGGTCAGGTGCTGCGTACCTTCCTGCGCGATCAGGAACGGTTCGCGGTGAAGAAGGGCTGTGACGCCGGCGACTGCGGTGCCTGCACGGTGCTGTTGGACGGCTCACCGGTCCACTCCTGCATCACCCCGGTCCATCGCGCCGACGGTGCCGAGGTCACCACCGCAGCCGGACTCGGCACCCCCACCGATCCCCATCCGATGCAGCAGGCATTCGTCCGCGCCGGCGGCTTCCAGTGTGGATTCTGCACCGCCGGGATGGTGGTCACTGCTTCCTGTCTGGATGAGGAACAGTTGCAGGACCTGCCACGGTCGATGAAGGGCAATCTGTGCCGCTGCACCGGCTACCGCTCGATCGCCGACGCGATCGGCGGGCAGGTCAATGTCCGCTGCGAGGCCGATCCCGGCGATCCGGTGGTCGGCAGTTCGGTGATGCCGCCGGCCGCCTGGCGGGTGGTCACCGGGACCGAGCAGTACACCTTGGACACCACCGAACCGGGACGGCCGCTGCTGCATCTGGCGGTCCTCGGCGCCACCGTTTCACATGCCCGGATCACCGCGATCGACACCACCGCGGCCGAGGCCCTGGAAGGGGTACGGGCGGTGCTCACCCACCGCGATGCGCCGCAGGTCCTTTTCTCCACCGGCCGGCACGAGTCACGCACCGACGATCCCGACGACACGATGGTGCTGGATCCGGTGGTCCGCTTCCACGGCCAGCGGGTGGCTGCGGTGGTCGCCGACACTGTTGATCTTGCTCAACGGGCTGTCGAGTTGATCAAGGTCAGCTACGAGGAGTTGCCGGCGGTCTTCGATCCGCAGGCGGCGCGTACCCCCGGTGCTCCGTTGTTGCACGGGGAGAAGGATCAGGCCCGGATCGCCGAACCGGACCGCAATGTGGTGGCCGCACTGCATGCCGAACGCGGTGATGTCGCCGCGGCGGTGGCGGCCGCCGATGCTGTGGTGACCGGGAACTGGGCCACTGCCCGGGTCGCCCATGTCGCCCTGGAGACCCATGCCACCAGGGGCTGGGTCGACGACGAGGGCGTGCTGAACCTGCGTACCTCCTCCCAGGTGCCGTACCTGATCCGGGACGAGATCGCCCGGGTGTTCGACCTCGAACCGGACAAGGTACGGGTGTTCACCGCCCGGGTGGGTGGTGGCTTCGGCGGCAAACAGGAGATGCTGACCGAGGACCTGGTGACCTTGGCCGTACTGCGGACCGGGCAACCGGTGCAGTACGAGTTCACCCGCAGCGAGGAGTTCCTGCGGGCACCGCTGCGGCATCCGATGCGGGTCGGGGTGACCGCCGCCGCCACCGCCGACGGACAGCTGACCGCGCTGGCGGTGAACGAGCTGATGGACACCGGCGCCTACGGCAACCACGGCGCCGGGGTGATGTTCCACAGTGTGCACGAATCGGTGGCGGTCTATCGCTGTGCGAATGTGAGCATCGACGCCGAGTCGGTCTACACCAACAACCCACCGTCCGGGGCCTTCCGCGGGTACGGCTTGGGCCAGGTGATCTTCGCCATCGAGTCGGCGATCGACGAACTGGCCCGCAAACTCGATCTTGATCCGATCGAGTTCCGCCGCCGCAATGCGGTCCGTCCCGGCGACCCGTTGGTCACCGTCGAGGACGATCCCGGTGACGTCGGCTATGACGGTGAGGACGGGTTGGGTCAGTGCCTGGAGCTGGTCGAGAAGGCGCTTCGGAAACCCGGTGGTCGGCTGCGCGCCCCGGCGGGTTGGAAACGCGGTCGGGGCGTCGCCTTGTCCATGATCGCCACCATCCCCCCGCGGGGGCACCACGCGACCGCTGCGGTGGAGGCGTTGGACGACGGCAGCTTCGTCGTCGAGGTCGGCACCGCCGAGTTCGGCAACGGCACCACCACCGTGCACACCCAGTTGGCCGCGCAGGCCCTGGGGGTGGGGGTCGATCGGGTGAAGATCAAACAGTCCGACACCGCTCTGGGGACCTACGACACCGGCGCCTACGGTTCGACCGGGACCGTGGTCGCCGGCCGGGCGGTCTTCGCCGCCGCGAGCGCCCTGGCCGAGCAACTCGCCGCCGGCGGAGAGCGACGGGCGGTCGCCAGCCATGACGGCACCCCGCGAACGGTCGCGTTCAATGTGCACGGTTTCGACATCGCGGTGAATCCCGGTTCCGGTGAGGTACGGATCCTGCGCTCGGTGCATGCCGCCGATGCCGGCACCGTGTTGAACCCCGAGCAGTTGCGGGGGCAGATCGAAGGCGGCGTCGGGCAGGCGATCGGCTCGTCGTTGTACGAGATCGTGCAGGTGGTCGACGGTGAGGTGACCACCAGCACGCTGCGGAACTACCGGACCCCGAAGTTCGGTGACCTGCCGCGGACCGAGGTCTACTTCGCCGACACCCATTCGCCCCTGGGTCCGCTGGGCGCGAAGTCGATGAGCGAGGCACCGTACAACCCGGTGGCGCCGGCGATGGCCAATGCGATCCGCGATGCCCTGGGGGTACGCCCGTTCGAGCTGCCGATGAGCCGGGACCGGGTCTGGCGGCTCGCCCAACCCGACGCCTGGCACATGGGCCCGATGGCGACCGTACCCTCGGTGCATTTCGAACGCTGACCCCCGGGCCTGTCCGACGCTGACCCCACCCCCGGGCCTGTCCAACGCTCACCCCAACCCCGCACCTGCCCACCACGGACCCAACCCCAGGACCTGCCCAACGCTCACCCCAACCCCAGGACCGGCCCAACGCCGACGAACCCCGTCCTCACCGACCCGTCGACAACCCAGGCGATCGATCCGTCGACAACCCAGGCGACCGATCCGAACCAAGCCGGCCCGAACCAAGCCGGCCCGAACCAAGCCGGCCCGAACCAACAGCGGGCCCGACCGCGGTCAGGCGCGCGCTCAATCCGTTCCGCAGCAAATGCACTCCTCACGGGCTCTGAGCTGCAACTCCTGCGGAACGGATTAGAGCGCTCACGTGGCACGGGCACGCAAGCGACAGTCGTACCAGCGGCGGACGCACGGCCCACGGCCCCGAGCACAGCCACAGAGAGACAGACAGACAGCCCAGACAGTCCACACCCCAGACAGACGACGCGAATCCGACCACACACCCCACCCGACAAATCTGTTCCACAGGAAATGCACCCGTCACAGGCTCTGAGATGCGTTTCCTGCGGAACAGATGAAGGGATCGAGGCGACGGGGCATCGAAACCCGACGGCGAGACGCGGGCCGAGGGATCTCAGCTCGTCGTGAGTCGTGACAACGACGCCGACTTCGACGCCAACTTCGACCGGGACCTTCCACCGGAGTTGCCATGGATGGCTCCCTCACCCGTCCGCAACGGCCGACCCGACGTACCGTTGCGCTGCGCCAACACCTCGGCAAGGATCGAGATGGCGGTCTCGGCGGGGGTGGAGGCACCCAGATCGAGCCCGATCGGCGAATGCAACCGGGTGAGCTCCTCGTCGCTGAGCCCGAGGTCGAGAAGTGCGCGCATGCGTCGTTCGTGAGTACGCCTGGACCCCATCGCCCCCACGTACCCGGCCGGCGACCGCAGTGCCAGGGCGATCGTCTCGGCGTCGAAACGATCGTCATGGCTGAGCACGCAGATCACCGATCGGGAGTCGAGCTGGGCGGCGGCGAGGTGACGCGGCGGCCAGGCCACCACCAGCTCTGTGCCCGGGAACCGGTCCTGGGTGGTGAACAGCGCCCGCGGATCGCAGACTGTGACTCGATAGTCCAGCGCCTGTGCGGCAGCCGACAGCGCCGTCGAGTATTCCATCGCCCCGACGATCAGGAACTGTGCCGGCGGGGTCCGCGTCTCGACGAACTCGGCGTCACACTCGCGGCCACCGAAACCATCGGCAGAGTAGAGAAGGCGGGCACTCTGTCCGCTTCGCACCCGCGCGAGGGCAGCGAGCACCCCGGCTGCACCTGGGTGGTGCGGATCCACCCGGCTGAGATGGATCCGCAACTCGCCGCCGCAGGACAGGCCCGCGGCGTACAGGTCATCATCGGCCACGCCGAAGCTGACGATCCTGGTTCGCCTGTCGTCCAACACCCGTTCGGCGACATCGACCACCGCCCCTTCGACGCAGCCGGCAGCGATACTGCCGATCACCGACTCCCCGTCGAAGACCATCGAGGATCCGAGCACATGCGGGGCGCTGCCGTCCACACCGATCACGGTGGCTGTGACGAACGGTCGATCGCCAGAGATCAGCGGCGACAGGCGGTCGGCGAGCTCCAGCATGGACGAATCCTGCCAAAGCGATGTGACGGCCAGATTTCGTCGGCATCGATCTCCGGACGCGGAGAACGACGGCTCGCGCCCGGTGCACACGTCGATCCGCCACTATCGGCGCGGATTCCGCCCGTTCATGTCCTGACCAACCGTCGAAATCCGCGATCGCCGTGGACACCACGCGCCCAACCTGAACGTCACGATCCGACGCCGGTATGACCCCACGACCAACTCTTCGCGCGGAGAACGATGGCTCGTACTCAACGCACTCGTCTATGCGACCCCGCCGGCGCGGATTCTGCCCGCTCGCGCGCGGGTCGGGCCGTCGAAATCCGCGGATCACAGTGGACACCCCCTCGCCCGCCCGATCGTCAGCGGTCCGATCGCCGCCACCCCGATCGTCAGCGATCCGATTGCTGCCCGCTCCCATCGCCAGCGGCGCGACCAGATCTTCGCGGAGAACGACGGCTCGCGCCCGGTGCACAGTCGATCCGCCACTATCGGCGCGGATTCTGCCCGTTCATGTGCTGACCAACCGTCGAAATCCGCGGGACGCGCGGACCACCCGATCATTGCCCAGCTCACCCCGCGTGCCGAAACCCGCTCGCCGCGCCGTTCCGGGATCGGACTGACACACAGCCGAAACGCGCACTGCTTAGGGTGATCCCGAATCCGGTTCCGGCCGGGGAGGGAGAACGAGGATGTCGGACGATGCGAAGTGGCTGCAGCGCGCGGTAGATCTGGCCGCGCAGAATGTCGCCGACGGTGGTGGTCCGTTCGGTGCCGTTGTGGTCAGCGCCGACGGCGAGTTGCTGGCCGACGGGCAGAACCGGGTCACCCGCGACCTCGACCCGACCGCCCATGCCGAGGTCACCGCGATCCGGGCGGCCTGCCTGCGGATCAGTGACTTCTCGTTGGTCGGGGCGACTCTCTACGCCTCCTGCGAACCATGCCCGATGTGTCTGGCAAGCGCACTCTGGTCCCGGGTGGACCGGATCGTCTACACCGCCGACCGTCACCAGGCCGAGGTCGGCGGCTTCGACGACCGCGCCTTCTACGACCTCTTCAACTCCCCCAGCATCTCCTGGCAGGCGCCGAAGGTCGAGCACGTACCGACTCTCACCTCGAACCATCCGTTCGAGGCGTGGCAGGCCAACGCGGCCCGTACCGACTACTGACTGTCGAGCACCGTCACCGTGTCCGCGCTTTCGACCACGCGGCCATGGGACCGCGCTCGGAGATGGCACTGGCTCGGGACCACCGCGCGGACAGGATCGCCGACCCTCGGTTCGAGTACCCCAGCGGACCACCCGTACGCGAACCGGACCACGCTGACGCTGAGCCCGACAACACGGACGGGGAGCCCGACCACGCTCAAGGGAGCGGGTGTTCATCTCGGTCATGGTGGTGCGAAACTGACGGGGTGAATCTGAACCTGTCAGCCGATGAAGTCCTGACCACCACCCGTTCGGTACGCAAGCGACTCGACTTCGATCGCCCGGTCGAACCCGAGATCATCCACCAGGCACTGGAGATCGCCCTGCAGGCGCCGACCGGCTCCAACCGCCAGGGATGGCACTGGATGATCGTCACCGATCCGGCGAAGAAGAAGGCGCTGGCCGACATCTACCGGTCGATCGCCGAACCGTACTTCGCGATGCCGAAACCGGAGTACCGCGAGGGCGATGCGCGCGGTGAGCGGATGTCCGCGGTCTCCAGTTCCTCGCAGTACCTCTCGGACAACTTGGAGAAGGCACCGGTGTTCGTGATCCCCTGTATGTGGGGCCGGGTGGAAGGCCAGGACACCGGCGCGGTCGCCAGCTTCTACGGCTCCATCCTGCCGGCGGCGTGGAGCTTCATGCTCGCCCTGCGCGAGCGCGGGCTCGGTTCGGCGTGGACCACGCTGCACCTGCCGGGCGACGGGGAGAAGCGCGCGGCGGAAGTCCTCGGCATCCCCTACGAGAAGGTCACCCAGGTGGCGTTGCTCCCGGTCGCCTACACGATCGGCACCGACTTCAAGCCCGCCAAGCGCCAGCCGCTGGAGACCGTGCTGCACCACGACACGTGGTGATCGATGCCACACCCGCCTGCCGGTGACACGCCGAACGTCACACTCGATCGCCTGCACCAACCTCAGAGCCGCGCCGGAGCAGGCGTCCTGGTCAGCGCTGTTGGATCGAGTGTGACCTTTGTCTTGTTGCCGACTGTCGAGCTGACAGGAACGACCTGGTGACGGGTGCGGAGGGCCCGATCGGGCTGGTCCTGGCCGCCGGCGCCGGACGGCGGGCCGGCGGGCCGAAGGCGCTGCGTCGGTTGCCCGACGGCACTCCCTGGGTGGAGCACGCGGTACGAACACTCGCTGCGGGTGGCTGTGACGGTGTGCTGGTGGTTCTCGGCGCCGGTGCGACGCAGGCACGTCCGCTCGTCCCCGAGGAAGCGAGTGTGGTGGTTGCCGACAACTGGGCCGACGGCATCGGCGCCTCGTTGCACCGGGGCCTGGCTGCGGCCGCGACCACCACGGCGACCGCCGCCCTGATCAGCTTGGTCGACCTGCCCGGGCTGCCGGTGCTGGTGGTCCGCCGGGTCCTCGGCTTCGCACCCGTCGGACCGGAATCGATGCTCCGTGCCGGGTACGGCGGCCGGCCCGGTCATCCGGTCCTGCTCGGCCGCAATCACTGGCAGCCTTTGCGGGACACCGGGTCTCCGGACCGGGCGGCCGGGCCGTACCTGCGCGATCACGGCGCCCCTCTGGTCGAGTGCGCGGACCTGTGGGACGGCGCCGACATCGACCGACCCGGTACCTGACTCTCCCGTGCGCACTCGACAGTCGGGGAATTGGTCACCCCGGCGGGGGTGCGAACTCGTCCGGGGCCGATCGGCTCGCCGGACCGGCGCCTCCTTCCCTGTCCTCCGGTGGCCACTCGGTGATCTCCGACGGCGGGTGGACTCCCCGACGACTACCCACCCGCGTCAGGTGCACGGGCCCTTCGACACACCAGCGACCATCCGGCGGACTGCTCAGACCCTCGCAATCGCGATCCGTACCCCGAGATCGGAATCGACCAGAGCGTCATCACCGAGGTCGGTCTCATCCATGGACACCGCCAGCACCTCATCGGCGATCAGGTCGCCATGCTCGCGGATCGCCAGTGACAGCTCATCGCCGGCGCTCCACCGCAGGGTGATCCGATCGGAGACGTCGAAGCCACTGTTCTTCCGTGACTCCTGTACGAACCGCACCACATCCCGGGCCTGTCCGGCACGTACCAACTCCGGCGTCAGCTCAAGATCAAGAGCGACCGTCTCTCCTTGGGCATTGACCACCGACCAGCCTTCACGGGGACGCTCGGAGATGATCACCTCGTCCGGTCCGATCTCGGTGCCACCGTCGAAGTCGACGCTCGCCCGGCCCTCGGCGGCCAGCGTTGCCGACAGCTGCGCGGCATCGGCGGCGGCGATGGCGGCCGCCATCTGTGGGGTCTGCTTGCCGAACCGCTTGCCGAGCGCGCGGAAGTTGCCCTTGGCCTCGTAGTCGACCAGTGCACCGGCACCGGAGAACGGCTCCACGGACTGGATGTTCAGCTCCGCGGTCAACTCCGCCTTCAGCTCCTCGGTCAGCTTCTCGAAGGCGACGGAGGGTACGAGCGCCCGCTGCAGCGGCTGCCGGGTCTTCACCGCCGCCTCGGCACGGGCCGAACGGCCCAGCTCCACCAAACGCTTGGTCAACTCCATCGCCTGGTCAAGATCAACATCGACCACCGACTCATCAGTCACCGGCCAGTCAGCCAGATGGACCGAGGCCGGGCCGTCGGGATCGACAGGCACGAACAGGTCCTGCCAGACCCGTTCGGTGATGAACGGCACCAGCGGTGCCATCAATCGGGTCAGGACATGCAGGGTGTCGTGCAATGACTGCAGGGCACCGTTGTCCCCGTCCCAGAAGCGGCGACGCGAACGGCGTACGTACCAGTTGGAGAGCTCGTCAACGAACTCGCTGAGCAGCTGGCCGATGCGCTGGGTGTCGAAGTTCTCATAGGCATCGGTCACCTCGGTGATCAACACATTGGTCGCCGACCGCAGCCACCGATCCAACACATGATCACTGGTGACCTGGCCGACGGCAGCGGGGGTCCAGTCGTTCGCCCGGGCGTACAGGGCTTGGAAGGCGACGGTGTTCCAGTACGTCAACAGCACCTTGCGGACGGTCTCGTTGATCGTCTTGTCACCGACCCGACGCGCCATCCACGGCGACCCCGCGGCTGCCATGAACCAGCGCACCGCATCGGCACCGTGACGGTCCATCAACGGGATCGGCTCCAGGATGTTGCCCAGGTGCTTGCTCATCTTCCGGCCGTCCTCGGCCAGGATGTGCCCCAGGCAGAGCACATTGCGGTACGAGTTCTGATCGAAGACCAACGTGCCGACAGCCATCAGCGTGTAGAACCAGCCGCGGGTCTGGTCGATGGCCTCGCAGATGAAGTCGGCCGGGTAGTGGCTGCCGAAGGCGGCCTCCGAACCGGGCGCATGCGGATAACCCCACTGGGCGAACGGCATCGAACCGGAGTCGAACCAGGCGTCGATCACCTCCGGCACCCGCACATAGGTGCCGTCCTCGCCCTCGATGCTGAATGTGATGTCGTCCACGAAGGGCCGGTGCGGGTCGAGTTCGGACAGGTCACGGCCAGACAGCTCGCTCAACTCGGCCAGTGATCCGACGGCCACCAACTTCGAGGGATCAAGATCATTGCGCCAGATCGGCAGCGGCGTACCCCAGTAGCGTCGACGCGACAATGCCCAGTCGACATTGTTCTTCAGCCAGTCGCCGTAGCGGCCCCACTTGACGTTCTCGGGGTACCAGTGGGTGCCCTCGTTCTCCCGCAGGAGCTCGTCCTTGATCTTGGTGGTACGGATGTACCACGACGGCAGTGCGTAGTACATCAACGGGTTGTGGCAGCGCCAGCAGTGCGGGTACGAGTGCTCGTACTCCAAGGCCTTGAACAGTTTCCCGCTTGCCTTCAGCTCGTCGACCAGCGGCAGGTTCGCCGCCCGGAAGTGCATCCCGCCGACCAGTGGCACGGAGTTGTCGAAGTTGCCCTGCTCGTCGATCGGGTTGATCAACTCCACACCGTTGCGGCGAGCCGACTCGAAGTCGTCGGCGCCGAAACTCGGTGCCTGGTGGACCAGACCGGTGCCACCATCGGTGGTGACGTAGTCCTCGGTGACGACGAAGGCGCCGCGGCCGGGCAGCTCGACCAGGTCGAACGGACGCTCGTAGGTCCAGCCGACCATCTCCTCACCGGTGAAGGTGTCGGTGGCGCCCCACCCCTCACCCAGGGCCGACTCCAGCAGGGGCTCAGCCACCACGACCGGGGTCTCCCCCGCCTTCACCGCGACGGTGTAGACGACATCGGACTTCACCGCGACCAAGGCGTTCGACGGCAGGGTCCACGGGGTGGTGGTCCAGATCAACAGATCGGCCTTGCCCGCCTGCGGCCCGGAGGTCAGGGGCAGCCGGACGTAGACCGACGGGTCGGTGATCGTCTCGTACCCCTGGGCGAGCTCGTGATCACTCAGACCGGTGCCGCAGCGCGGGCAGTACGGGGTGACCCGGAAGTCCTCGGTGAGCAATCCGGCGTCGAAGATCTGCTTCAGCGCCCACCACGCCGACTGCACGTACTCGGGGTCCATGGTCCAGTAGGCCTCGTCCAGGTTGACCCAGTAACCCATCCGCTCGGTCAGCTCGGTGAAGGCACCGACATGGCGCTGCACGGATTCGCGACAGCGCTCGTTGAAGGCCTCGACGCCGTAGTTCTCGATGTCGGGCTTGCCGTTCAGGCCGAGTTCCTTCTCCACCGCCAGCTCGACCGGCAGACCGTGGCAGTCCCAACCGGCCTTCCGGTCGACCCGATACCCCTGCATGGTCCGGAACCGCGGGAAGACATCTTTGAACACCCGGGCCTCGATGTGGTGGGTGCCGGGCATGCCATTGGCGGTCGGCGGACCTTCGTAGAAGGTCCAGGTGTCACCGTCGCGGGTACGCTCCAGCGACTTGGCGAAGGTGTCGTCGCGCTGCCAGAGCTGGAGGATCTCGTGCTCCATCCGCGGCAGGTCGATCTGCGCCGGTACGGCGGCGTAGGTACGGGACGCGTCTTCGGGGGTGACCTCGTTGGTCATTGCGGTGGTTCCTCGGTCGTCAACCTGGTTGAAGGGACGTCTCCGGCCACTCGGCGACCGGTCCGCGGTACCACCCTTCTTGGCGATCGGGATCGCCCACTCTTGCTCGCTGCGGCCGGTTCTACAGGGCTCGCCGCTGGATCGCGGTAGCCGTTCTTCCGGCAGCTCCGGGGTGATGGCCCCATCCGTGCCGTGCAGCGGGTCCACTGTAGTCGATCCGACAACCGGCCGCTGCCGGGATTACGACGGGTCGCCGCTCGCGGGATTCCCGGTCACGCGTGCAGGATTCGGCTGTCCACGGCAGGCAGACAGCTCCACTGCTCGCCCACCCCAGGCGAGGCGGCCGCAGCCCACGACCCACGTCGGGATTTCGACGGGTCACCGCTCGTGCGGGAGCGGACAACCCAGCAGTCGTCCGGACGGACCTCGGGTGAACTGCACTGAGCCGTCGTTTTCCCCGGTCGGTTGCCCGTCCATTCACTCGCGGCTGCAAGGATGGGCGTCATGACTCCAGCGGGGAACGGCCAGGATGCGGCGAACCGGATCACAACGATCCTCTACAACCCGATCACCGCTTGGCTGCTGTCCGGAATCGCGGCTTTGACGGTGGTTTCCTGGATCTTCGCCGTGAATGCCGACCGCCCCAGCAGCGGCCTGCTGGGTGCGATGGGGTTGGACGCGAACCTCGGGTTCCTGCTCGGCCTCTTCGGCGCTCTCGGCGGTTACCGGAACGGGCGACCGGGACCGGTCGTCCTCGGTCTGCTGGCATTCGCGGTCGGGGCCGTCCTGTTCGTCCTCGCCGTGATCCGCTGGCTGGGGTGATTCGACGGTTGGCCGGGTGGGTGACCGCTCAGCCGGCTTCTGGCCGGTACGGCAAGTCGTCCTCGACTGGCGGACCGGTCGCCCGACCGGAGCGATCAGGCGCTGACGTAGCGGCGGCCCTCGAAGGCACGCCCCAAGGTCACCTCGTCGGCGTACTCGAGATCACCGCCGACGGGCAGACCGCTGGCCAGCCGGGCGACCTTGACCCCCATGGGCAGCAGCAGCCGACTGAGATAGCTGGAGGTCGCCTCCCCCTCCAGGTTCGGGTCGGTGGCGATGATCACCTCGCTCACGGTGCCGTCGGCCAGTCGCTGGCACAGCTCCCGTACCCGCAGGTCACCGGGGCCGATGCCGTCGATCGGGGAGATGGCACCCCCGAGCACATGGTAGGTGCCACGGAACTCGCGGGTCCGTTCGATGGCGACGACGTCCTTGGACTCCTCGACCACGCAGATGACGGTGCGGTCGCGCCGCGGATCCCGGCAGACCCGGCACCGGTCACCCTCGGCCACGTTGAAGCAGACCTCGCAGTACCGCACGCTGCTGCGCACCCGGTTCAGGACGTCGGCCAAGCGGGTGACGTCCTCGGGGTCGGTGGAAAGGAGGTGGAAGGCGATCCGCTGAGCACTCTTCGGGCCCACACCGGGCAACCGTCCGAGCTCTTCGATCAGGTCCTGAACTGGTCCTTCGTACACACGTCCTCCTTCGCCTCGGCCAGCCTAGTCGCGAGGTCCGACCCGGACCGGCTGCCGCGCTGGACGCGAGGTGGAGTGCTCAGCCGGGCAGACCGGGAAAGCCACCGCCACCGAGCGGGCTGTCACCGCCGCCGAACCCACCGGCCACCGGGCCGAGTTTCTCCTCGGCGAGCTGCTGGGTCTTGGCCTGGGCATCGCGATAGGCGGCGATGATCAGATCGGACAGCGACTCAGTGTCGTCGGCATCGACGGCCTCGGGCTTGATGTCGACGGCGGTGAGTTCACCGGTGCCGGTCAGGGTGACGCTCACCAGCCCACCGCCGGCAGTGCCGCTGACCTCGGCATTGGCCAGTTCCTCCTGCGCCTGGGCGAGCTGTTCCTGCATCGCCTGAGCCTGTGCGAGCAGGCCCTGCATATCAGCACCGTCTCCGAACATCTGAAGTCCTTTCTGCGGTCCGCATCGGACCGGGGATTGTGTCGGGACCAGCGTAGTCGGTCGATGATCCACCGATCCGGTGCCGGCAAAGCGCTCAGCATCGCGGCCCCGGTCAGCGGCGCGAGGCGTCTCCGGCCGGTTCCTCGCCGATCAGCTCCGCTCCGAGGTGTTTGCTCAGGATCTCGGCCGGTGTCAGCGCGATCTCCTCCCCACCGTCGGCCGGTTCGGGCTCCTCGTCCTCAGGCTCGGCCTGCCCCGGTTCGGTACGTGTGGGGCGGATCCGCTCCCGTGCCTGCGCCGAGCGGTCACCGGTCGCCTGTTGGCTGAACTGGTTCGGCCCGGCGGCCGGCGGCCGTTGCGGATCGGGGTACGGGGAGCCGCCACCGGGCGGTGGCACCTGCCGGTCCGAGGTCGGCGGATCGGCGTTCGGTACGCCGCGCGGCCCGGCCACCTGGGCCGAGGACTCGGCGTCGACGATCACGCTCACCTTCAGGTCCACACCGAGGGCGGCCCTCAACGCCTCGTGCAGTACGTCCTCGCTGCCGCCACGGGTGAAGCTGTCGCGGGCGCCCGAATTCGGCATCGCCAACGTCAACGTGGCGTCGGCGACCTCGGCGACCTGCGCGTTCTGGCTCAACAACACCCAGGTGAACCGCCGCCGGGACTTGACCTTCTCCAGCACATCAGGCCACAGACGGCGCACTTCAGCGGTGTTCAGACCACCGGGCACACCAGCGTCGGCCGGTGACGGAGACACCGCTGCCGGGCCGGTCTGGGCTGCCGGGCCGGTCTGGGCTGCCGGGCCGGTCTGGGCTGCCGGGCGAGAGTGGGCTGCTGGGCCAACGGCTGGCCGTTGAGGACCGGAACCGGCCTGCTGCACCGACCCTGATCGAGGAGGCCTGGGATCGCCACCGAAGTCCGCCGAACCGTGTTCCGACGGGGACGTCGAAGGGGCTTCCCCACCGTTCGGCGCACCGCCGCGCTCCCGCGCATCGGGGGCTCCACCGGATCGGGCTGGCGCCTCATCCTCGTTCGTCGATGGAGTCCCGGGGCCCTGATCCGCCGGTCCAGACGAGGCACCCCGACCCTGTGCTGCGGACGCGGAGCCCTGACCCGCCGGTCCAGACGTGGCACCCCGACTCTGCGATGCGGACTCGGGGCCTTGACCGTCCGACCCAGGCGCGGCACCGCCCTGCGCTGCAGACGCGGAGCCCTGACCTGCCGGCGGATTGTCGAATTCCCGGTCCGCACGTGCGGCGGCTCCCTGCCCTGCCGAGGGGATCGCCGAGTTCTGCCCGGCGGATGGGCCCGCGGCGGTCTCGCCCGCCGATGTTGTCGCGCCCTGACCCGCCGCTGAAACCGCAGCGCCCTGGCCTCCGGAGGGGTTCGACGACCGGGCACCCCCTGCGCCCTCGGGCGCTCCCGGGTCCGCCGGAGCTTGTGGAGCGCTCGTCCGCGATTGCCGGTCCGGCTCTGGTCCGGTGGGTGCCGACGGTGTCTCCGACGGTCCCGGAGGATTCGTCTTCGCCAGTGCTGCCCGGGCAGCTGCCCGGCCGTCCACCGGCGGTGCCGGCGCGGCGGTCGGCACGGGCTCGGTGGGGGCCGCGGGATCCATCCCCATCCGCCGTTCGAGCCGGTCCAGCCGCGCATGCAGACCACGACCGTCGACATCGGCTCCCGGCAGCAGCACCCGCGAGCACATCAGTTCGAGATGCAGCCGCGGCGCGGTCGTACCCCGCATATCGGTCAGCCCCTTGGCGACCACCTCGGCAGCCCGGGTCAGCTCACCGGCACCGAGGGCTGCCGCCTGTGACCGCAACCGCTCGGCCTGGTCACCGGCGACGTCGATCAGGCCGCTGGCGATCGCATCCGGAACCTGGGCGACGACCAGCAGATCCCGCAGTCGGCGCAACAGGTCCTCGGCGAAGCGCCGCGGATCCTGACCGACCTCGATGATCTTGTCGATACCGGCGAAGACCGAGCCACCGTCACCGGCGGCGAACGCATCGACCACCTCGTCGAGCAGGGAATCCGGGGTGTAGCCCAACAAGGCGGTGGCCTGCGAGTAACTGACCCCCTGCACATCGGCCCCGCCGAGCAACTGGTCCAGCACCGACAAGGAGTCACGTACCGAACCGGCGCCCGCTCGGACCACCAGCGGCAGCACCGAAGGCTCCACCGCGATGCCCTCGGCCTGGCACAACTTCGCCAGATAGGCGGTCAGGGTCTTCGGTGGCACCAGGCGGAACGGATAGTGGTGGGTACGCGAGCGGATGGTGCCGATCACCTTGTCCGGCTCGGTGGTCGCGAAGATGAACTTCACATGCGGCGGCGGCTCCTCCACCAGCTTCAACAAGGCGTTGAAGCCGGCGGTGGTCACCATGTGTGCCTCGTCGACGATGTAGACCTTGTAGCGGCTCTGCACCGGGGCGAAGAAGGCCCGCTCGCGCAGGTCACGGGCATCATCGACACCACCGTGGCTGGCGGCGTCGATCTCGATCACATCGATCGACCCGGGGCCACCGCGCGCCAGGTCACGACAGGACTGGCAGACCCCACAGGGCTCGGGAGTCGGCCCCTCGGCGCAGTTCAGCGCCCGGGCCAGGATGCGTGCCGAGGTGGTCTTGCCACAGCCCCGCGGGCCGGAGAACAGATAGGCGTGGTTCACCCGATTGTTGGCCAGCGCCCGCTTCAAGGGAGCAGTGACATGGTCCTGGCCGATGACGTCGTCGAAGGTGTCGGGGCGGTAGCGGCGATAGAGCGCCAGCGGGGCGGCGACCTCCTCGGCCGGCGGGCCCGGCTCGGCCACCGGACGATCCTCGGCCGACGGCTCGGCCGGTGTCGTGCCCGGGTCGTCCCAGAGCGACTCCTCCTGCTCGAAGGGGCCCTGCTCCTCGAACTGTGTCGGGGGCAGGTCGCTGTCGAACTCGGCGGCGGAGTCGGACTCGGCGCGACCGAATTCGTCCTCACTGAACTGACCCGGATCCACGCCGCAACCTTAGTCGGCCCGACCGACAACCGGTCCAGTCCGATCCTGCTCGGAGCTCGCTGCCCGGGTCAGCGTCCGAGAACGCCACGACCGGGCGACGGGTGAGTCCTAAGCTGGGACGGAACCCGGATTCCGGCCCCGATCGTGCGCTGACCCGTACCTGCTTGACCGGGATCCGCCCCGTCACCGCTCGGTGACCGACCCTCGAGGAGATGCAGACCGTGACGAACCAGAAACCAGTGGCAGTGGTGACCGGAGCCAGCAGCGGAATCGGCGCCGCCAGCGCCCGGGCCCTGGCGGCTGCGGACTTCGACGTCATTCTCGGCGCGCGCCGGATCGAGAAGCTGCAGTCCATCGCCGAGGAGTGCGGCGGCACCGCGATCGCACTCGATGTCACCGACGATGCCTCGGTCGCCGCCTTCGCCGAGCAGGTGCCCAACTGCTCCCTGCTGGTCAACAACGCCGGTGGCGCCGTCGGTGTCGAGCCCGTCGCCGAGGCCTCGATCTCGGACTGGCAGTGGATGTACGACACCAACGTGTTGGGTACGTTGCGACTGACCCAGGCATTCCTGCCGAAACTGATCGACTCCGGTGACGGTCAGGTGATCAACATCGGTTCGATCGCCGGCCGCGAGGCCTACGAAGGTGGCGGTGGTTACAACGTCGCCAAGTTCGGCATCACCGCGATGACCCGCTCGCTGCGGATCGAACTGCTCGGCAAGCCGGTCCGGGTCTGCCAGATCGACCCGGGCATGGTGAACACCGAGTTCTCCACGGTGCGGTTCCGTGGCGACCAGGACAAGGCCGATGCCGTCTACGCCGGGGTCGAACCGCTGACCGCCGAGGACATCGCCGACACCATTGCCTGGGTGGCCACCCGACCGGCGCGAGTGAACTTCGACCAGATCCTCGTCCTGGCCCGGGACCAGATCTCGGCCAAGGTCGCCTACCGCCGGGAGACCGACCAGGGCTGATGCGGTCCGGGCTGGTCAGCTCGGGGCCGTGATCGACTCAGTGGGTGATCGTGGCCGTGGTCGCTGCCGTTGCCATCAGTTCCTTGATCGCCGCGGCGTCCTCGGTGCTGGGCTGTCCCCAGCCGGGTTCGTAGCCGTAGATCTCCTGCAGGGTCAGCGACACCTCGCCCTCGGTGAGCATCTCCACATCGTCGATGCCGATCAAGGATGGATGCACCACACCGATGGCGTCGGTCAGGGTGATCAGATCGTGCCGCAGCGCCCGCAGGTACGCCGCCAGCCGCTCCGACTTCAGGGTCGGATCGAGACCCCCGGTGAGCCATTTGTTCTGGGTGGCGACTCCGGTCGGGCAGTGGTCGGTGTGGCAACGCTGGGCCTGGATGCAACCGATCGCCAGCATCGCCTCCCGGGCGACGTTGATCATGTCGCAGCCGAGCGCAAAGGCGGTCACCGCGTTCTCCGGCAGCCCGAGTCGCCCGGAGCCGATGAAGCTGATCCGGTCGGTGAGCCCGGCGCGGGCGAACTCGGCGTAGACCCGGGCGAAACCGAGTCGGAACGGCAGCGCGACGGTATCGGCGAACACCCGCGGCGCGGCGCCCGTACCGCCCTCACCACCGTCGATGGTGATGAAGTCGACGCCCCGGTCGCCGGCAGCGGATCGCTCGGCCAGGTCGACCCAGAACTGTTGATCACCGACGGCCGACTTCACCCCGACGGGCAATCCGGTGGCGTCGGCGATCGTCTCCACGAAGTCCAGCATCGAATCCACATCGGAGAAGGCGGTGTGGCGCGACGGGCTGGCACAGTCCTGGTGCGGTTCGATGCCTCGGATCCGAGCGATTTCCGGGCTCACCTTCGCCGCCGGCAGCAGGCCGCCGAGTCCTGGTTTGGCACCCTGGCTGAGCTTGATCTCGATCGCCCGCACCGGCGCGCTTGCGACCATATCGACCAGCTTCTGCAGGTCGAAACGCCCCTGCCGGTCACGACAGCCGAAATAGGCGGTGCCGATCTGGTAGATCAACTCACCACCTTGACGATGATCATCGGACAACCCGCCCTCACCGGTGTTCTGCAGGGCCCCGGCCTTGCCGACACCGGCGTTCAGTGCCTGGATCGCCGGTCCGGACAGCGAGCCGTAACTCATCGCCGAGACGTTGACCACCGAGTCGGGTCGGAATGCGTGGCGCCGCTTGCGAAAGCTGCCGATCACCTTTGCCGACGGCAACCACGACCCGGCCTGATGACCCGCTGAGGCATTCTCGGCGAAGGTCCGGTGCTTCACGATCGGGTAGTTCGTGGCGGTCTCGAGGTCGTTGTCGGTACCGAAGCCGAAGTAGTTGTCGACACCCTTCGACGAGGCATAGATCCAACGTCGCTGATCGCGGCTGAACGGCCGCTCCTCGTCGTTGTCGGCGACGATGTACTGCCGCAGCTCCGGACCGATGGCCTCGATCATGTACCGAGCGTGGCCGATCACCGGATAATTGCGGAGCAGCGCGTGTTTGCGCTGCAGCAGGTCCTTGATTGCCACGGCACCGAGCACCGCCACCGGCGCTGCGGCGCCGACCACGGTGCGCCATCGCATAGCGGCACCCTAGCGCTGCGACGTCGTGCTCCGGTGCCGGGGCAGTCACCCGCGTGGCGGGCCGCAATGGCTGCGGGTGGCAGCCCCGACCGTGGCCTGTGTGAGCGAGATCGGACACTCGATCGATGAAATGACCGATTCCAGGCCGATCCGGCGATCGAGTGGCGGATTCTGCTCACAATGGCGGCAAGGCCCCGGTGGCGTGAGCGACGCCGGTTCAGCAGGAGAAGCAACGAAGCCGACGATGCTCGCGGCAGCGGCACAGACCCGCCGCGCCGTTGCGCCGACGAAGAACCGGTGGAAAGCGAATCGTCACCGGCAGACAGAAGGGGTCCCCCGCGTACCCGACAGAGCCCACTTACCCTTGCTGCCTTCCGGCCCTGGGGGAATTGGGTGAGGTAACGCCACACGGGGGACCTTCGAAGGAGTCTAGTTGACCTCGTTCGACGCGGCCAAACCGTCCGCCTTCGACCGTCGGTACGTCAGCCTGCGCAACAGCACCTCGGCCGGTCCCCGCATACCCCGCTGGTCCAGCCAGTAGGCGCCGAGCACGGTCAGCAGCCAGGTCACGACAGCCAGCAGGGCCACCGACCAACTGCTCAGGTGGGCACCGAACCCGATGCCGAAAGCGGCCAGCAGCGGGATGAAGAGCACCGACTGAGCGAGGTACCCGCTCAGCGAACGCCGACCGAGTGCCGCCAGCGCGACGACCGTGACCGGGGTTCGGCCGGTCCGCTGCAGCCGCACGGCGAGGAGCCCGAACAGGGCGGCATAACCGACTCCACCGAAGACCCCGGTGTACATGGCGGCGATCGCGAAGGTCCATTCGTTGATCGGCGGCGCCGTCAGGTGCAGGTAGGCGGCGGGGATGCTGCCGAGCAGACTGACGCCGATCCCGATCACGGCGAGTCTGCGCAACAGCGGCAGATGGGCGCCCGGCTGGTCGAGGATCCGGTGGCGAGCGGCGAGGATCCCGATCAGGAAGGCGGTCGGCACGGCCAGGGTGAAGAAGGCGAACATCGGCGTCATGAACACCCACATCGCCAACCGGGAGACCATCGAGGTGAGGTAGTTCGGATCGGCATAGGGATCTGGCAGCGCGAAGGCCTGCTCACCGGCACCACCGCCGGCGAGCCCGGGCGGTACGTACATCCCCGAGAACACCGTGAAGCTGCTGACCACCGCACCGATACCGAGCAGGACGATGATCCACACCTTCAGCACCGTGTCCGAGCGCCGCAGGAACAGCGGTACGAGGATCAGCCCGGCCAGCCCGTAGGTCCCGAGGATGTCGCCGGACCAGAGCAGGGCGGCGTGGACGAACCCGAAGGCCAGCAACCACAGATGGCGCCGCTGCAGCAGCCGGCGGGTGGCGGGTTCGGGCACTCCTTTCGCGGCCTGCCGGGCATAGAGCTGGCCGATGCCGTAGGCGAAGAGGAAGGCGAACATCGGGTACGTCCGCACATCGGCGACGACGATGATGAAACCCTGGGCGATCTGATCGGCGAGACTGCCGTCGATGGCGTGCATGGTGGTCTGCAGTTCGCTGCGCGTGGCGGTCCACAGGAACCACGGTGTGTTGGCGAGGGCGATCAGCAGCAGCATCGTGCCCCGGGCCAGATCGGGGGCCAGCGAGCGCTCGGCGAGTGGGGTCGGGGTGGTTGCGACCTGGGTCATCGGTCTGCCTCGTTCCGGTCGTGGGTGGCCGTGGCACGAGCCTGCCACCGTCCGCGAGCCCGGCGCCTCGGGTGGAACCCTGAGCTGCCACCCGTACCGCACCCCGCCCGATCCTCACCCTGGCAGGCCCGATGCGACGCGCGCCGACAATCGGCATTGCGGTAGGTTGGGCCTTGGCCGACGCCAACCCTGTCGGCCTGTCGTGCGCGATGATCCTGCGCCAGCGATCCGCGGACGACGCAGCGCTGACGAACATCGGAGAGACGCACCTATGGCAAAGATCATCTACACCCACACCGACGAGGCGCCGCTGCTGGCGACGTATTCCTTCCTGCCGATCATCGAGGCGTTCACCTCGACCGCAGGTGTGGAGGTGGAGACCCGCGACATCTCGCTGGCGGGTCGGATTCTGGCCGCATTCGCCGATGTGCTGCCCGAGGAGCAGAAGGTCAGCGATGCTCTGGCCGAGCTCGGTGAGCTGGCCAAGAAGCCTGAGGCGAACATCATCAAGCTGCCGAACATCTCGGCTTCGGTGCCGCAATTGAAGGCCGCCATCAAGGAACTGCAGAGCCAGGGATTCGACCTGCCGCCGTACCCCGATGAGGTGACCACCGACGAGCAGGCCGACGCCCGTGCGCGCTACGACAAGGTGAAGGGCAGCGCGGTCAACCCGGTGCTGCGCGAGGGCAACTCCGATCGTCGCGCGCCTGCTGCGGTGAAGAACTACGCCCGTAAGCATCCGCATTCGATGGGCCGCTGGGACACCGACTCGCAGACCAATGTCGCGACCATGGACGCCGACGACTTCGCCCACAACGAGAAGTCGGTGGTCATCGAGAACGACGACACCCTGACCATCAAGCACCTGGGCACCGATGGCACCGAGACCGTGCTGAAGGAGTCGCTGCCGGTGATCGCCGGTGAGGTCATCGACGGCACCTTCATCGATGCCGCCGCCCTGGACGCGTTCCTGGTCGAGCAGGTCGCCCGGGCCAAGGCCGAGGACGTGCTGTTCTCGGTGCACCTGAAGGCGACCATGATGAAGGTCTCGGACCCGATCATCTTCGGTCACGCGGTACGCGCCTACTTCGCCGAGGTCTTCGAGTCCTACGGCGACAAGCTCGCCGCCGCCGGTCTGAGCGCCAACGACGGCCTGGGAGCGATCCTGGCCGGACTGTCCGAGGTCGAGGGCGGCGAGGAAATCAAGGCCGCGTTCACCAAGCAGCTCGCCGCCGGTCCGGCATTGGCCATGGTCGACTCCGACAAGGGGATCACCAACCTGCACGTACCCTCCGATGTGATCGTCGACGCCTCGATGCCGGCGATGATCCGTTCCGGTGGTCACATGTGGGGTCCCGACGGGGACCAGGCCGACACCTTGGCCGTGCTGCCCGACAGCTCCTACTCCGGCATCTATCAGGTCGTCATCGACGACTGCCGGGTCAACGGTGCCTACGACCCGACCACCATGGGATCGGTGCCGAACGTGGGGCTGATGGCGCAGAAGGCCGAGGAGTACGGCAGCCACGACAAGACCTTCGAGATCGCCGCCGAGGGTACGGTGCAGGTCGTCAGCGCCGACGGCACCGTGCTGATGGAGCATCAGGTGAAGCCGGGCGACATCTGGCGCGCCTGCCAGACCAAGGACGCCCCGATCCAGGACTGGGTGAAGCTGGCCGTCACCCGGGCCCGGGACTCGCAGACCCCGGCAATCTTCTGGCTGGATGAGAATCGCGCCCACGACGCCCAGCTGATCGAGAAGGTGAAGACCTACCTCGCCGATCACGACACCGAGGGGCTGGACATCACCATCGCCTCCCCGATCGAGGCGACCAAGACCTCGATCGAGCGGATCCGTCGCGGTGAGGACACCATCTCGGTGACCGGCAATGTGCTGCGTGACTATCTGACCGACCTGTTCCCGATCCTGGAGCTGGGTACGAGCGCGAAGATGCTCTCGGTCGTACCGCTGATGAACGGTGGCGGGCTGTTCGAGACCGGTGCGGGTGGTTCGGCGCCGAAGCATGTGCAGCAGCTGCTGAAGGAGGACTACCTGCGCTGGGACAGCCTGGGCGAGTTCCTGGCCCTGGCCGAGAGCCTGCGTCATCTGGCCAAGTCGGCCGACAACTCCACTGCTGCCGTTTTGGCCGAGGCACTCGACTCGGCCACCGAGAAGCTGTTGGACGAGGGCAAGTCCCCGACCCGCAAGCTCGGTTCGACCGACAACCGCGGGTCGCACTTCTGGCTGGCGCTGTACTGGGCGCGGGCCGTGGCCGAGCAGACCGAGGACGCCGGGCTGGCGGCGAAGTTCGCGCCGATCGCCCAGGCGTTGAGTGAGCAGGCCGAGAAGATCGATGCCGAGCTGATCGCCGTCCAGGGCAATCCGGTCGACATCGGCGGCTACTACCGGCCCGATGACGAGAAGGCCTCGTCGGTGATGCGTCCGTCGACGACGCTGAACGCGATCATCGACAAGCTGAACAAGATCTGATCTGCGGCGGTGCCGACAGCGCCGGGCGGTCCGTACCTTCGGGTGCGGGCCGCCCGGCGTTTCGTCACCCCGGGCGGGAGCCCGAGCACCGGCTGGCGGCGATGCGTTCGGCAGTCCGCCGGTTCGCATCCGGCCGCCCCGATGAGGTAACCTCCCCGGCGGAGGATTCGCCTAGTGGCCTATGGCGCTCGCTTGGAAAGCGGGTTGGGTGCAAGCCCTCAGGGGTTCGAATCCCCTATCCTCCGCCATGAGGCGCTTAGTCCAACCAAGAGGGTTGTTGCCCCGATGGAACTGGACTAGGTGGCTCAAGGAAGCAGTGGCGCCCCGGGGCGCGGTCACCAAGTGATCGCCCTCCGGGGCGCTGTTTGCTTCTAGATGTATGAAGGCCTGACGCTGCAGTTCGGCTTCCTTGTCGATCTCAGCGGTGAGTTCCTTAGCCTTGGCGGTGATCGTGGGATCGTTCGCCAACACCTCGAGGTGGTTCTCAATGGCGGTCCGGATGGTGTCCGTGACCGTCGAGCCGCTGAGCTTCGACAGCATGCCAACGCGGGCGTGCAGGTTCGTCGTCCAGTCGGACGGCAGAAGCAGCGCAAGTAGACGGATCGTCGTCTAGTCGACAGATCGCGGGCACGACAGGCAGCCGAAGCCGGGAATCATCCTCCGGCAGCCGCCGAGAGGAAGAACAGGAAGCCAACTTGTATCGCAAGGCACACGACGGCGATGCCGAGTGAGATGAGCACCCACGTTAGATTCTGGGATACGATGCTGTCGCCGTACTGAACGGATCCTGCGCGCCCCGCTTTCCGTACCAAGAGAACGATCGCGGCGATGATCATCGTGGGGATGGCGATCACGCCAATGAGCATCCCGATGAAAGGGATAAGGCAGCTGAGGCCCAAGATCACGAGGAGTACTCGCGCAAGCGTGCTCATCCCGCGGTCCACGACACCCCACGCCGTGCCCAAAGTGCCTTCAAATGGCTGGGAGGGTTCTACTGGCACACCGGGAACGCCGGCGTGCGGCGGCGTTGATGGCAGCTTCGGTAGATCAATTGGGGTTCGGCCGTCCAGCGCGCAGTGGGTCAGCACGATGGATCCGTCCTCACGGTGTTCAACGATGGACCCCGTGAGCGAGACATGGCTATTGACTGGGATGTCGAGCTTTCCAGATGCCCGCCAGAAGAATCTGGTCCCTTGAGTGCCAACAAAGTTGATGTACGTCCTCCCGCCAAGCTCAGTGTCGAATACTTTAGAGCTTATGACTTTCACGGGCAGGTTTTCGATCATGCTCATCGCTCTTTGGTCTCTCCCAGCTCGACGACAGTGTGCTACTGCCAACGTGCTTTGCCGGCAGCTTCTTACCAGTTTGTGCTAGGTCGTTGATCGTATACCCGGCCTTGGCCCGGGTGGCGCGCTACTACGACCAGGAAGCGACGAGCTACGCCAGCAAGGCCGCGGGTAGACCGTGGTCCGCGCATATCCGGCGCCATGCCTCACATGCAGTGGCTTCCGCGGAGGTTGCACGCGTTGACATCTGTTTCCTCTGCACCTTGCACATCTTGTTCAGTGACGTTCACAAAGGACGCGAGAGCGTAAGGCAGGTTCGTGTACATCTCGTCCTCCAACTCCATGGAACTTGCACTGAACCGGAGACCCGCCGGATAACTGTTGAAATCCGCGAAATTCGTGAGGTAGACCTCTCCGTGCTCTGGTGAGGTCACGGGGAAGAATCGAATGGTCTCTCCTGAAATTTCTTCGACGCCTTCGACCACACCTTCAGCCCGAGCTGCTTGGTAGCAGAAAACGGTCTCGGAGTCCATCTCGGCAACTTTCGTGGCAACACCGGACGACTTATCTATCGTGTACATGCCCATTTGGATCGCTCGGCCTTCCACGTCGATCTTCTCGGGAAGGGGAGAGAGCGCGCCCTGCGTGAGAGCGAAGATGTTCCCTTTATTCGTGGTGGCCAAGCTCAGCGGACATGACCCCTGCGCCCACTCCTCTGGGCTCTCTGCCTGGGACGACTGATCGGTCACAGGGCCCGTTTCACCGGGATATTCTTCTGTGCTTCCTGAGCATCCGGCGAGAGCCAGGGCAAGCATGGATGGCAGGGTCAGGGCGGCTGCGGTGCGGCGGCGCATCAGATCTCCACGTGAAACTTGTGATCGTCGAAGTTGGTCGCGAGACACGCTAACAGCGACCCCGTGGCAGCCGCCCGGGCGGCGGCAGAACTGCCGCTCGCGCGCATTCACCGGTTCACGGATCCAGGCCAAAAAGGCAGTTCACCCCATGTTCCGGCCTGTTCCCGGTGCTGTTTCTCCAGTGATAGCCGTAGACCTAGCGAACGGCCGGCAGCTTGCGGCTGCCGGCCCTTCGTGGTGGTTGAGTTCCCCGCGATCTGCGCCGTTGCTGTTCGAGCAGTTTCCCGTGCTTATCGAGACCGGCCCAGTACAGAGCATCGGCCCGGGCACACAGACCGGACGGGTCACTCAGACCGCCGAAGGGGCGACCGATGGTCCGCAAGGCCTCGGCAGAGGGCTGAGTCGACTGCCGTGCAAGCAGTTGCGCCTGACCGACGAGCCACTTCCTGGCGATCAGTCTCCCGACGATCAGCACGACGAGGAGCACCATTGCGACCCACCACTCGTTGAACAACACGATCACCGCCAGCAGCAGGAGCAGTACCTGGGTCAGCTTCCGTACCGTGTTGACGGTGGTCAGGTGCTTGGCACGCGCCGCGATCTGGGGGTCGGCGGTCGCATGGGTCTGCCCGTAGGTGGTCTCAGCCCGGTCGACCTCCTGCCTGAGCTGAGCCAGCTCCTGCGCTGCAGCAGGGTCCAGACCGCTCCGATTCACCTTCCCGAGGACGTCACATGCCTGCCCTGCGCCGGTACGTACCTCCGCACTGCGGTTGATCCCGGCCTGCTTCAGCGCCGCCGCGAACTCGTTGTTCTTCTTCGCCACCGTGTTACCTCCCGATTTCCCGGGCACCCGGATGTCCCGAGCCCCCCTGACAATCTGCGTCAGCGCCACGACAGTAAGCACCGGGCTGGCTGCTCCGACTGTTCGAACGCGGGTTCCGAACAGCCCCGAACAAGTCCGTCGAGCAGGGTGGTCGGCTCCTCCCCGGCCGGACCGTCGTCACGGTTGGGTTCGCCGTACCCGGGTGAACGCCGAGTTGGTCGGGGAGATAGTCCGGGCACTCGGGGGTGGGCAGGAGGAGGTCGAGCACTGGCTGCAACGCTGCGGCCGCGCTCGGGCAGCGGTCGTCCTGCCACCGAGCACCCGCCCGAGTGCGCCCGATCCCGTCCCCGTTCCGGCCGCGGTGACCGGCGCCGAACCGAAGCCCGCTGGTCGTGACATCCGCTCTGTTGTCACGGTGCTCGCGCTCTCGCTGGCACTCAATCTCGTCGGGTATGCGGTCGTCGTCCAGCTGCGGTTGCCGCTGTATCTCGACATGGTCGGTACGGCCGTCGCCTCGTTCGCTCTCGGCCCGTGGGCGGGGGCTGCCGTCGGCCTGACGACCAATGCAGCCGGCACGGCGCTGGACGGGCCGACCGCGCTCCCCTTCGGATTGGTGAATGCCGTGGGTGGCATCGTCTGGGGTTACGGCATTCGTCGAGTCAGCGACATCCCGGGATTTCTGAAGCTGAACCTGATCACCGCGCTGTGCTGCTCCCTGACAGCGATCCCGATCCTGCTCGGGATGTTCCACGGCCGCACGGGCCATCTGGTCGACCATGTCGCCAGCAAACTCTCGGTCTTTGGTGATGCACCCGGTGTGGTCGCCTCCAACCTGTTGGTGTCGGCCATGGACAGACCGTTGTCGGGATTCCTGGCGCTGGCGGTGGTCTGTTCGCTGTCACGACGCCATGCGGTCCCGCACCTGGGGACACTGCTGAACCCGGGGGATTCACGCCTCTCGGTCGGACCTGCCCCCGGTGGCCCGCCCGCCCGTTGAGACACCGCCGCCCCCTCGCCCGACGTGCGGCTCAGGGCTCGACGAGCCCGCTCCGATAGGCGGTGATCACCGCTTGGGTACGGTCGCGCAGCCCCAGCTTGGTCAGGATCCGACTGACATGGGTCTTCACCGTGACCTCCTCGACCACCAGCCTGGTGGCGATCTCGGCATTGCTCAGGCCCTCGGCCAACAGCATCAACACCTCCCGCTCCCGTCCGGTGAGCTGCTCGAGGCGGTGGTCGGCGCGGGGCGTCGGGCGAGGTGCCGGCGTACCACCGCTGGTGAAGTGCCGGATCAGCCGGGTGGTGGTGCTGGGTGAGACCACTGCGTCACCGGCGTGGACATGGCGGATCGCACTGACCAGCTCCTCCAGTGGAGTGTCCTTGGCCAGGAAGCCGCTGGCCCCGGCGCTCAAGGCGTCGAAGACGTACTGATCGAGATCGAAGGTGGTCAGCACCTTCTGATGCTCGCCGCGGCGGCGGATCTCGGCGGTGGCATCGACCCCGTTCATCCCCGGCATCCGCACATCCATCAGCACCACATCGCAATCGATGCCTGCGAACAGTTCCAGAGCCTCCGCACCATCGGCGGCCGATCCGACCACCTCGCTCGGGTCTGTCGATGCTGCTGCGCTCGTTCGCCGCGTCGATCGCGGTGGCACTGGTCGGTGGTGGAATCGCCGTGCTGGCCTCGACCGCGCGGATCCCGGTCGGGGTGTACCTGCTGCCGTACGGACTGCTCTCGCGGAGCGCCCGGTCCGGTGGCACTCCTCGTCGTGCTCAGTGCGGCGCTGACTGCTGTTGCCCTGCACTGCACCGCGGCGGTACTGGACCGTCGCGACGTCACCGCCTGAGACAACCGGGGACGGCCGGAACCTCGACCGTCCCCGGTTCGGCGCTCAGACCGACAAGCCCTCGCGGGCGCGTTCGGTGGCGGCCACCAGATTCTGCAGTGCCGCCTTCACCTCGGTCGTTCCGCGGGTCTTCAGACCGCAGTCCGGGTTCACCCACAGCCGGTTCGCCGGTACGCCCTTGAGCGCCAGCTGCAACAGCTCGGCCACCTCAGCGGTGTCCGGTACGCGCGGGGAGTGGATGTCGTAGACACCCGGGCCGACCGCCGCGGCGAAGCCCGAGGAACCAAGATCATCCACGATCTCCATCTTCGAACGGGCGGCCTCGATCGAGGTCACATCGGCGTCCAGTCCGGCGATCGCGTCGATCACCTCACCGAACTCGGAGTAGCACAGGTGGGTGTGCACCTGGGTCTCGTCACGTACCCCGGAGGTCGCCAACCGGAAGGCGCCGACCGACCAGTCGAGGTAGGCCCGCTGATCGGCGGCACGCAGGGGAAGCAGTTCACGCAGGGCGGGTTCGTCGACCTGGATGATCGCCGCGCCGGCGGCCTCGAGATCGACTGTCTCGTCGCGGATGGCCAGGGCGACCTGATTGGCCGACTCGGCCAGCGGCTGGTCGTCGCGGACGAAGGACCAGGCGATGATCGTCACCGGACCGGTCAGCATCCCCTTCACCGGCTTGTCGGTCAACGACTGGGCGTACTGCCACCAGCCGACCGTCATCGGCTCGGGTCGGCTGACATCGCCCCACAGGATCGGCGGCCGGACACAGCGACTGCCGTAGGACTGCACCCAGCCGTTCGCGGTCGAGGCGTACCCTTCGAGCAGTTCGGCGAAGTACTGCACCATGTCGTTGCGTTCGGGTTCACCGTGCACCAGCACGTCGAGCCCGAGCTCGGTCTGCAGTTCGATCACTGCCGCGATCTCGTCCTGCATCGCCTTGGTGTAGGCGGTTTCGTCGATTCGGCCGTTCTTGAATCCGGCTCGCGTGCGCCGGATCTCCGGCGTCTGCGGGAACGAACCGATGGTGGTGGTCGGCAGCGGCGGCAGCCCGAGACGCTGCGCCTGCAGCTGCTCGCGTACCTGCGCCGATCCGCGCTGGGCACCGGACTCGATCACCTCGGCCAGTCGCTGTCGTACCGCGCTGTTGGCCAGCCGCGGATCGGCCGCCCGCGACGCCAGGATCTCCCGCGCCGCGCCGAGCTCGGCGGCAACCGAGTCGGTACCGTCGTTCAGCGCCCGGGCCAGCAGATCGACCTCGGACAGCTTCTCCGTGCCGAAGGCCAGCCACCTACGCACTGCCGGGTCGAGGTCGTCCTCACCCTCGGTGGTGTAGGGCACGTGCAACAGCGAACAGGAGGTGGACACCGCCACCCCGGCCGCACGCCCGGCCAGCTCCTGCAGCTTCTGCAGCGCGGTGTCGGGATCGGTACGCCAGACATTGCGCCCGTCGACTACACCGGCAACGACCTGCACCGCCGAAAGATCAACTTCTCCTGCCGGGACGGAGCCGCTGACAAGATCAAGACCGATGGCGTCGATGCCGGTGACCAGCAGCGGCGCCAGTGCCTCTCCCGGATCGCCGAAGTAGACGGCGACCTCGATCGCGGGACGATCAGCCACCGCCGCCAGGGTGGAGTAGACCTCGGCGATCGCGGAGATCTCCTCGGCCGTCAGATCGGTCGCCAGCACAGGCTCGTCGAACTGCACCCAGGCGGCCCCGTCGGCGGCCAGCAAGCTCACCAGCTCCGCGTACAACGGGGTCAGCTCGGACAACCGGGCGAACGGCTCACCGGATCCGGGGGTCGCCTTGGCCAGTTTGAGGAAGGTGGCCGGGCCGATCACCACTGGCCGCAGTCCCGCCCGGCCGGACACGACCTGTGCGGCCTCCCGCAGGTCAGCCAGGATCCCGTTCGGGTTCAGCGAGAACGCGGTCCGGTCGTCGATCTCCGGCACCAGATAGTGGTAGTTGGTGTCGAACCACTTGGTCATCTCCAGCGGCGGGAGTTGATCATTGCCCCGGGCCGCGGCGAAGTAGCGTTCCAGGTCGTCGGCCACCGCCGCGTACCGCTCGGGTACGGCGCCGAGCAGTACCGCGGTGTCCAGCACCTGGTCGTAGTAGGAGAAGGTGTTGGTCGGCACCGAGTCCAATCCGGCGTCGATCAACTGGTTCCAGCTGTCGGCCCGCAACTGAGCGGCCACCTCGGCCAGCCCGACGGCATCCAGGGTGCCCGCCCAGTGCGCTTCGACGGCCTTCTTCAGTTCGCGTCGCGGCCCGATCCGGGGCACGCCAGCAACCGTGGCCTTGATCGGTGTGCTGTTGATGCTGTTCATGTCTGCCTTCCAGGTCCACGCTGTCGGTGCCCCCTGCACGGGCGCACGCCGGCGGTGGCCCTGCGGTACGGCTGCTGCCGCGGCCACGGGCCACTGTCCTGGTCGGCGCACACCCAGTCCACGAGGCGGCATTCCGCCGGTCACCGGTGGCGACCGACACGGCTGGCAGGTCTTCGGACTCACGGGCTCGTCCACCCTGGGGTGGCTGCCTACTGGCCGTCGCTTCCCGGGCCGGAGCCCAGTGCCTGTGACGGCGGTCGTTCCCGTTCACCGCTGCGGGACAGTCCCGGATTCCCACCGGGTTCCCTCTCGCACCGCTGGGGTGCTCGATCCGACACCGCCGGGGCGGCATCGAAGACCAGTCGCAGGCTCATGGTTGCACCCGGACCTCTCGTCATCCCCGGCGACCACCCTGTGGGCACCGGTACCGGAGTCGCCCCGGCTGTGCTGCTGACCGGTCCGGGACGGGGAGTTCGGCGATTAATTCGGTGGCGGTCACTCGCCGGATCGGCCACAGTGGTGATCACCACCAACCGGAAGGAGGAAGTCAGATGATGTTGACCAATCTCGGCACCGCCGATCGCGGCACCACTGCCTTCGTACCATCCGGGTCCTTGAGCTGACCGACAGCCCTGCGCCCGGAATCCCCAACGGGCGCAGCCTTTCCCCGTACCGACGTCCTCCACTGAGGAGGCGCGGTCCGACGCGTCCGGATCACCCGTCATTTCTCTCAAGGAAGATCATCATGCGCATTCCCGACCCCTTGCCGCCCTCGGCGGCGATGAACAGTCGCTCGGTGGACCTGTACTTCAAGTCCTCTGAGCAGGTGTCCCGCGAGGCAGCGCTCAGCTGGGCCCACAAGGCCGCACTCCGCTCACGCCGCCCCCGTCGGCGCTGAGCCTGGCCGCACCCCCGGTGTTCTGCCCATCGACCCACGATGCGGTGAGCACCGGGGGTGCTGCATGCTGGGCACATGCTGGCCTTGCAGTACGACCGTTTCGGTGGCCCGATCGAGGTACGGGAACTGCCGGCCCCCGACGTACCCGCCGGTGCGGTACGACTGACGGTCGCCGCCTCCGGCCTGTGCCGCAGCGACTGGCACGCCTGGGCCGGCCACGACACCGATGTCGCACTTCCCCACGTACCGGGTCACGAGTTCTCCGGGGTGGTCGATGCAGTCGGATCCGGTGTCGAGCGCTGGCGTAGCGGCCAGCGGGTGACCGCACCATTCGTCCAGGGATGCGGCCGGTGCCGCTGGTGCCTCACCGGCCAGGCGCAGGTCTGCCCCGACCAGACCCAGGCCGGGTTCACCCATGCAGGCTCCCATGCCGAGTACGTGATCGTGCATGCCGCCGACGCGAATCTGGTCGCCGTCGGTGACGACATCTCCGATCAGGTCGCAGCAAGTCTCGGCTGCCGTTTCGCCACGGCCTTCCGAGCGCTGCACGGGCCGGGCCGAGTGCGTGCCGGTGAATGGGTGGTCGTGGTCGGCGCCGGCGGGGTCGGTCTGAGCGCGGTGATGATCGCCGCAGCCATGGGCGCCCGGCCGATCGCGGTCGATCGATCACCCGCCGCGCTGGCCATGGCGGCCGCGGTCGGCGCCGAAGCCGTGGTCACCGCCGGTGATCGAGCAGCCGAGGAGATCGCCGAACTGACCGGCGGCGGGGCGCAGGTGAGCGTGGACGCGGTCGGCCATCCCAGCACTGCCGAGCTGGCGATCGGAGTTCTGCGCCGACAGGGCCGTCATATGCAGATCGGTTTGTTCGATCCGGCGAGCCTGCCGGTGCTGGACTGGGGCCGGGTGATCGGCTGGGAGCTGCAGGTCAACGGCAGTCACGGCATGTCGGCCGCCGACTATCCGCCGTTGCTGGAGCTGATCAGCAGCGGCCGATTGCGCCCGCAGGAGCTGATCACCGGCACCGTCGGCCTGTCGGAGGCAGCATCGCTGTTGCCGCGTACCGATGTCGCCCCGCCCACGGGGGTGACCCTGATCGACCCGACCCGGGTCTGACCGCCGCGCTGCCGCACCGGGAACACCAGACAGCGCTGCGGCCACCTGTGCCCGAAGACACAGACCAGGGTCTGGACGGGCCGCTCCGGCAGGAGTTAGATGCCATTAGGGAAGGTTCACCTATCTCCCCGAAGCATGGGCTTCGAGGGGTGGACCTCAAGAAGGACAGTGGTTCATGCTGGCCACCTTCATCATCGGCCTCCGCGAGGGCCTGGAAGCGGCACTGATCGTCGGCATCATCGCCGCGTTCCTGCGGCGGAACGGGCGTTCCCTGGTGCCGATGGCGATCGGCGTGACGGCCGCGATCGTCATCAGCCTGCTGGTCGGCATCTCCCTGCGCTTCGCCGAGCAGAGCCTGCCGCAGGCCGCCCAGGAAGGTCTGGAGACGGTCATCGGGGTGGTGGCGATCGTCTTCGTCACCGGCATGGTGCTGTGGATGAGCACGAACGCGCGCGGGCTGAAGTCGGAACTGGAGACCTCCGCGGCGGCAGCATTGGGCCAGGGATCGACCCGGGCGCTGGTCGTGATGGCCTTCCTGGCGGTGTTGAAGGAGGGCTTCGAGACCTCGGTCTTCCTGCTCGCCACCTTCTCGGCCTCCACCAATGCCACCCTGGCCGCGGTCGGTGCCGGGTTGGGCATCGTCGTCGCCGCGGTGATCGGCTACGGCCTCTACACCGGCGGGATGCGGATCGACCTGGGTCGCTTCTTCAGCGTCACCAGTGCGTTCCTGGTGCTGGTCGCGGCCGGTCTGGTGGTCAGCACCCTGGGTACGGCCCGGGAGGCCGGCTGGCTGAACGCCGGCCAGCAGCGGGCGGCCGACCTGAGCTGGCTGGCGCCGAACGGCTCGATCCGTGGCGCACTGTTCACCGGTGTGCTGGGGATCCCGCCGTACCCCACGGTGATCCAGGTGATCGGCTGGTTCGCCTATCTCGTACCGGTGGCGCTGTACCTGTACTGGCCGCGGCGCTGGCGCCCGACCGGTGCCGCAGCGATCCGGTTGCGGTTGATCATCGGGACGGGGTTGGCCGTGTTCGCGCTCGGCCTGGCGATCGGGGTACGCCCGGCTGCGGTCACTCCGTCGACCAGCGCTCCGGTCCTCGACGCCACCGGCGCCGCCGTGGGTACGGTCACCCTCGCCGCCGGCACCGCCCAGATCGTCCTCGGTTCGCAGACCGGCCAGCTCCCCTTGCAGAACCCGCAGACGGTGAACCATGGGGGCCTCGACGAGGTCGATCAGTACACCCAGACCGCGACCGGATCGACCGACGGGCTGCCCGATTCGATCACCGTGGCCGAACTGACCCAGCTCAACGGCGGCCGGCTGCCGGTGGGGGTCAACCCTCAACGATCCGTGGGCCCCTTCGACGCGGCCTGGAGCATCAGCCAGACCAGCGATCTGTGGGTCGCCCAGGGCCAGTTGCTCGACTTCTCCCGGACCGAGGTGACGACGCTGACACTGACCGGTGGCGGGCTGACGACGTCTCGCACGCTGACCGTCTCCGGACAGATGCCCGGTGGTCGCAGCGTCTCCAGCGACACCCTCAGCACCGATCCTGCCTATGTCCAAGAGGTGACGGACGAACTGCGGGAACTGCCCGCCGCCCAGCTCGAACGCCAGTTCTGGGGTCGACAGGTACCGGTTCTGCTGGGGGTGGCCGCCCTGGTCGTACTGGCCAGCGCCTGGAACGCGCGACGCCGGTTGGCGGCCCAGAAATCACCGCCGAGCGCCGAGCCGGCGCGTACCGAACAGCCCCTCGCCCCGCCCGAACCCACCCCTTCCGAAGAGACCGGCTCGCGCTGACGAGCCCGGGGTCCCCACGGATCGATTCACGAAAGAAGACCCATGTTCACCAGTTTCCCGTCACGCCGTCCGGCCTCCCTCGCCGGTGCCGCCATTGCGCTGGTCCTCTCACTCGGAGCCTGTACGGCCGACACCACGACGACCTCTGCCGGGGGCAGCGAGGCGGCGAGCACGACCGGTGGAGAAGCTCCGGTCACCGACGGCGCGGCGCAGGTCCAGGTCACCCTCGCCGCCGACGGTGTCGACACCTGCTCGCTCAACTTCAGCCAGGCGCCGGCCGGTCCGGTCACCTTCACGGTGACCAATGTCAGCTCCACCGCGATCAGTGAGGTGGAACTGCAGAACGACCTGAAGATCCTCGGTGAGAAGGAGAACCTGGCACCCGGCCTGCCCGCGTCATCGTTCACCGTCACCCTCGACGGTGGTGACTACACCGTGTACTGCCCGGGCGCGGATCCGGAGACCCAGACCTTCACCGTCACCGGTGATGCGGCGGCAGAACCGAGCGGCAGTACCTCAGAACTGCTCACCCAGGGCAGCGCCGACTACGCCGCCTGGGTGATCTCCCAGGCCGAGGACCTGCAAACCGGGGTGGATGGCCTGAAGGACGCCGTCGACAGCGGTGACGTGGAGGCCGCCAAGGCCGCCTACATCCAGGCCCGACCCTTCTACGAGAAGATCGAGTCCGATGTGGAGGGCTTCGTGATGCCCGGTTTCGACCCGACCGACAACGCCGGCAACCTCGACTACCTGATCGACATGCGGGAATCCAGCTTGGACGAGGAGGTCGGTTGGAGCGGATTCCATGCGGTCGAACGTAATCTGTGGAAAAGCGAGGAGATCACCGACGACACGAAGACCTACGCCGCTGACCTGTCGACCAACGTCGGCAAGCTGGTCGAGGTCGTGAAGGGTCTGGAGTACCGGCCCGAAGACCTGGCCAATGGTGCCGCCAGCCTGCTGGAAGAGGTGCAGTCGAACAAGATCACCGGCGAGGAGGAGGCGTTCAGCCACATCGACCTGGCCGACTTCTCCGGCAACGTCGAAGGCGCCAAGCAGGCCTTCGCGAACCTGCAGCCGGGTCTGGAACAGATCGATCCCGATCTCAGCCAGGAGGTGGCCGACGAGTTCGGCAAGGTGGATGAGGAGCTGAACAAGTACCGCGACGCCTCGGCACCGGGTGGCTTCATCACCTGGGACGAGAAGAATCGGGAGAAGCACGCCAAGGATCTGAGCCAGTCGGTGCTGTCCCTGCAGCAACCGCTGCAGAAGATCGCAGAGAAGGTCGCGACCGCCAACTGAATCCCTCGACGGTCGGCCGCGCACCGGCGCACCGGCCGTCGCTGGGCATCGGTGATCGACTTCGATCACCGCGAGGAGGAGAGCAGATGACGAACCCACCGGAAACCGGGCGCAGCAGGGATTCCGCCGAGGCGACCGGTCGACGGGATCGGTCGCAGACGACGGATCGACAGGACCCCTCAGCGACGACGGATCGACAGGATCCCTCAGCGGTGACCGGCCGTACCCCCGACATCGACACCGATACCACCGAGCGATCGACCGAACAGGTATCGGCCACCTCGGGTGGAGCGACCCGCAAACCCGGGTCGGTCTCGCGTCGAGCCCTCTTCGCCGGGGTCGGCGGTGCGGCCGCGTTCGGTGTGGCTGCCGGGGCAGGCGGGATGGCGGCCTTCGGGGCCGAGGCGCCACCGGCCGCCACCGATGCCGAGGACATCGTCGACCTGAATGTGACGGTGCCGTTCTACGACCAGCCACACCCGGCCGGGGTCGCCACTGCCCCGCAGCGCTACACCGTCTACATGACCTTCGACCTGGCCGCGACCGCACTCACCCAGGATCTGCAGGTGTTGCTGGCCCGCTGGACCGCCGGGATCGCCCAGCTCATGCAGGGAGAGTCGATCGGGGCGGTGGAGCCGGATCGTCCCGATGCGGTCGCCACCGACACCGGCGAGGCCGAGGGCCTCGGGCCGGCGTCACTGACCGTCACCGTCGGGTTGGGCCCGGGGATCTTCACCGACGCCTACGGGCTGGCCGACAAACGTCCTGCCCTGCTGCAGGACCTGCCGCGGATACCCGGTGATCAGCTGCAGGAGGAGTTCACCGGCGGTGACCTGTCACTACAGGCCTGTGCCGACGACCCGCAGGTCGCCTACCACGCGATCCGTGATCTTGCCCGGATGGTCACCGGGACCGCCCACACACGGTGGGCGGTGATGGGCTTCGGTCGGGCGAGTGCCGGCCCCGGACAGCAGACTCCACGCAACCTGCTCGGCTTCAAGGACGGGACCCGCAACATCACCGAGGCCGCCGACTACGACCGATTCGTCTGGCTGGGTGAGGATGCTGGTTGGATGAGCGGAGGCACCTACCAGGTCGTTCGCAAGATCATGATGACGATCGAGACCTGGGACTTCGACCGGATCTCCGATCAACAACAGATCTTCGGCCGGACCAAGCTGGAGGGCGCACCGCTGACCGGGCAGGCCGAGTTCGACACCCCGGACTTCGCCGCCACCACCGCCGAAGGCGATCCGGTGATCGACCCGACCTCCCACATCGCCCTGGCCGCGCACGAGAACAACGACGGGGTGAAGATCCTGCGCCGCTCCTACAACTTCACCGATGGGATGAACCCCGAGGGGTTGCTCGACGCGGGGCTGTTGTTCATCTCCTACCAGAACGATCCGGAGAACTTCGTCACCCTGCAGCAGAAGCTGGGACGCTTCGATCTGCTGAACGAGTACATCCGGCACGTGGGCTCGGCGATCTTCGCCGTACCCCCGGCACCGCGGACCGGTGGCTACATCGGTCAGGCGCTGTTCGAGTGACGCCGGTGAGGTGAGCGAGATCTGCCACTCGATGGCCGATTCGGGCCACAATCCCCTGATTCTCGGATCGAGTGGCAGATCTCGCCCAGCGGACACCACCACAGGCAGACCTCGGGCCCGCGAAGGTGGCCGGCGCCGAAACGGCCTGTCACTCTTGTCCCATGAGACCTTCGGCAGCCCTGAGCATCTCCGTCCTGGCGCTGAGCGCCGCCCTCGCCGGTTGCGGCAACGACACTGCCGATCCTGCCGCCACCGACGCCCCCGCCCCGGCAGAGACCTCCGCGGCCGCCGAGCCGACGACTGTCCAGACCCCGTCGACCGAAACCGCGTCAGCCACCCCGAGCACGGGTGGCGCCGAGACCTCCGGTGAGCGCAACGAGCGCGCCGTCACGGCGATCGCGACCGCCGAGGCCGAACTCAACGGCACTGCTGTGGCGATCGACCACGATCAGCGCACCGACACCTGGGAGGTGGAGGTACGGGTCGGCGACCAGACCTCGGAGGTGCAGTTGGACGCCGCCGGCACCGCGGTCACGGGGGTCACCGACGAGGAGAACCTCGACGACGATGACGCCGCCGAACTGGATGCGGCGCAGATCTCGCTGACCGAGGCCCTGGAGATCGCCTTCGGTGAGGCCGACGGTGAGCTCGACGACGCCGACATCACCGATGAGGACGACCGGATCGTCTACCAGGTAAGCCTCGACCAGGCCGACAACAGCGAGATCGAGGTGCTGTTGCAGGTCACCGACGGCCAGGTGCTCGAGGTCCGCAACGACGACTGATCAGCGCCGCCGGGCGTTGCCGAAGATGCTGCGGAAGATCTCCCGGGTGGCGGTACGCGCGACCTGACGGACCATCGTGTTCTTCGACAGCTTCTCGAACATCGACGTTCGGCCTTGGTGCGCCGGGTCTTCGGTGCCGGCTCGGCCGGTTCGGTCGGTGCCTGCTGTCCGGGGCTGGGCTGTCGGTCGCCGGGCTGGTCGGCCGGTGCGGGACCGGCGGGTGCCGGCTCGGCAGCTGCGCCGGCATCGAGACGGGCGGCCAGCTTCTCCCGGGCCGATTCCCGGTCGATCGCCTGCCCGTACTTGGCGTGCTGCGCCGATGCCTTCACCCGGGCGGCGAGGTCTTCGGCGGCGATCGGTGCCATCAGTGATTCCGGCGCCAGGATCCGGGTCCAGGCGACCGGGGTGGGGGCGCCATCGGGATCCATCACGGTGACAATCGCCTCACCGGTACCGAGTGCGGTGAGCGCCTCGGCCAGGTCATAGGTGCTCTTGGGGAAGGTGGCGACGGTCTGCTTCAACGCCTTCGCATCGTTCGGGGTGTGTGCCCGGAGCTGGTGCTGCACCCGGGAACCCAGCTGGGCGAGTACCTCATCGGGGACATCCTTCGGGGTCTGGGTGACGAAGAAGACACCGACCCCCTTGGAGCGGATCAGGCGTACCGTCTGCGCGATCGCGTCTAGGAAGGCGTCCGAAGCGTCGTTGAACAGCAGATGCGCCTCGTCGAAGAAGAAGACCAGCTTCGGCTTCTCCAGGTCACCGACCTCGGGCAGGGAGGCGAACAGGTCGGCCAGCAGCCACATCAAGAAGGTGGAGAACAGGGCGGGCCGGTCCTGCACATTCGGCAGTTCGAGCAACGAGATCCGACCCGAACCGTCGGCGTCGACCAGCAGCAGGTCCTCGGTGTCGAATTCGGGTTCGCCGAAGAAGGCGTCGGCGCCTTGGTCGGCGAGATTGGTCAGCTTGCGCAGGATGACCCCGACGGTGGCCTTGGAGACGCCGCCGATCTGCTTCAGTTCGGCCTTGCCCTCGTCGCTGGTGAGGAACATCAGCACCGCCCGCAGGTCGGACAGGTCCAGCAGAGCGAGTCCGGATTTGTCGGCATAGGAGAAGACCAGGCCGAGGGTGGATTCCTGGACCTCGTTCAGGTCGAGCACCTTGGCCATCAGGATCGGGCCGAAACTGCTGACCGTGGCGCGCAGCGGCGTCCCGCTGCCGTCGTCGCCGAGGGCGTAGAACTCGGTCGGGAAGCCACGGGGCTGCCAGTCCTGGCCGAGTTTCCGTACCCGGGCGTCCAGTTTCTCCGATGATTCCCCGGGTGCCGCGATGCCGGAGAGGTCGCCTTTGATGTCGGCGGCAAAGACCGGTACGCCGGCGGCGGAGAGTTGCTCGGCGAGGACCTGCAGGGTCTTCGTCTTGCCCGTACCGGTGGCTCCGGCGACCAGTCCGTGGCGGTTCATCATCGCCAGCGGCAGCCGTACCTTCGCTGCCGGTACGGGCTGCTCGGCCTCGACCAGAACCCCGAGCTCGATCGCCGGCTCGTCGAAGGCGTACCCCTCGGTGACCTCGGCCACGACCGGGCTGACGGACGTGTCGGCGACGGCCTCTTCGCTGGTTTCGGCATCAGTCATGGCTCAAAGACTGGCACATCTCCTCAGTGGCCGATCAGGCAATGGACGCCAAATCGTGATCTGGGACCCGGTGGGACGCCGGTGACATTTGGCTACAGTGGCCGACGTGATCTTCAAGCGCGTAGGCGACGGACGGCCGTACCCTGATCACGGGTACGTCCAGAAGCAATGGGCCGCGATCCCCCCGCACCAGGTCCGACTTGATCAGTTGGTGACGACCAAGCGGAATCTGGACCTGGAGGCACTGCTGGAGGAGGATTCGACCTTCTACGGTGACCTGTTCGCCCATGTCGTGTTCTGGCAGGGCGATCTGTACCTGGAGGACGGTCTGCATCGGGCGCTGCGTGCCGCGCTGCAGCAGCGGCAGACGATGCACGCCCGGGTACTGGAACTCAAGTAGCCGTGGAGACCGAACGCGCCGACACCGCGATCCGGGTATTGCGGGTGTTGAAGACCCCATTGACCCTGCTCGCCCTGCTGGTCCTGCTCTTTGTTTTCTTCCGGGTCGGCTACAACTGGCTGACCGCGCCGGCACCGCCGCCGACTGTGGCGCCTTGCATTCAGATGCCGATCACCGACGGTGAACTGCGCTCGGAACAGGTCAGCGTGCAGGTGCTCAATGCCGGCGGTGAACGCGGCCTGGCTGCCGATGTCAGCCGCGCCCTGGAGTCCGACGAGTTCAACGTCACCATCACCGGCAACTACGAAGGCGACCAGCCCCCGGCGGGCACCCTGATCATCGGCGCCGACCCGAACAACCCCGAGGTCCAGTTGGTCGCCCAGCACTTCCGCGACCCGGAGATCCAGGGCGACGGCCGGATCGACCGTTCGGTCGAGGTACTGCTCGGCGAGGAGTACGGCGGGATGATCGACGACGCCAAGTGGGAGATCGAGTACGACCAGCCCGACATCTGCCTGCCGGAGATCATCGAAGCCACTGAGTGAGCCCTGAGCGCCGACCGGTATCGGGACTTGCATTCTGACGCCCGAGTGGCTGCCGCACGGCCCCGGATCGGAGGCGGTGCCACGGGGCCGACAGCGCCGATTGGAAACGTAGGTTCGGAGCTTGTAACCTACTCGGCGGTGGCGTGTCTGAGCGGCCGAAGGTGCCCGCCTCGAAAGCGGGTGTAGGGAGACCTACCGCGGGTTCAAATCCCGCCGCCACCGCCAGAGGGGTCCTTACGAAACTGAGGGCCATCAGGTGACGAAACTCCGTTCCAGAGTGATTCTGGGCGGAGTTTCGCTGTTTCTGGAGTGTACGGAGGGCGGTTCGACGCCTGCGGCGGTCAGGGAAAGGTCATTGCGAGGGGTTCACCGGTCCGATCGGGCGCTCGCCGCCTGTTTTCGGGCATGCTGATGGCCAGCGCATGGAACCGCCGGCCGAGGTGCATTCATCGAAGATCAGGCTTGGCCACTCGACCTGACCGAGCCAGCTCACCGGTCGTCGCTCCCGGGTGGCGACGTCCAACCCCGCCGACGCCGATACCGCCGTCGCTCGGTTTGCGGTCAATGGATGCTCACCGGACCAGGTCCGACCACTGGTCAGCCTGTGAGAGTCGATCGGTACGGGAACGATACATCGTCGGCTGCGCGGGGTCGGCCCGCCGGGCCCACCGGGAACACGACCAGGCAGACGAAGCGGTAGGCAAGACTGCTCCGATATGCCGCCAGCTTGGCCGCATCTTCGCTGGTCGCCGCGGTGCTCGACTTCTTCGCCTCGATCACCAGCAGATTCTGATCGCTGCCCCGTTTGTGCACGATGATGTCGGGAAAGACCGTCTTGGCTTGAGTGTCACTCGGCGAGATGTTCCCGCGCCAACTCGGCACGGATTTCGGCACCTTACCGTCGCGGTTGAACTCGCAGTCGACATCCCAGTGTGGAAACTGTGGGACGAGGTACTCGGCCAGCTTGTGGGTCAGGCTTCGTTCGTTCGCATCGCATTGAAGTAGGTATCGGTCCCGGATCACGAACAACCTGTAAGCAGATTCCACTCGGCGTCGGATCTGGGTTTCGGTGAGCGTCTCCATGCGTCTCCTCTTTTCGGTCAGCCGCCTCTTGATCGGGATCATGGTTGGACATCGGCACTGCGATTCTGATGATCTTCCAGCATTGATTCGCCCAGCGGTTGTCGGGGTTAGTGAAGCCGCACCCCGCCTGTGACTCGGCGATCCGGACACGAATGCCGACTGGTCGGCTACTTCACCGCGCCGGAGGCCAACCCGCCGACGATGTACTTCTGCAGGTAGAGGAAGAGGGCAACCACCGGCAGTGCGGCGATCACGGTTCCAGCCGAGAAGGCGCTCCAGTCGGCGTAGCGCGGATTCGACACCAGTTGAGTGAGCCCGACTGCCAGGGTCTGTTTCTCGGAGTCGATCAGGATCACACTGGCGACCACGTACTCGTTCAACGTCGTGATGAACGACAACAACGCCACCACCGCGAGGATCGGCGTGACCAGCGGCAGGATGATCCTGAAGAAGATCCTCACATGGCTGGCGCCATCAAGACGCGCGGCCTCATCCAGCGAGGGGGGCAGCGTGTTGAAGAACCCGTACATCAGGTACGTGTTCGCGCCCAGTGCACCACCCAGGTAGACCAGGATCAGACCGATCCGCGAATTCAGGCCGATCTCGGGGAACCAGTCACCGATGGTGCTGAGCAGCAGGAAGATCGCAACCACCCCCAGCAACTGCGGAAACATCTGCACCACGATGATCGCAATCAGGCCGAAGCGGCGGCCGGTGAATCGCATCCGGGAGAAGGCATAGGCGGCCAGCGCCCCCAAGAACACGGTCAGCACAGCCGTCAATGCTGCGATCAGCATCGTGTTCCCGAACCAGGTCAGGAACGGTGTTTGCGAACCGCCGAGGATTCTGGCGTAGCTGTCGATGCCAATGGCGGAGAAGAGTCGGTTGGAGCCGGTGAGGGTTCCGTTCGGATTCAGCGAGCTGGAGATGACGAAGACGACCGGGAACAGCGCGAAGGCAACGGCCACCAATCCCACCAGGTGCCGCCACCCGGTGTCGGTGAACCAGGCTCCGGCCGACCGCTTGCGTTCGGTCGGGATGTCGGGGCCGTCTTCGCGGTCGAGTGTCGATGCGCTCATCAGTTCAGCTCCTCCAGTGACTTCGTGCGCCGGAAGGCGATCACCGAGATGATCGCGACGACGACGAAGATGATGATCGAGTAGGCACTCGCCAGACCGTAGTCCCGCACCTGGCCGGTGAAGGCGACCTTGTAGACCATCGAGATCAGCAGGTCGGTGTGACCCACCGGAATCGGCGCGCTCGGATCCCGTGGCCCGCCACCGGTCAGCATGTAGACGATGTTGAAGTTGTTGAAGTTGAAGGCGAACGACGCGATCAACAGCGGCGCCACGCTGACCAGCACCAGCGGCAACTTGATGAAGCGGAAGATCGACCAACCACTGGCGCCGTCCACGGTCCCGGCCTCGGTCAGTTCGTCCGGGATCGCCTGCAACGCACCTGTGCAGACCAAGAACATGTAGGGGAAACCGAGCCACAGATTGACCAGCAGTACCGAGAGCTTCGCCATCCATGGATCACTCAACCATGGGATCATGGCGCCACCGAACACGACCTGGTTCAAGAAACCGAAGCTCTCGTTCATCATGCCTGCCCACACCAGCGCGGACAGGAACGACGGCACGGCATAGGGAATGAT
Organism: Naumannella halotolerans; assembly: GCF_004364645.1. Taxonomy (NCBI): domain Bacteria; kingdom Bacillati; phylum Actinomycetota; class Actinomycetes; order Propionibacteriales; family Propionibacteriaceae; genus Naumannella; species Naumannella halotolerans. The sequence goes on along the minus strand of NZ_SOAW01000003.1, from coordinate 14,390 downwards.
CAACAGGGCTCGGTACAGTTTGCGTCCACGCATGGCCGGATGGTTGAACACAATCGCCAGAAAGAGCCCGAGCGCGAAGGTCGTTGCCACTGAGAGCAGCGCGAAACCGAAGGTCCAGGCCGTGACGTAGAGCAACGGTTGGGCCAACCGGGCGTCGGTGACGGCGCGGGCGAAGTTGTCCAGACCGACTGTCACCTGCCACCCCGGCATCAACTGCTCGCCGTCGTCAGCGGTGAAAGCGCCCTCTCCGGTGTCCCGGTAGACCTTACCGGTCGACTCGTCGGTCAGGGTGTCGGCCACCTCGTCGTAGTGCAACGTGGAGATGTAGAGGTAGCCATTCGATCCGTCGGGTGTGCGCAGCGCCCCCTCGTTCGGATCGTCGGAGAACGGGACCGAGAGCTGCGCCACCTCATCGGTGCGGTCCAGGATCTGGGCGAACTGCAGCGTCTGCCAGCCCGGGGTGGCGACTGCCTTGCCGGCTTCGAAGGTGGCCTCCACAGGCTCCAACGCGGACTCCGAGGTACCCAACAGCGCGTCGCCGCCAGGTGCGGTGACCAGCAGGCCGAGTTCTTCGCTGCGGGTCACCACCGAGACCGGGAAGGTCGGGGAATCCGGTACGCGTTGCAGAGCCGCCGCGCTCAGCGCGGAGATCGCCTGGTCCTTGTTGCCGTTGTGGCCGGTGCCGTAGTTGGTGAATGCGACATACCCGGTGTAGACGAGCACGAAGACCTGGAACAGGCAGAGGAAGATCACACCCGGGGCCAGGTACTTCGCCGGCAGCGCCCGGCGGGAGAAGTAGATCCAGTTGACGATCGCCGTAACCACGACCACCACACCGGCGACGACCCAGGCCTTGGCTCCGATCAGCACCAGCACGGCGTACACCGCCAGCGCGTCGACCACCGCCAGCGCCAGAATCTTGATCAACAGCGGAAGCATCCGGCCAGAGGTCGACGATCCCTGCCCGCGAGGGCGATCGGCGGTGTCAGTTCCTCCCTTGTCGGGGGTCTGGGTGAGTTGGGTCATCGTTGTCCGCTCCGTTGCCTGGATCAATACGTCCGGTGGTGGGGTGCCCTGCAGCACCCCACCACCGACGTCATCAACCGATCGCGCCCTCGACGTCGGAGACCAGCTTCTGCCAGGTCTCCGACGGATCGGAGCCGTTGATGATCTCGGCCTCGGCGATGCCCCAGTACTGGAAGACCGCACCCATCTCCGGGATTGCCGGCATCGGTACAGCCTCCTCACCGACCGCGGCGAACCCTTCGATCACCGGGTCCGACGACGCGGTCTCGGCGGCAGCGGACAGCGCCGGCAGGATGTTGCCGGATTCGAACAGCGCCAATTGGGCTTCCTCGGAGCCGAGGAAGTTGACCAGGAAGTCGTTGGCGGCAACCTGGTTCTCGGACTGGCTGGAGACGAAGAATCCCTTCACGCCGGCGAACGGAGAGGCCGCCTCACCGGTCGGACTGGGGATCGTGTCGATCGCGACGTCGATTCCGGCGTCCTGTGCCGCACCGACATTCCACGGTCCGGTCAGCCAGAAGGCGGCGTCACCGTCGAGGAACGCCTGCTTCGCGATGTCACCGTCGATGTCGGTGTTCAGGTTTCCTTCCTCACCCTGCTCCCCCAGCCAATCGGCGAACTTCTCACCGCCCGGAGCTCCGAGCTGTAGATCGTCGGAGTTGTAGCCGGTCTCATCGGTGCCGAAGACCGGGGCACCGAAGGCGGTCTGGAACGGATACAGGTGGTACGGGTCACCCTCCGAGCCCTGCTCGACCACGAATGGCGAGTCAAGCCCGGCGTCCTTGCCCTTCGCGATCATGTCGTCGTAGTCGGACGGCGCGTCGGCAACGAGTTCGGCGTTGCGCAGCATCGCCAGGTTCTCGACCGCGTAGGGCAGCATGTAGGTGGCTCCGTCGTAGGTCGATGCCTCCACAGCCACGTCGAGGTAGTTGCCGCTGGTGTCACCGAGCTCGATCGGTGCGACAACGCCGTTGGTGGCGAGCTCGCCCAGCCAGTCATGGGCGCCCATGGTGATGTCGGGACCCTCGCCGGTGGGCACCTGCTGGATGAAGTCGTCCTTGATGTCGTCGACATTCTTGCCGACCAGTTCGACCCCGACTCCGGTCTGCTCGGTGTAGGTGTCGACCACCGACTGCACGGCATCCAGCCGCTCGGCATCGACCCAGACGGTCAGTGAGGTCGAGGTGGCAGCAGTCTCACCGGTTCCCTCACCCCCCGCCGTAGCGTCGGTGCCGGACGAACACGCTGTGCCGCCCAGCACGATCGCTGTCAGCAGTGCTGTCACCGCCGTGAAACGTCGGGTGCTTCTCACCGTCATTGGTGTCCTCCTGGGAGCTTGGCCTAGACCTCGATCTTTGTAAGCGCTTGCAGCGTGTCACACAAGATCCTCAGGCGCAAGTGCCAGGAAGGCCCGACTACACGCTTCCATTGCACCGAGATTCGCTCTTGGTCGAGTTTTCGAAGGGACAGAAAGCGCGACATCTGACTATTTGATCGTGCAAGCGTTTACAAGATGGGCGCATCCGGCCTACCTTGATCCGATGACATCAGAGTGGTGGCGCAGCGCTGTGATCTATCAGATCTACCCTCGATCCTTTGCCGATGCCTCGGGTGACGGTGTCGGTGATCTGCCGGGGATCACGGCCCGGCTCGACTCCTTGGCAGACCTCGGGGTCGATGCCGTCTGGCTCTCCCCGTTCATGACCAGTCCGCAAGCCGACGGCGGGTACGATGTCGCGGACTTCCGTGATGTGGATCCTCTGTTCGGTGATCTCTCCGACTTCGACTCCATGATCAAGAACGCACACACGCTGGGCATTCGGGTGATCATCGACCTGGTCCCCAATCACGCCTCGGCACAGCACCCGTGGTTCGTCCAGGCTCTGGCGGCCGGGCCCGGCAGTGCCGAACGGGCCCGGTTCCATTTCCGCAACGGCCGAGGCAGCGGCGGCGAGCTACCCCCGAACAACTGGGAGTCGATCTTCGGCGGTTCGATGTGGACTCGCGTCGACGCCGGTGATCACACCCCGGCGCAGTGGTACCTGCACCTGTTCGACCCGGCGCAGCCGGACTTCAACTGGTCGAACCCCGAGGTCCGGGCCGAGTTCCGCGACATCCTGCGCTTCTGGCTTGACCGCGGTGTCGATGGGTTCCGGGTCGACGTCGCCCACGGTTTGATCAAGGCCGATGGCCTGCCTGATCACACTCCGCGCGACGGCGCGGACTCGATGGGCGGCGACGGCGGCGAGGACGCCCCCTATTTCGGCCAACCCGAGGTCCATGACGTCTATCGCGACTGGCGCATCCTGATCGACTCCTACCCCGGCGAACGCGTTCTCTGTGCCGAGGCCTGGATGCCGACGCTCCGGGAGAGTGCACTGTGGGTACGCAGTGACGAAATGCATCAGGCATTCAACTTCCCCTACGTCTTCACTCGTTGGGACGCCGACGCACTCCGGACGGTGATCATCGAGTCGTTGGAGGCCTTCGGTGAAGTCGGTGCGCCGACTACCTGGGTGCTGTCGAATCACGACGTTGTCCGGCACACCACCCGTCTGGCGCTGTCGGCCGATTCACCCCAGGGCCACGGCATCGGGCCATTGACGCCGGGAAAGCCCGATCCGGCCATCGGCTGGTCCCGCGGCCGGGCTGCGACCACGGTGATGCTGGCCCTGCCCGGCAGCGCGTACCTCTACCAGGGCGAGGAACTCGGTCTGCCCGAAGTGGTAGATCTTCCTGACGAGGTACGACAGGACCCGACCTGGTTCCGTACCGGCCGGACACGGTACGGCAGGGACGGTTGCCGGGTGCCGATCCCGTGGTCGGCCGACGCGCCTGCCCACGGCTTCAGCCCGACTGGGAAGTCATGGTTGCCGCAACCCGACCAATGGAACGCCTACGCGCGCGACCAACAGGCCGGCGTACCCGGTTCCACCCTGGAGCTGTACCGATCGCTGATCGCCGGCCGTGGTGATCATGGACTCGGCTCCGGCACACTGTGCTGGTTGGACGGCTGGACGCCGGATGTGTTGAGCTTTTCCGTCGAGGACGTCGTGGTGATCGCGAACACCGGTACCGACATCGCCCCGGCGCCGGCGGGGATGCTTCCACTGATCGCCAGCGGTCCCCTCGCCGACCAGCATGCGGTGCCGCCTGACACCGCGGCCTGGTTCGTGGAAGCCTGAGCGCATGCAAGCGGTCAGCATCGCCGAGGTTGCCAAGCGAGCAGGGGTTTCGACGGCGACGGTCTCCCGTGCCCTGTCCGGGCGCGGAACGGTGTCACCGGCGCGCAAGCAGGCCGTTCTCGATGCCGCCGCAGCTCTGGGCTACGTGGTCGCCTCCAACGCCTCCAGCCTCGCCAGTGGACGGACTCGCAACGTCGGGGTGGTCATCCCGTTCCTCGATCGCTGGTACTTCGGCCAGGTCCTCGAAGGTGCCCAGCTCACCCTGCTCGAAGCCGGCTACGACGTGACCTTGTACAACCTCGCCGGCGGAACCAGGGCGCGCGCACAGGTGTTCGAACAGTTCCTGCTCCGGCAGCGGGTGGATGCGGTGCTCGCCGTGGCCCTGGAGCTGACGCCCCATGAGATCGCCCGGCTGCACCAGGTCGGCAAGCCGTTGGTCTGCATCGGCGGTGTGATCCCCGGGGTGCCGTCTCTCGGAATCGACGACCTGGCGGTCTCCGAACTTGCCACCGACCATCTGACCGGGTTGGGCCACACGACTATCGGGTTCATCGGCGGCAAGCCGGAGGTCGACAGTGACTTCCAGCTTCCCGTCCAGCGATTCGACGGCTACCGCCGGTCACTGCAACGGGCCGGCATCGAGTTCGACCCTGCCTTGGCGCTGTACGGGGACTTCACGCTCGACGGCGGGTACACCGCAGCCAAACAGCTGCTTGGAGCGCCGGGGCGTCACCGACCGACCGCCATCTCGGCCGCCAGCGATGAGATGGCGATCGGAGCCATCCTGGCCGCTCGTGATCTTGGTCTGAGTGTTCCGGGCGATGTTTCGGTCGCCGGCGTCGATGACTACGTGCACTCGGAGTTCTTCGGCCTGACCACGGTCGCCCAGTTCCCGTACCGGCAGGGCGTCGAGGCGGCACGCGTGATCATTGACCAGTTGGACCATGACCGACAGTCGCCCTCGGCGATCTCGCTCCCGCACGAACTGGTCGTGCGCTCCTCCACGGCGCGTCCCCGTCCGCACAGCAGCCCGGACAAGACCAGCCCCGGTGGTTGAGGCAGACGACAGCTGAGCAGTTGCCGCCGTACGGTTCGGAGTTGGTGATGACCGCGTGCAATTCGCCGATCGGGATCTCGGTCGAGGCCTGACCGTTCACCTCGATCGTTCCCGACTCGCCACCGGCCTCCCAGTCCACCTGCGTGGGTCGAGGTGATGGTGTACCTGCCGACCTCCTGATAGGCATGCGAACACGGACCATCCGATCCCGGCTCGTGGGACCCCACCACGAGCCCCCGGCCCGAGGTCGCACAGCCCAAGGTGGTGCCGTCGCCCATCGCCACCGACACCGTCGACTCACGAACGACCAGCGACACCGCCAACCCCTCGACCGACTCCGAATCCGACAACGACGCCAGGCTCGCGTCGTCGGCCGACACCCACACCGGAAACCCGACCGCAACCATGTCCCACTCGTTGAGGTTCCAGTCCGGCGACAGCTCCGGCGCCGCCGCCACGAACGTCAACCGGGCAACCGCCCGACGAGCCGCCTCGCCCGGATCAATCGTCGGCGCCACCGCCGCCACCGTTACCGCCGCCACCGCCCGACCAACCGCTACCGCCGGTCGAGCCGCCGCCGCTACCGCCACGGCCGCCGGACGAACCGCCACTGCTACCACGGAGTCGCGGCGGCGTTGCCGGTGCAACCGGCAAGGCAGCAAGGCCCAGCATCAGCACACCGATGGCCGCGAGTGCAGTGGGGGTCAGGCGGTGTTCGGGGCGGTTCATCCTGGTTGTCGTTCTCCGGGGAGGTCATGCGAGTCGATACCGCAGCGATGATGACTCCGACCACCAGGACAGCGATGACGAGCACAGCGACGACGCTGATCGCGATCCGGGCCAGTACGCGCCGCCGCACTGCTCGGTGCGCACGGCTGGACAGCGCCGAGCCGTGATCACCGCCCAGCACCGAGTCGAAGCCAGCGCGAAGGCTCTCAACATCCGGGCCGAGCCCCTGACGTGTCGCCGTGATCATGGTTGGCCCCGTCCTCATCAGGAGCGCGTCCGGGGTCACCTCGGGTCAGCAGACAATCCGGTCGGCCTCCACGCACGGTCCGTTGCGGCCGATACGGTCCGCCTCAGCCGACCACCTGCGCTGCCACGTCCCGCAGGGCCGCCAGCGCCGTCCGGATCACCGGCTGTTCGGCACTGCCCCGGCGTACCGCGGTCAACACGTGCCGGGCCGGGGTCGGCTCACCGGCCAGCGGGACGCGAACGATCCGGTCGTCGGCCGGCAGTCGGGCCAGTCGCGGCACCATCGCCACACCCAGACCGGCACCCACCAGCGCCGCCCCGGTGTCCCACTCGACAGCCTCATGGGCGACGGTCGGAGTGAACCCGGCATAGGTGCAGGCGGCGACGACCAGGTTCCGGTACGGGCGACCCACCCGGTCCAGGATCCAGTTCTCCTGCGCGGTCTCCTCCATCGGCACCGAACGGCGGCTCGCGAACCGATGATCAACATGCACCAGCAGGTCCAGCGGGTCGTCCAGCAACGACTGCTGCTCGAACCGCTTGTCGGTCAACGACGGCGTCCCCGAGGTCGCCACCACCACGGCCAGATCGGCGTGCTCGGTCAGCAACAGGTCGAAGCACTCCTCCGGGTTCGCCTCCACGATCCGAACCGTCGTGTAGGGGTGCGCCTGTTTCACCGCCGAGGCCGCGGCAGGCATCAGCGCCGACGCCGTCGAGAAACCACACATGGTCAGCCGGCCGCTGCTCTCGCCGCTGACCGTCGCCAGTTCGGCCAGCAGTTCCTCCCACCGGATGCTCAGCTCGTCGGCACCCCGCAGGAGCAGCCGCGCCGCCAGGGTCAACTGGACCCGACGGCCATCGGGCTCCAACAAGCGGATCCCCAGATCGCGGGACAGGGTGCGCAGTTGGTGCGAGATCGCCGATGGCGTGTAGCCGAGGGCATCGGCGGCGGCGGTGACCGTACCGCGACTCGCGACCGTCCGCAGAATCTGGACCCGCCGATCAATCATGCGAAATTCTTGCACAGTCGGCAGCAAGATCGTGCGCTTGTTCTCCGGAGTCGCCTCCTTGAGACTCATCCAAAGAGGTACCCGCCCCGCAGGAGCCGCATCAATGACCATCTTTGCTCCGAATCCGGACGCCACCGCCACCTCAACGCTGTCCAGCCTGATCCGGCGACGACGCCCCGGGTTCTCACTGGAGGCAGAGTTCTACACCGATCCGACAGTCTTCGCCGCCGACCTCGACGCCGTCTTCGGTCGGCACTGGATCTTCGTGGCCACCGAGGCCGAGATCGCGGAGGAAGGCGACTACGTCACCGTCACGGTGGGCAAGGCCTCGGTGATCATCATCCGCGACGACGACTTCGAGATCCGGGCCTTCCGGAATGTCTGCCGGCACCGCGGCGCCCGGTTGCTGAACGAGGAACGCGGCTCGGTGGGCAACATCGTCTGCGGTTACCACCAGTGGACCTACAGCCCCGACGGCAGCCTGCTGCACGCCAAGGACCAGCCGGCCGACTTCGACAAGAGTTGCTTCGGCCTGCGTTCGGTGTCGGTACGGTCCGAGGGTGGGCTGATCTTCATCTGCTTGGCCGCCGAACCGCCGAACGACTTCGACGAGGTCTCGGCACGGATCGAGGCCTATCTGGGCCCGCACCAGTTGACCAACACCAAGGTGGCGGCACAGATCGACCTGGTGGAGCACGCCAACTGGAAGCTCGTGATGGAGAACAACCGCGAGTGCTACCACTGCGAGGCCGGGCACCCCGAGCTGACCTGCACCTTCTTCCCCACCTACGGTCATGCCGTCGAGGACATTCCCACCCGGCTGCTGCCCGCCCATGCCCGCTACCTGCAGGCCGAACATGATCTTGAAACCGCCTGTTCGGACCGCGGTTACCCCTATGAGCTGATCCACGAACTGACCGGCAGGCCCTCGGCCTTCCGGATCCAGCGGGAGGCTCTCGACGGAGCCGGCGAGTCCTACACGATCGACGGCACAGCGGCCTCCCAGAAACTGCTCGGCGATCTCGACACCCCGCGTCTGGGCAGGCTCTCATTGCACCATCAGCCGAACATGTGGTCCCACTTCCTGGCCGATCACGCGGTCGTGTTCAGCGCCCTGCCGCTGGACGTCGATCGGACCCTGGTCCGTACCACCTGGCTGGTGCACAGCGATGCCGTCGAGGGCGAGGACTACGACCTCGACAACCTGACCGCGGTGTGGAAGATGACTAACGCGCAGGACGCCGGACTGTGCGCCCTGGCGCAGACCGGCGTCTCCGATCCGGGGTACCTGCCCGGCCCCTACGCGCCGTCGGAATCCGATGTCGACGACTTCGTGACCTGGTACATCGAACGACTCTCCGAGGTGGTGGAACCATGACCGATCTGATGCTCCCGCCCGACACCGGAACCGATCACCGGTACCCGGAGGCGTCGACCGACAACGAACTGCTGGACGACTTCGACGGCCGGCTGCGCTGCAGTTCCGTCACCGACATCACCCACGATGTGCGCTCCTTCAGCTTCACCCTGGACGACCGGGCCCAACTCCGGTTCACCCCGGGCCAGTACCTGACCCTGCAAGTGCCGGTCGACGGGGTCCCGGTCGAACGCTGCTACACGATCTCCTCGGCGCCGGCCGATGCCGACGAACTGACCATCACCGTCAAGCGGGTCCCCGATGGACCGGTCTCGAACTGGCTCCATGATCATCTCCGGGTGGGTGACGTGCTGGGTGCGAGTGGGCCACTCGGAGCGTTCAGCAGTGATCTTCATCCGGCCGAGCAACTTGTCCTGTTGAGCGCCGGTAGCGGTATCACCCCGGTGATGTCGATGCTGCGGGAGATGATCAATCGCGGGTCCACGCAACAGATCCGGTTCATCCACAGCGCCCGCACCCCGGACGACATCATCTTCCGGGCCGAGTTGGAGTGGCTCGACACGTACCCGAACGTCGACGTGACCATCATCTGCGAAGCCGATTCGGCGACCGAGAACTGGCAGGGTCCGACCGGCCGGCTCAGCCCGGCCGTGCTATTGAAGGCTGCTCCGGACCTGCTCGGCAGCGAGATCTTCACCTGCGGCCCGGCACCGTACATGGCCGCGGTACGGGAGATGGTGGACCTGCTCGGGGTCGATCCCGGCCGCTACCACGAGGAGTCCTTCGTCCTCGGCACCCCCGGAGCGCCCCTGGCACCGTCGACCACCGAGACGCCGTCGGCCGACGCACCGACCACCGCCACCCATCTGGTCGAGTTCCGGCGGGCGGGGCGGACCATCGACTGCGACGCCTCGACCTCGATCCTGACCGCCGCCTCGGCGGCCGGGATTCCGCTGCCGTCCTCCTGCGGCGAAGGAGTCTGTGGCTCCTGCAAGCAGGATCTGCTGTCCGGCGAGGTGGACATGCAGCATGCCGGCGGTATCCGTCCGAAGGAGATCCGGCAGGGCAAGGTACTGCTCTGCTCGGCGAAACCCACCTCCGACCTGATCATCGACGCCTGAGGAAGAGCAGTTCACGATGTCCACCACCACCGCAGCCACCGGTCACAATCACCCGACAACCAACGACCCGCTGCTGAGCCCGTTCGTCCTGAAGGAGCTCACCCTGCGCAACCGGATCGTCAGCACCTCGCACGAACCGGCCTACAGCGAGAACGGGTTGCCGACCGAGCGGTACCGGGAGTACCACCGGATCAAGGCACGCGGCGGTGTCGGCCTGACCATGATCGGTGGCAGCGCCGTCGTCAGCCGGGACTCCGCACCGGCCTTCGGCAACCTGCAGTTGTGGAAGGACGAGGCGGAACCGTTGCTCCACGCCTTGGCCGACGACGTCCATGCCGAGGGTGCGGCGGTGATGATCCAGGTGAGCCATCTGGGGCATCGGACCAGCAACTATGCCGATCAGTGGCTGCCCGCGGTCTCGGCCAGCGATGTCCGCGAACCGGCACACCGCGCGTTCGCGAAGGCAGCAGAACAGTGGGACCTGGCCCGGATCCAGGACGATTTCGTCGCCACCGCCCAGATGTGCCGTTCGGCCGGACTCGACGGCATCGAACTGATGCTCTACGGCCAGTTCCTGGATTCCTTCTGGACGCCGTACTGGAACCATCGCCACGACGAGTACGGCGAGAGCTACGAGAATCGGATGCGCTACCCGCTGCGGGTGATCCGGGCGATCCGTGAGGCCGTCGGGCCCGACTTCATCGTCGGTGCCCGGATGAGCTTCGACGAAGAGCGCAAGGGTGGCCTGGAGACCCCCGAGGCACTGCAGATCGCAACCGACATCACCGAGGCCGGGATCGACTTCATCAGTCTGATCAAGGGCAACCTCGGCACCGACGCCGATCTGGCGCGGGCGATCCCGCCGATGGCCACCCCGTCGGCACCGCACCTGGAGTTCGCCGGTCAGATCAAGCAGAAGCTCTCGATCCCGGTGATGCACGCGGCCCGGATCGCCGATGTGCAGACCGCGCGGCATGCCATCGCTGATGGCCTGCTGGACCTGGTCGGGATGACCCGCGCGCTGATGGCCGATCCGGACCTGCCGACCAAGATCGCCACCGGTCGTACCGACCAGATCCGGCCCTGTGTCGGGGCCAGCATGTGCATCGACGGCATCTACCAGTCCGGGGCCGCCTACTGCATCCACAACCCGTCGACCGGTCGGGAACTCGAACTGCCGCACGCGATCAGCCCGGCCCTGCAGCTCAAGCAGGTTGCGGTGGTAGGCGGTGGGCCGGCCGGGCTGGAGGCGGCCCGGGTGCTGGCCGAGCGTGGCCATCGGGTGAAGCTGTTCGAGGCCTCCGACAGCCTCGGGGGGCAGCTCGCCCTGGCCTCGCTCTCGCCCCGTCGACGTGACCTGCGCGGCATCGTCGACTGGCGGGTCGGTGAACTTCAACGGCTCGGCGTGGAAGTCTGCCTGAACAGCTATGTCGAGCCCGATGATCTGCAGGCGGATGCCTGGGACGTGGTGATCATCGCCACCGGTGGCCTGCCGCGGGAACCGGAGATCCCCGGTGCCGGTCTGGTCCGCGACACCTGGGATGTGCTCGGCGGCGCCTACCGGCCGAAGGGACGGGTGATCGTCTACGACGACCACGGCGGAAACCAGGCACTCGATGCCGTCGAGGCGCTCGCGGCGCGCGGCGCAGAGGTCGAGTTGATCACCCCCGAACGGTCGGTCTCCCCCGATGTCGGATCACTGACCGCCGCCGGCTACTTCCACGCACTCGCTCGGCACTCGGTGCGGATCACGGTGCTTCGGCGCCTGCTGTCGGTGGCCCGGGACGACAGCGGACTGAACGTCGAACTCGGCATGGACGGCTTCGACTTCACCGAGACCCGATCGGTCGACGCAGTGGTGACCGAGTTGGGTACGCGACCGGTTGCCGACCTCTACGAAGACCTGCTGGGGACCTCGATGAACGCCGGGGCGATGGATCCGGTCGCCCTGCTGGACGGCCACGCCCAGGACTTGATCCGCAACCGGACAGGGGCATTCCAGCTGTTCCGGATCGGTGATGCGGTGGCCAGCCGGAACGTCCACTCCGCGATGCTCGACGCCGGCCGTCTGTGCCGCACGATCTGATCGCAGCTGTTCGGCACGAACAGCGGGCCGGGAGGCCCCGTCCGGGGACCTCGGTACGCAGAAAACAACTGCGCAAGCCCGGTCCACGGCTGTCTGTGTACGCTGCCGGTCGACACGTCCGGGCAGAGGGACAAGGGCGGGAGCCTAGACTCGACGCCATGGTCTCTTCTCGTCTCGACCGGGTGCTGCTCATCCAGGCCTTCGGAGTCTCCGGCCTGATCCACCTCCTCCGCCCGCAGGTGTTCGAGCCGATCGTGCCGCAGCCCCTGCCCCGCAGAGAGACGGTGATCATCTCCGGGGTGGCCGAACTGATCTGTGCGACCGGTCTGGCCCTGCGGCCCACTCGGCGGATCGCCGGCTGGGCCAGCGCCGGCCTGCTGGTGGCGATCTTCCCGGCAAACGTGAAGATGGCCGTGGATGCCCAGCACTCCCACTCGCCGCTGCGCCGCTGGGGCACGCTGGCGCGGCTGCCGCTGCAGTGGACGCTGATCCGGATGGCGTTGCGCGCGGGCCGCGGCTGACCTGCCCACCGGGACAGGATCAGCCCGGTCCGGGCCGCAACCGTTGGGGACCCGCCTCGGGTCTAGTCTGGGGTGCCGTTCGGAAAGGACAGCCAGCCACCGTGAACCAGATCATCGACACCACCCCGCTGGAACGGCGGGTCACCCGGAGAGAGGCGCGGGACTTCCGGACCGCGATGGCCGAGTCCGGCAACGCCGGCTGGGGTTCGCTGTCGGTCAGCGGCAACGCGACGATCGCGGCCCTGATCGGCGGACTGACCACCGTGGCGGTGCTGCTGGTGGTGGGGATCGTCTGGATCTTCAACCGTTCACCGGAACTGCTGCTCCTCGCCGCGGCCGGTGTCGCTTTCGGTGGGCTGATCATGGTGGCGATCTTCGCGATGATGAACCGGGATCGCCGGCTCTCGTTGTGGAAACAGCACCTCACGTGTGTCCGGTTCGCCGAGCGGAACGGGTTCGTGTACCGGCCGGAGACACCCGGCCCCCGGTATCCCGGTTTGATCTTCAATCTCGGCAACGGCCGGGCAACCGAACCCGGCATCTTCTCCGACGACGGGCCGGTCGTCGCCTGCGGTCGGTACAAATGGGAAACCGGCAGTGGCGATGACAGCAAGACCCACCGGTGGCAGTACGCCGCCATCCGGCTGCCGGGCACACTGCCGCACATGGTGCTCGACGCCAGGTCAAACAACCGCCTCGGCACGAACCTCCCGGTTGCCTACCGCTCCGATCAGCGGGTCTCTCTCGGCCAGCCCCTGGACAAGCACTTCACCGCCTATGCCCCGTCCGGGTACGGCTTCGATGCCTACTACATCTTCACCCCGGACCTGATCGCCTACCTGGTCGACGCCAGCCGCGCCTTCGACCTCGAGATCGTCGACGACTGGTTGTTCGTCTACTCCAGGTCCGGTCTGGACATCACAGCGCCCCGTACCTGGCAGCAGTTGGACTGGCTTGCGCAGACCGTCGGTGCCCGGGTCGGCAGCCGGTCCGAAAGCTACCGCGACCACCGGGTCGGCGAACCCGCAATGGACGCTCCGGGCCTCACCCCCCGGCCGGCTCCGACCGGTCCACCACCTCAGGTGGCCCCACGCGGCAGGCGGTTGCGTACCGGTGTGAAGTGGACCGCGATCGCCGGCGGCATCCTGTATGGCATCTACCTGCTGATCTCGTTGATCGCGAAGATCGCCGAGTGGGTCGGCTGAGGCTCAGAGGGTCGAGGCCAGCCTGTCCAGTGTGCTCTCGGCATCGGCGCGTTCCTGCTCCGCGCGCTGACTGAAGGCGGCCAGCTGCGGATCCCGATCGGCCAGCGTGAGCCGGCTGGTCACCACGTGCACGTCCATCCCGAGTGCGTCGCCGAGCACGATCTGCAACGGCGGCAGCACATGGTCCCAGCCCTCGGTTGGCGTACCCGGGTCGTAGGCCGCGCCGGAAGCGCTGATCAGCACCACCGGCTTGCCCGCCATCGGCAACGGCTCCAGGTCGAAGGTGATACCGGGCAGATGGATCCGGTCGATCCAGGTCTTCAGGGTCGACGGCATCGAATAGTTGTACATCGGCGCGCCGATCACCACGACGTCGGCGCTGCGCAACTGCTCGACGACCTCGTCCTGCCGCTGCTGATCGGACTCGGCCACCTCCGTGAGGCGGCCGACCGGTGGGAAGTGCAACTCCGAGGTCTCCAGATGCGGCAACGGGTCGGCGTGCAGGTCGCGGGCGATCACCTCACGATCATCACCCGCGGCGAGCCAGCCGGACGCGAACCGACCGGTCAGGCTGCGGGTCACCGACAGCTCGCCACCGGCTGAGGAGTCCAATCGAAGCAGTCTGCGCATCCCTGGAGCGTACCGGCACCCGGTCCCTGCCCGCCGTACCCCAGCTTGTCGTCAGTTATGGCGGGAAAGGAGCACGCGGGTTCTGACGGTGGGTGCAACACTGGGCTTGACCCCGTTCGACGGACACGTGGTCAGGCGGCCAGGGTAGCCGTCTGGTGTAGGTGGTGCTCGTATTGGACTGGGGTCATCATGCCGA